>JAEWRC010000217.1 GCA_023460175.1 Actinomycetes bacterium
GTTCGACGGCGTGCGTCCCGGGCCGCGGGGCCCACCTCCGAACCGGCCGCGGCCACCACCGTGACGAGCCGCGTCGAGGCCCCCAGCAGCGCCAAGCCGTCCTCGACGCCCCTCGGCGCCGGCCCGCCGGCCCGCCGGCAACCCCACCGGCGCGCGGTCGCCGGCATCGCCGCCGCCGTCGGCGTGGTGCTGCTGGCGGTGTTGGGGACCGCGACCGGAGTGCTGCTGGCGCAGAAGAACGCCGCGGACGCCACGGCGGCGCGGGAGCAGCGCTTCGTCGCCACCGGCGAGCAGACCGTGGTGAACATGTTCTCCTACACCCCGGACACCATCGACGACAGCGTGAACCGTTTCGTCGACGGCACCAGCGGACCGCTGCGCGACATGATGAGCCAGCCCGGCAACATCGAGAATCTCAAGGCGCTGTTCCGGGACACCAACGCCACCTCGGAGGCCGTGGTGAACGGCGCCGCGCTCGAGGACATCGACGAGGATCGCGACAACGCGTCCGTGTTGGTCGCGGTGCGGGTCACAGTGACCGATATCGACGGGGTCAACAAACCCTCCCAGGCCTACCGGCTGCGCGTCATCGTGCACGAGGACGACGCCGGCCGCATGACGGGCTGGGATCTGCGCTATCCGGACGGGGGCAACTGATGGGGCGGGCAACGCGAGGCCTGTTGGTCGCGGTGTCGGTGGTCGTCACCGCGGCGATCATCGCGCTGGGCGGCTGGTTCGGCGGACTGTACTGGGACCGGGTCGAGACCAACGCGGCGCAGAGCGCCCGGGCCGAGCTGGCTCGCCTTGCGGCCGAACAGGTTCCGCAGATCTTCGGCTACGACTACCAGACCGTGGAACGCAGCCTCACCGAGGCCTATGACCTGCTCACCCCGGAGTACCGCCGAGAGTTCCGGGACCGCTCCGCCAACGAGATCATCCCGCAGGCCCGCGATCGTCAGGTGGTCAGCCAGGCCAACGTCGTCGGCGCGGGGGTGCTGGAGGCCGGGCGCACGTCCGGTTCGGTGCTGGTGTTCATGAACCGCACGGTCACCGACGAGTCCAAGCAGCCGATCTACGACGGCAGCCGCCTGCGCGTCGACTACCAGAAGGTCGACGGCAAGTGGCTGATCAACTACATCACGCCCATCTGAGGCGCAACGGGTTTCAGGAGTCGTCGCGGGTTCCGGCCAGCGCGTCGAGGAACGAGCGCGCCCACTGATCCACGTCGTGGGTCAGCACCTGGCGCCGCAGCGTGCGCATCCGCTGTCGGCCCTCCTCGGCGGTCTGATTCAGCGCGGCCTCGATCGCGTCCTTGACGCCGTCCAGGTCGTGCGGGTTCACGAGGTAGGCGCGCCGGAGTTCGGAAGCGGCGCCGGTGAATTCGGACAGCACCAGCGCGCCGCCGAGGTCGCTGCGGCAGGCCACGTACTCCTTGGCCACCAGGTTCATCCCGTCGCGCAGCGGCGTCACCAGCATCACGTCGGCCGCGA
Organism: Actinomycetes bacterium; assembly: GCA_023460175.1. GTDB lineage: Bacteria > Actinomycetota > Actinomycetes > Mycobacteriales > Mycobacteriaceae > Mycobacterium. The sequence continues at coordinate 1,491 of JAEWRC010000217.1, forward strand.
CGAAGAACGCGATGAGCTCATCGCGCGGCACCGGGCGGTGCAGGTATTGGACCACCGGCTGGCCGACCTCCCCGTACTCGCCGTTGATGTGGCCCACCTGGCGCTCGATGTCGTCGCGCAGCATGCGGTAGCTCTCCACCCGCTCGCGGCTGGGCGTGGCGAGCTGCACCAACACGGTGTCGTTGCGGTCGGCGCGGCCCTCCTCGAGCAGCTCGGTGAACGCCTCGAGTCGCACGTCGATGCCCTTGGTGTAATCCAACCGGTCGACGCCGAGCAGGATCTTGCGCGGATTGCCCAGCTCGGCGCGGATCTCGCGGGCCCGGCGGCGGATGTCGCGGTTCTTGGCGCGCTGATCCAGCGCCGTGGAGTCGATCGAGATGGGGAAGGCGCCGACCTTGACGGTGCGGAAGCCGTACTGCACCTCGCCGAACCGGGACCGCACACCGATGGACGCGCGGGAGGTGTTGGCCCCGATCAGCCGGCGGGCCAGCACCAGGAAGTTCTGCGCGCCGCCGGCGAGGTGGAAGCCCACCAGGTCGGCGCCGAGGAGCCCCTCGGTGATCTCGGTGCGCCACGGCATCTGCATGAACAGTTCGACCGGCGGGAACGGGATGTGCAGGAAGAAGCCGATGACCAGATCGGGCCGCAGCATGCGCAGCATCTTGGGCACCAGCTGCAGCTGATAGTCCTGGATCCACACGGTGGCGCCGTGCGCGGCGGTGCGCGCGGTGGCCTCGGCGAAGCGGCGGTTGACCACCACGTAGCGGTCCCACCATTCGCGGCGGTACTCGGGCTTGACGATCACATCGTGGTACAGCGGCCACAGGGTGGCGTTGGAGAAGCCCTCGTAGTACTGCGCGATGTCCTCGGCGCTCAGCCGGACTCGCTGCAGACGCAGATCTTCCTCGATGATCGGCTCGTCGATGGTGTCGACGTCATCCTCGGCCAGACCGGCCCAACCGATCCAGGCGCCGCGGCGCTTACGCAGCAGTGGCTCCAGCGCGGTGACCAACCCCCCGGGGCTGCGCTTCCACGTGACGCTGCCGTCGGGATGCCGTTCCATGTCGATCGGCAACCGATTGGCGACCACCACGAAGTCGGAGTCCCCGGAGGGGGCGGGCTGTCCCTCCCCGGGCGCCACCTAGGCCTCGAGCTTCGACGGTCCAATGCCGAGCATGGAAAGGAACACCCGGCACTCGTCGGCGTCGGTGGCGTAGGCCGCCACCACACGTCGCGCCTGGCTGGCCGTGTCGTCGGCCAACGGTTCTACGTCGACGATCTCTGAGGGGTTTGTTTTCGCTGCCATGACATAACTCTAGCGACGTCACGCCCCCGCGTCCTAAAGCTGAACATCGCCGACGCCCGTTTCGAGCCGCCCGGCGGTTTACGGTCTGGGTGGAAGTCGTAAAGTGCATTCATGGCGACGCCCCAGCAGACCGACAGCACCCCTCCGGCCGGCGGTACCCCGGAGTTCGTGACCTACGAGACCCTCGATTCGGGCCGGATCGCGCGGGTCTGGCTCAACCGCCCCGCCGAGCACAACGCCCAGAACCGGACCCTGTTGGTCCAGCTCGACGAGGCATTCCGGCGGGCCGAGGCCGACGACGAGGTCCGGGTGATCATCCTGGCCGCGCGCGGCAAGAACTTCTCGGCCGGCCATGACCTGGGCTCCGAGGCGGCGCTGGCCGAACGCACCCCCGGACCGGGCATGCATCCGAGCTACGCGTCCGACGGCGCGACCCGGCCGGGCATGGTGGAGAAGCTCTACCTGCAGGAATGGCACTACTACTTCGAGAACACCTGCCGCTGGCGGGACCTGCGCAAGATCACCATCGCCTCGGTGCAGGGCAACGCGATCTCCGCGGGCCTGATGCTGATGTGGGCCTGCGACCTGATCGTCGCCGCCGACAACGCCAAGTTCAGCGACGTGGTCGCCACCCGGCTGGGCATGCCCGGCGTCGAGTACTTCGGCCACCCGTGGGAGTTCGGTCCGCGCAAGGCCAAGGAACTGCTGCTCACCGGCGACTCGATCGACGCCGAGGAGGGCCACCGCCTGGGCATGGTCTCGAAGGTGTTCCCGGTCGACGAGCTCGAGGACAAGACGCTGGAGTTCGCCCGCCGCATCGCCGAGCGGCCGACGATGGCGGCGCTGCTGGTCAAGGATTCGGTGAACGCGGCCTCCGACGCGATGGGCTTCAGCGAGGCGCTGCGGCACGCCTTCCACATCCATGAGCTCGGCCACGCCCACTGGGCCGCCCACAACGAGAACCGCTTCCCGGTGGCGCAGGCGCCCGACGTCGAGGATTGGCGGACCGCCAAGCCCACCCAGCCGGCCCGCAAGGACATTCCCTGACGCCGGCGGCGCACGCCGTATAGCTTTACTGGAACCTGTTCCAATTCGGCCGAAGGGGTCTGGCGTGCAGCTGTCGTTCGAGGACCGGACCTACCTGGTCACCGGTGGTGGAAGCGGGATCGGCAGGGGCGTGGCCGCGGCGTTGGTCGCGGCGGGCGCCAACGTGATGATCCTCGGCCGCAACGCCGACCGGCTCGCTGCCGCCGCCGAGGAGATCAAGGGCGCCGGGGGTCCGGGCGACATCGCCTACGAGCCCGCCGACGTCACCAACGAGGACGAGGTCGCCCGCGCGGTCGCGGCGGCCACCGCGTGGCACGGCCGGCTGCACGGGGTCGTGCACAGCGCCGGCGGCAGCCACACCATCGGCCCGATCACCCAGACCGATTCGGAGCTGTGGCGCAGCACCGTCGACCTCAACGTCAACGGCACCATGTACGTGCTCAAGCACGCGGCGCGCGAGATGGTCCGCGCCGGCGGCGGATCGTTCGTCGGCATCTCCTCGATCGCGGCGAGCAACACGCATCGCTGGTTCGGCGCCTACGGCCCCGCGAAGTCGGCGCTGGACGCCCTGCTGAGGCTGGCCGCCGACGAGCTGGGCCCGTCCTGGGTGCGGGTCAACGGGATTCGCCCGGGCCTGACCCGCACCGACATGGTGGGGCCCATCATGGAACTGCCCGCCACGCTGGAGGACTACCGCCAGTGCACCCCGCTGCCGCGGGTCGGCGAGGTCGAGGACATCGCGAACGTGGCGATGTTTCTGTTGTCGGACGCCGCCGAGTACGTCACCGGGCAGGTCATCAACGTTGACGGCGGGCACGGACTGCGCCGCGGCCCGGACATCTCGAGTCTGCTGGAACCGGCGTTCGGCGCCGACGGACTGCGCGGCGTCGTCTGACCCGTCGATGACGCCTCCGGCGGCGCCGGCCGGCGCCCACCCGCCCCGTCGCGCCTGGGCCGCCGTCGCCCTGCTGGCCGTGGTCGGGACGCTGAACTACGCCGATCGCTTCCTGCCGGCCGTGCTGGCCGAGCCCATCAAGGCCGATCTGGACCTGTCGGACACCGAGATCGGCATCATCAACGGCTTCGGCTTCCTGGTTGTTTATGCGGTGCTGGGCATCTTCATCGCCCGGATCGCCGACCGCGGCGCCTTCGGGCTGGTGGTCTCGGCGTGCCTGACGCTGTGGGGCGCCATGACGGTGCTGGGCGGTTGGGTGCAGTCCGGCTTCCAACTGGTCCTCACCCGGGTCGGCGTCGCGGTCGGCGAGGCCGGCAGCACCCCGGCCGCCCACGCCTACGTCGCCCGCAACTTCGCCCCGCATCAGCGCGCGGCGCCGCTGGCCGTCATCACCCTGTCGATCCCGCTGGCCAGTGCCGCCAGCCTGATCGGTGGCGGGCTGTTGGCCGAATCGCTGGGCTGGCGAAGCGCTTTCATCGTGATGGGCGTGATCAGCATCCTGGTGGCCCCGCTGGTGCTGGTGCTTTTGGGCCCGCGGCAGTCGCTGCCCGCCGACCCGGTGCCGGTTGCCGACGCCGACGCGACGCGGTGGTGGGACCTGCTGGCCAAACCGAGCTACCGCGCGATTGTGGCCGGGGCCGCGTGCATCTCGTTCGCGGGGTACTCCCTGACGACGTTCGCGCCGGCGTTCCTGATGCGCAGCCGCGGCATGTCGCTGGGCGAGGTGGCCTGGCAGTACGGCGCGGCCAGCGGGCTGACCGGGATCCTGGGTCTGCTGCTCGTGGGCCGGCTGGCCGACCGGCTCTCCGGGCGCGACCCGCGCTGGCTGCTGTGGTTGGTCGCGGCCATGACCGCGGCCATGGTGCCGTTCTCGGTGGCCGCGTTGCTGGTCGACGGCGCCGCGACCACGGTGTGGTTCATCGCGCTGGCCTACGTGATCGGCACGGCCTACATGGCGCCGTCGATCGCGGCGATCCAACGCCTGGTGCGGCCCGAGCAGCGGGCCACCGCCTCGGCGATCTTCCTGTTCTTCAGCGCCATCGTCGGCTCGGCCGGGCCGTTGTTGACCGGGATGATCAGCGACGCGCTGCTGGACAGCCTGGGCAGCATGGCCCTCGAGCGGGCGCTGTTCGTGGTTCCGGCCGTCCAGGTGCTGGCAATCGTCTGCTACCTGTGGGCCGGCCGCGGGTTCGCCCAGGAGATCATCGACGTACCCGAGGAACTGGTGCCGGCCCGGCGGTAGGCTGACGGCTCCGGAACAGACACAGGATGGTCGTGATGCCACAGGGTGCGCGCCGATTGTTCGCGGCGGCGGCCGCGGTGTTCGCCGCGCTGGCCGGCGCCCCGGCGGCCGCGGCCCAACCGGATCCCGAACCCTGGCCGACCATCCGGTTCTTCGATGCGGCCGACGTCGCGCCGTTGACGTTCCCGGGTGTCGACGGGGTGTGGTTCCTGGCGGCGACCGGGCAGAACTGCGGCATCTGGGGACGCGGCAGCTTCGCCTGCAGCGGCCACATCCCCGGGGCCCCGCCCGGTACGCAGGCGGTCGGTTGGATCACCGGCGACCGGGCCATGCACTACGACTGGACGGTGCCTTTCCGGATGCCCCCGACCCGGGCGCACGCCCCGCTGCCGCCGCGGACCTTCGTCGAACACCAGGGCACCACCTGTGCGGTGACCGACGATGCCCAGACCTATTGCGAGCGTGGGCCGTTGAAGTTCCTGCTCGGTACCGCCGGGACGTGGCTCACCCCGCCCTGGATGGACCTGAGCCGGCGCTGAGTCAGCCGACCAGCACGGCCACGACGAGCGTGTGTCCGCTGGCGGCGTGCTCGATGACGCTGCTGCCGAAACGGGTGTACGAGCAGTCCGGGATGGTCGAATTGCCCTGCAACAAAGCACCTTTGAGCGCATCGGCGACGCTGTGGCCCTGACCCTGCAGTTGGACCGCCCGCTGCGCGTCGCTGCCGAGGTCGTGCAGCACGAACAGCGGGTCGGCGACCGGGACGTGCTCGGCGGTGTGGTTCAGGTAGTCCTCGGTCGAGCGGTTCGACAGCTCGGCGACGCGCTGCGCCAGCGGGTCGTGGGCCAACGCGGGGCAGCTGCTCGCGGCGCGCACCGCGGCGATACCGGCGTCGAGCTGGGCCTGCGCCTCGGCGGCGGCCGGTGCGGCCCACAGGGTTCCGACGCCGACCACGGCGCCCATCACGGCGGCCAGTGCGACGCCGAGGCGCCGGGTGCGGGGCGTCACCGACTCACCGACAGACATGGGACCTGTTGATCCTGCTGCCCCAGTACTTGAACCGCTGCACCGAGGGGCCGGTGAACCAGGCCGGCTGGTGCGCCCGGATCCCGCCGCTCACGTTGGACAGGTGCTGCCACATCAGGTAGAAGCTCTCGCCCTGGTACAGCGGGAAGTAGTTGTCGCCGGCGAACGTTCGGGTCTGGGTCAGCGCCCGGGCGCGTGGGGTCAGGAACGCCACCGACTGGTCGATGTTGGCGGTGACCGCCTCGGAGTGCGCCACGACGTCGTCGGCGGCCCAGTTCCCGTGCCGGCTGATGAGTTTGATGTTGAACCGGTCGATCTGCTGCAGCAACTCGTCGTACTGGGCGGTGAACCACTGGCACATCTCGCGCTGCGCGGTGATGTCGGCCTCGGTCACGTGCCGTCGCGACTCGTCGTACGGGAACGGGAACTTGGGCTGCCAGTCCGAGGCGGTCGGCACGATCACCGGCAGCCGCGGCGGCGGTGGCTCGTGACCGACCGGGTCGGGGGCGGGATCGCCGAGGGCGGGCACCGCGGTGCTCAGCGCGGCGCCGACCGCGATCGCCACGCCCGCCAGCAGCGCCATGCCGCGGCGCCGCCACCTCGGCTCTGCGGACACCGTCACGTCGAACTCCTAACGTCCACCCAGGACCGCGTCGATACCGCCGACATCGGTGATCTGCCAATCGTTGTTGCCGTCGATGGTGATGCTGTAGGTCGCGGTGGACTGCAGGCCCTGCGGGGCCTGCGTGGTCTTGGTCAGCACGCTGACGAACGCATCCACCACGTAGATGTCACCGGCGTTCGATCGCACGATGGCGGCCACCGGTTTGGCCGTCGACTGCCACTGCAGCGGGGCGAGGATCTGCTCCATCGAGTCGGCCGCCTCGCCGAGCTTGGCGCTCAACTCCGGTGACGTGCCGGCCACCAGCCGGCCCTTCCACGCGGGCAGGTCCCGGTAGTCCATCTCGGCGGCCGCGACGGCGTAGTCCAGCGCGACCTGCTGGGCGTGCTCGTTGTCGGCGGCCTGGCGGGCCTGGGTGTCGAGTTCGCCGCGGGCGTCGATGTACAGCCAGGCCAGCACCCCCACGGCCACCGCGAGCACGGCCACCAGCGCGCCGACCAGCAGGGTGCGCACCGACAGCGAGACCTGCCGGGGCCCGGCAGGTTCGGGGTCCGCAGGCGCGGGATCCTTCGGGGTGTCCTGGGCGGTCTCGGTCTCGGTCTCGGTCTCGGCCGCGGGCTCGGGCTCGGTCTCAGGCTGGGGTGCGTCGGTGTCGTCAGTGCTGTCGTCGGCCATCGGGGTGCCTTTCTCGTCGAACGTCTCTCATGGTGCGGGTCTACTCGGGCGGGAGCAGCGTGACATGCAGATCTATGGCACCGTCCTCGGGTACCCCGCGCAGCATGTTGTCGAGCAGCCGCCCGGTGTCGAAGTTGGTCAGGGCCGAACCGATGGACCGGACGTTGGGCAGCAACGTCTCGGCCAGCACCTTGAGGTCCGGAGAGCGGGTGTCCAGGAAGTCCTGGATCCGGGTCAGATACGCCTGGAAGCGCTCCAGGGCCTCCGGGGAGCCGGCCAGCACGAGGTTCATCGCGCCGGCGAAGATGCCCTGCACGTTCGGTCCCAGCTGATCGATGCTGGGGGCCAGGTTGGCCAGGACGGGACCGACGAAGCCGGCATTGCGCAGCAGCGTCTGCGCGTTGACCAGCAGTTCCTGGCCGCGACCGTTCATGCTGCTTGCCTCGTTGCGCAGCAGGGTGGCCGCGCGGACCAGGTTGGGCAGCACGGTCTCCGGATCACCCAGGGCGGTATCGGCCTCGGCGACAATGCGTTTGAGTTGCTCCGGATCGGACTGCTGCAGCAGGTGCCCCATGCTCACGGCCAGATCGGAGATCGTCGGCGGCGTGCTGATGGCCTCGGCGGCGATCCGGTCGCCGTCGGCGAGCATCGGCCCGGCCGGGCGGCGCGGGAACAGGCCGATGTAGGTCTCGCCCAGGGCGGACAGGTTGTCCACGCGCACCACGCTGTCCACGGGTACCTGATGGGCGCCGTCGATGTAGAAGCGGATGGTGGCGGCCTCGACCGTCGGTTCGATCGCGGTCACCTTGCCCACCGGGATGCCGCGGAGCAGCACGTTGGAGCCGACCACCAGGCCGTTGATGTTGTCGATGTCCATCGCCAGCGTGGTGCGTTGCTCGGGTGGGGACAGGCGCACACCCAACGTCCCGAGGTAGCCCAGGGCGAACACCACGATGGCGGCCAACGCGGTCAGGGTCAACAGGTTGCGCAGCTTCACGGGGTGGCCCCCAGGATCCTGAGCACGTCGTGCACATCGCCGGACAGCTCCCGACCGTCGGGGCCGCGGATCGAGGTGATGTTGATCGCCGGGTACTTGTCCTGCGGCAGGAAGTATCCGGTGAACAGCTTGCGCCACCGCGGGATCTCGTCTTCCACCGCCCATTTGGTGCCCTGCACCGCGCCCATCGCGTCGCCGACGGTGGTGAGCATCGGGACCAGCCAGAAGCCGCCGCTGTAGACGCTGCCGATCGACGGGATCATTACGCTGAGCCGGGAGGTCACCTGGGTGGCCCGGTCGAAGCCGAGCATGCCCGCCGGCGAGAACCAGTGCTCGAACGCGCCGCGCTTGCTGCTCAATATCGCCGCGGTGTCGGACAATCCGGCCAGCACGAGGTCGGCGGACTCGAGGTTGGCGGCCAGGTCGCCCAGGTTGGTGCTGACCTGCGCGGCGATTTGGCTCAGTTCGACGTCGCTGGTGTCGGCCACCCGGTTCAGCCCGATCATGGTGTTCTGTGCGCGCTGGATCGAACCGCTGGCCACGAAGTTGGCCAGGCTGGCGATGGTGTCCTCGATCTGCGGCGGCGAGGTGGTGTGCGCCAGCGGAACCGTGTCGCCCGGCCGCAACGGGGGCGCGGCCGGATCGGCCTCGGGGGCGCGCTGCAGGGCGACGAAGATGTCGCCGAGCACCGTCGGCTGCTGCAGGATCCCGTGGATGTCGGACGGGATGACCACCCCGGAGTTGATCCGCGAGGTCACGTCGACCCGGCCCTCGACCAGGTCGACGGCGGTGACCACGCCGACGCTGACGCCGTCCATCACCACGCGGGCGCGGTCCGGCAGGTTGAGCACGCTGTCGAACTCGAGCACCACGTCGTAGCCGTCGCGGTCGCCGTTGTTCTGGGGCAGCGAGTCCGGGGACAACGACGCGCACGACGACAGCACCGCCGCCGTGGTTACCACGCCGGCCAGGATGCCGCGGCGCCGCAGTATCTTCCGCATCATCGGCTCGCCTCCGTCAGGGCGTACTGCAGCAGCGCCACGTCCACCGCGTACGGGGTCCCCGCGATGTCGGCGCAACTGCCCGGCACCCGCGAGTTCATGATGCCGCACAGCAGTAACCCGTCCTGGGTGCGGATCCGGAACATCGGCGGGCGCCACTTCAGCTGCAGGCCTTGGTCGTTGAAGCGATCGGAGGCCGTGGTGATCCAGCCCGGGACCGGGTTCAGCAGATCCGACAGCGCCGTGGCGTGCGGGCTGGCCTTGCGCAGCGGCACCGAGACCGTGTCGAGCACCCGCTGGGTCTGCTCGCCGAGTTCGCGTTCCATCTCGGTGAGCATGGTGACCATCAGCGGCAGGGTCTGCGTCATCCGCATGACCCCGTCGGTGGCGACCACCAGGTCGCCGGTGGTCGCCTCGGCGTCCAGCAGCACCTGCTTGAGCGTGCCCCGCACCGAACTCAGCTCGCCGGTGAGGTGGGCCAGGTTCGTGACGATGGAACCGGTGTCGCTGATCGCCCGGTCGGGGCTGTCGAGAAGACTCGAGAGCCGCGCCAGGAACTCGCCGGTGCGCGCGCCCTGCTGGTGCAGCGCCTGCTCGAGACCGCGCACGGTGTCGGCGACGTTGGTCGACCCGTCGGGGCTGATCGCCTCGGCGAAGGTGGCGATCGAGCCGACGAGTTCGGACAGGCTCTTCGGGGTGGCGGTGCGATCGGGTGGGATGCATTGCCCGGCCACCAGTTCGGGTCCGCCGCGGTAGTTGCCCACCAACTCCAGGGACCGGTCGGCCAGGATCGACATCGACCGGATCACGGCCTTGGCATCGGCGGGGATCGGCCGCGGCGTATCGAGGGTGAAACTGACCCGGACGACCTCGAAGTCGGGTTCCACGGCGGTCACGGTGCCGATCCGGAAACCCATCTGGGTGACCGGATTGTCGGCGTACAGGCCGATCCCGTCGGCCATCACCGCGCAGTAGCTCTCGGCGGTCGCCGTGCGCGAACCGCAGGAGGTCAGGGCGGTGACCGCGATGATCGCCGCGGCGGCGGCCAGGACACGCTGCAGCACGGCGCCCATCAGCAGGCCTGCCCCGGAATCGGGATGCACAGGTCGGTGGCCAGCAGATCCGGCCGGGCGTTCTGCGCGTCCAGCACCCGGTCCAACTTGTCGCGGACCCGGCGCAGCCCACGCACCACCAGGCCGCTGCGGTCGGCCCAGGTCTGCACGATCTCCTGCCAGTTGCGGACCTTCTCGATGAACTTGTCGCGGTGATCGGCGAAGAACTGCCCGATCGGGTTGAGGGCGTCGAGCACGTCGCCCATGCCCGCCAGGGCCTGACCGAACCCGTCGGAGTACAGCACCAGCGTCTGCTCGATGATCGAGACCTTGCGGATCAGTTCCTTGAGTTCGTCGGTGTAGTTGCTCAAGGAGTGGATGTATTCGTCGGACAGGTTCAGGATCGACGAGATCTGGCCCCGCTGCTGATCGATGGCGGCGGTCAGGCTGTTGCCGGCGTCCATGATGGCCGCCAGGGTCTCCACGTTGCCCTCGCCGGACAGGCCGCGCTGCACGTTGTCCAGCGCGTCGCGCACGGTGCCGGCGGCGACGTCGTCGGTGACGCGGGTGGCGTCGGTGACGGTGCGGACCAGGTTGTAGGGCATGGAGACGCGCTCCAGCGGAATCACGTTGTCGCCCAGCGGTTCATCGCCGAGCGAGACGATCGCGGTGTAGTAGCCGCCGACCACGGTGCGCATCCGGACCTGGATCTGGGATTGGTCGCCAACGAAGGCGTCCTTGTCGACGGTGGCGCGCACCCGGACCCGCTCGGGCTCGATCGACAGGTCCCTGATCTTGCCGACGTTCACCCCGGCGATCCGGACGGCGTCCCCGGGGCGCACGGCCGCGGCGTCGTCGGTATGGAACACCACCGTCTGCTGCCCGGGCGGGCTGACGTACATGACGACGGCGCCGACCGCCACCACGGCCACCATGATCAGCGCGACGATCCCCAGCAGCAACGGGCTGCCCAGCCTTCTCCTCAGGGGTTGCACAGCACCACCCGCTGTCCGTTGAGCAGCACGTCCATGGTCGCCGGCAACTGGGCCGGCCCACGCGAGCACGGCACGATCTCGCCGGTCTGGGAGGGTGGGCCGATGTTCTCCCACACCACCGGCACCATCTTGAAGCCGTCGATGGCGTCGTTGAAGTTGGTCAGCGCGCGGTCGAGCGCGTCGCTGACGTCCTCGCCGCGCTCAAAGCCCATGTTGTGCAGCAGGCGCGAGACCGCACTGGTGAACTGCGGTCCGTAGAGGTCGGACTTGCGGAACTCGTCGAGCACGTCCAGCGCCGCGGTGACCGGCCGGTTGGCCCAATCCAGCAGCTGGATCATCTCTTTCGAGCGTCCGCCCACCGAGTCCGACAGGGCGCTGAGGTTGTGCAGCAGGGTGGAGATCACCGACTGGCGGTCGGTGACGAACTCGGTGAGCTGCCGGATGCTGCCGAGCATGGGCCCCACCCCCTGCCCGTCGCCGGCCAGGAATGCGGTGACGTTGTCGGTGAAGGTGTTGATCTGTTCGGGGCTCAACGTGGCCAGCACCGGTTGCAGCCCGTTGAACAGCGTGGTGATATCCAGCGACGGTCGGGTCATGGTGGTCGGGACCGACGTCACGATCTCGGGATGGCCGTCGCCGGCGTGGATTTCGGCGGGGTCGATGACCTCGAGATAGCGCAGCCCCGTCAGGGCCTGGAACTTGATCGCCAGCCGGGATGCCGGCACGACGGCGAACCGATCCTCCATGGTGAACGCGACCTCGGCCAGGCTCTGCCCGGCCCGTCGGATCAGCGTCACTGCGTCGACCTTGCCGACTCGCACCCCGCGCACCCGCACGTCGGTGTCGGGCTGGACGCCGGAGGCGTCGGTGAATTCTGCCGTGTAGGGGCGGGTTTCACCGTCCACCGGTTGGCGCAGCACGTTGATGACGACGATGCCCAGCGAGATGGCCAGGACGGCGCTCAGCGCCAGCCGCCACAGCGCCGCGCGCGGCGAGATGATCTTCGGTCGATCGGTCCCGGCGTGGGTGGTCACGGCGTCGCCCCCATCGCCTGCAGCGGTGCGGCGACGCCGGGCAGGCGGTCAAGGGTGAGGTGGACCTGCAGGGCGCGCTGGTCGCCGGAGCCCTCGTACATCCGCTCGAAACGAGTCCGCAACTCCACCAACGTCTCCGAGATGTTGTCGGCCTGGGCGATGCCGGGTACCGGGCGGGTCAGGGTCTGCACCACCTCGGTGACCGGCAGCATGTTGCGCATGTTCGACGACAGCAGCTTGCCCACCGTGCCGAACAGCCCGGTGGAGGCCAGCTGGATGGTCGCCAGGAAGCGGTCCTGGAAGAACTGCTCGTCGACGTCGAGGCCGGTGTTGTTGAGCCGATCGGCCAGGTTGGTCGCCGCATCCACGAACGACGGTGCGGCGACGCCGATCCCGGCCAGGTTGCGCACCAACTGTGCGGCGCTGACGGTCTGCACTTTGGTAACCGTGCCGGTGACCAGGAGCAGCGTCTCCAGCATCGGGTTGAGGCCGTCGACGTAACGGGTGGCCCGGTCGATCACCGAGACCAACTCCGGGGTGATGACACCGTTGGTCAGTTCCCCGACCCGGGACAGGAAGGCCTGCATGGTGTAGTTGCCGCGCGGCACGACGTCCAGTTGGGCGCCGTCGCGCAGCGGCGCGCCGCCGGCCGGGCCCGGCATCAGGTTGATCCCGGTGATCCCGAAGTAGTTGGCGGGCCGGAAGTCGATGGCCACGGTGTCGGTCAATCCCCGGGTGGGGGTGGGCTGTAGCCGCAATTGCAGGCGCACGCCACCCTCGGGTCGGCTGGCCACCGCGGTGACCTCACCGACTCGCGCGCCGTGCAGCAGGACCGGGGTGCCGCCGGCGACGCCCTGCCCGACGTAGGGGGTGGTGACGGTCAGCGAACTGCGGTCGTCGGCCCGGCGGCCGAACGGGTCGACGACAATCAGCGTGACGACCAGGGCGATCGCGACGAGGATCGCCAAGCCCAGCCGCAGCAGGATCCGGGCTTCGTGTTCGGGGGAGGTTCGAATCAGCATGCGCCCTAGCCCTTGAACACGAATTCGGGTTGCAGTCCCCACATGGCGACCGTCAGGCAGAAGTTCACGACAACGATGGTCACCAGGCTGGCGCGGACCGCGCGGCCCGACGCCTCGCCCACTCCGACCGGTCCGCCGGTGGCGAAGTAACCGTAGTAGCAATGGATCAGCGTCACGATCACGCAGAAGATGACGGCCTTGGCCAGCGAGTAGCCGATGTCGGCGGGGGACAGGAACTGGGTGAAATAGTGGTGGTAGGTGCCGCCGGGTTGGTCACGGAAGACCTCGATGACGGTGTTGGCGGCGACGAAGCTGGTGATCAGCACCACGAAGTAGCCGGGGATCATGCAGAGCATGCCGCCGGCCAGGCGGGTCCCCACCACGAACGGGATGGGCCGCAGCCCCATGGCCTCGGTGGTGTCGATCTCGCCGGAGATCCGCATGGAGCCGATCTCGGCGGTCATCCGGCAACCGGCCTGGATGGCGAATGCGATCCCGGTGACCAGCGGGGCCATCTCGCGCACGTTGGCCACGCCGCCGACGATGCCCGACAGCGCGCCGAAGCCCATGATGTTCAGAACCGAGAAGGCCTCGATGGCGACCGAGGCGCCCATGGCCGCGCCCATGATCAGCAGCACGGACAGGACACCGCCGTCGACGATCACCGAACCGCGCCCCCACACCAGGCCGTTCATGGCCTGCCAGGTCTGGCGGCGGTAGCGCAGCACGGTCAGCGGCAGGTACCAGAGCGTCTGGCCGATGAACAGACCCCACTGCCCGACCGAGCGAAGCAGGCGGGCCGGCGCGGTCAGCGGCCGGGGCAGCGTGGAGGTCACTAGGAGACCTCCATGGGGAAGAACATGGTGAGCAACTGGGTGATCGAGACGTTGGCGATCACGATGCACACGACGTTGAGCACGACGGCCGAACTCACCGCGTCGGCGACGCCGCGCGGCCCGCGGCGGGCCTCGATGCCGCGCAGCGACGAGATGATGCCCACGATGGCGGCGAACACGACCGTCTTGGTCAGTGCGCCCCAGACGTCGAGGACGCGGGCGAAGGAACCGAAGGACATCCAGAAGCTGCCCGGGGTGATGCCGTTGATCCCGACGGCGATCAGGTAGGCCGCCGAGACCGCGGCGGCGATGATCACGAAGCACAGCAGCGGGGCGATGAGCACCAGGGCCAAGAATCGTGGGACCACGAGTCGTTGCACGGGGTCGATGCCCATCGCGCGCAGCGCGTCGAGTTCCTCGCGGATCTGGCGGGCCCCCAGGTCGGAGGCGATGGCCGCGGCGGCCACCCCGCCCATCAGGAACCCGGCGGCCATCGGCGCACCCTGCCGGATCACCCCGAAGCCGCTGGCCGCGCCGACCATCGAGGTCGCGCCGAGCTGGTTGACCAGGCCGCCCACCTGCACGGAGACCAGCGCGCCGATCGGGATGGCCATCAGCAGCGCCGGGGTGGCGGTCACCCGCAACAGGGTCCAGGCCTGCACCAGCAGTTCGCCGACGGGCAGCCGCAGCGTCACGATGTCTCGGACGGCGTACCTGAGGACGGCCAGCGCGAGCAGCACGCCGCGGCCGATGGTCCGGACGCTGCGGCCCGGGATTTTGCTGGCTCGGGAGACGCCGCGCAGCGCGGTGCTGCGGGTGCGGTCCCAGGGGCTTGGTGCGGCGGGCCGCGGTCCGGTGGTCACCGCCACGGCTGGAACCCGGAGTCCGCGATCACCGGCGGGCGGGATCCCCGCGCCCCCTTCAGTGACCGTAGGTCGGGTTGCATGCTCCCCCATTTCTTTGCTGCCGAACCCTGTCGTGGCTTATGAGGTTAGCCTGACCTGGCTTCGATGGTGTTAATTACCGGCGCAGCGATGCTCCCCAGGGGCGGCCTCATTTGACAGGTGTCGAGTTTACGGGGCGCTCGAGGTCTAACATTTTTTGCGGGAGGTCCTCATGGTGGATGTACACGTGCAACGAACGATCAGCGCCGAACCGCAGCGAGTGTTCGACTGGTTGGCCGACCCGGCCGCCCTGACCGCCGCGCCGCTGGTGCTGCGCGCGGCGTGGGCCACCCGGGACACCCGGGTGGGGGTCGGGGCGCTGCGCAAAGTGCTGGGCACGGGCATGTGGTTTCACGAGGAGATCACCGCCTACGACCCGCCGCACAGCTACACCTACCTGATCGTGCGTTCCTTCCCGACGTTCGAGCACGACGGCGGCACCCTGACGTTCACGCCGTCGGGAACCGGCACGCACGTCGACTGGTCGAGCAGCTACACCCATCCGCTGCGCGGCGGCGGCGCGGCGATGCAAGCCGTCAGTTCTCGCTTGCTGCCGTGGAACTTCCGCGCGGTGCTGGCGGGTTGCGCCAAGGCGCTGGAGAGTTAGACCCAATGCCGCGCAGTTGAGGTCGCCGCTGTCCGCGCGGCTCCTCGACAGTGACCCGTCACCTCCGGGTGACAGTTGCGCACAGCCTGGGGCGTGCTCGCCGGTCACCCTGTGGATGACCGTCACCCCGAGATGACGCGGTTTGATCGAGGGGCCGCCCGGAAACCGCGCCGCCGACCTCAAATTGCGTGAGTCCCCGCTAGGCCGGCCGCAGCAGGGCGACCAGAAACTCCGAATCCTCGGTGAACGGCCGCAGATCCCAGGTGGACAGCAGCAGGTCCGGCGTCAGCCCGCTGGTGGCCGCGTCATCGAGGAACTGACCGAAGTCGTACTCGCGTCCGGCGCCGAAGCCGATGACGGCGCGACCCTCGGGACCCAGGTGCGCGCGCAGCCGGGCCAGCACCGTGGCGCGCGTGCTCGGCGCCAGGAAGGCCATGACGTTGCCGGCCATCACGATGACGTCGAAGGGATCGACGACGCCGTGCGCGGGCAGGTCGAGTTCGGCCAGGTCGGCGACGACGTAGCGCGGTCCGGGGTGGTCTTCCTCGGCCGCCGCGATCAGCGCTGGGTCCACGTCGACGCCGACGACGTCATGGCCCACGCCCGACAGGTATCCGCTGAGCCGGCCGGGCCCGCACCCGGCGTCGAGGATGCGGGAACCCCGCGGCACCATCGCGTCGACCATGCGGGCCTCGCCGACCAGGTCCTCACCGGCGCGCGCCATGGCTCGGAACCGTTCGATGTACCACTGGGAATGCCCGGGATCGGCCGCGACCTTCTGCATCCAGATGCTTTGTTCGACCATGCGGGCCATTGTTCCAGGAGGTGCGCGGTTCGACGGCAGGCGCGGACCCGCGGTCGGTCACGAGAACGGCTCGAGCGCGAAGCGTCCCCAGGCCACGAAGGCGAACAGGCCGATGAAGACGACATCGCCGATCATCGAGCCCCATTCGCTGCGCCGGAACCGGGTCGTCGCCGCGCCGGCCATGAACAGCGCCATCCCGCAGGCAGCCAGCGGAACCAGCACGGGCGCGACGGCCGTCCACGCGGGGAGCACCAGTCCGAGCGCACCGGTCATCTTGATCACGCCGATAGCCTTGAGATGCCCGGCGCTGAAGTCGTCGACCCAGTGCTGACTGGACGCGAGCGATCGGTACTTCTCCTTCGGCAGGAAGGTCTGGGCCGCTCCACCGATCAGGAAGGCGACAGCCAGGAAGACGGTGAGGATCCACAATGCGGTGTTCACGAGAAACTCCTTCCGCGGTTACGTCTGCCCCAACGGGCTCGTCATATCCATGACGGCACCGAGCCCGGAAAGGTAACCAGCATGACCACCGAAATCCGATGACCACCGACACTGAGCTGGCCGCGGCGTTCGATGCGCAGCGCCACCGACTGGTCGCGCTCGCCCACCGAATGCTCGGATCGCCCACCGACGCCGAAGACGCGGTCCAGGAGGCGTGGCTGCGCCTGGCCCGACAGGAGCCGGGCACGATCGACAGCCTCCCCGGGTGGCTGACCACGGTCGTCGGACGCGTGTGCATCGACGTGCTCCGCGCCCGTCGCTCCCGGCCGGAGACCCAATACGGCGAGCACCTGCCGGACGCGGTCGTCACCGAGGACGAGGACGGGCCCGAAGAGCGGGCCGCACTCGCGGATTCTGTGGGGCTGGCGCTGCTGGTGGTGCTCGAGTCATTGGCGCCGGACGAACGACTGGCCTTCGTGCTGCACGACACATTCGGCGTCCCGTTCGCCGAGATCGCCCAGATCGTCGGCAAGTCCACCGACGCGACGAAGATGCTCGCCAGCCGGGCGCGCCGGAAGGTCCGCGGCATCCCGGAATCGAACGTGGATCGAAGCCAACAGCGCGAGGTGGTCGACGCCTTCCTCGCGGCCGCGCGCAGCGGGGACTTCGAGGCGCTCTTGCAGCTGCTCGACCCGGAGATCACCTGGCGTACCTACACGCCGCACGGGGTGGTGGTGAAACTCGGGGTGACCGACGTGCTCGCGGCCGCCGAACGGGGCGCCCGGGCGGCCACGATCGCGCGGCGGGTGCTGGTCAACGGCAATCCGGGGATCCTGACCTGGAGCCGCACCGGAAAGCCGCTCAGCCTGATGTCCTGCACGGTGCGCGACGGCAAGATCGTCGACGTCGTCGCGCTGCTCGATCCGGCGCGGCTGGCCACCATGGACCTGCCCGACAGTGGAGCCCCCGGTCAGGATTGAACTGACGACCTTTCGCTTACAAGGCGAGTGCTCTACCACTGAGCTACGGAGGCGGGTCGAAACCGCGGACCAGAGTATCCGGTCGGCGTGCGGTGACGAAAATGCCGCCAGGGTCGCGGCCGACGAGGCGCGAACGACCGTGGACGCAATCTCGCGCGAACCAGGCTGCTAGTCCTCGTGCTCGATGATCCGCTGCGAGCTCACCGGCCGCGTCGACGGCCGCCGCCCGCGCGGGCGACCCGGCAGCGGGATCCGGTCGGCGATGTTGCTCAGCGGATTGACCACCTGACTGAGCGTGGTCACGGCCTCGCGCAGCGTCTCGATCGTGGGGGCCAGTGCCTCCAGGCCCGGGGCCAGCCGGTTCAGGGTGTCGGCGACGTCGGCCAGTTGTTCCAGCGGCCCATTGCGGGCGGTCAACTTGTCGATCACGCCGCCCTCGGCCAGCAGTCGGTCGGCCACGCCGTCGTCGGCGAGCAGGCGTTCCACCACGCCGTCCTCGGCCAACAGCCGCTCCACCAGCCCGTCCTCGTCGAGCAGTTGGTCGACCAGGCCGCCCGGGGCCAGCGCGCGCTCGAGCCCGCCGCCCTCGGCGGTCAGCTTGTCCAGCAGCCCGTCCGGCGCGGTGAGCCGGTCGACCAGACCGCCGGGACGCAGCAGCCGGTCGATGGCGCCGCCCGGGGCCAGCGCCCTGGTCAACGGGGCGTCCTCGGCGAGCAGGTCGTCGGCGACCCGGGCCATCCGGTTTGCCCGGGCCACGGTGTCGTTGAAGCCCATCATGTAGGCCCTGGTGGAGGGCGAATCGGGGTCGCCGCCGTCTCCCAGGGAGCGCTTGGCCAGGTTCAGGGCGCCGCCGGCGACCTCGAGACCGGCCTCGGTGGCCACCAGGCCCACCCGGACCGGCGCCGTGGCGAGGTCGACGAGCGCTTTGCCGAGGTTCATGACGGCCAGTGTATGGCCGCCGGGGCGCCACCACCGGCGCTCTGCGCTGTCAGTGAATTCACAGCAACTGCACAGCTGCCCGTCGACCCCATGTCCGGCATTTGCGGGGACATTGGAACCATGGCAGCTCCAGTGGATGCCGACACCAAGCCCGAGGCCCGGGTGTTGGTGGTCGATGACGAGGTCAACATTGTCGAACTGCTCTCGGTGAGCCTGAAGTACCAGGGCTTCGAGGTGCACACCGCGGCCAACGGCCCCACGGCGCTCGACAAGGCCCGCGAGGTCAAGCCGGACGCGGTGATCCTCGACGTGATGATGCCCGGCATGGATGGTTTCGGTGTGCTGCGCCGGCTGCGCGCCGACGGCATCGACGCCCCGGCGTTGTTCCTGACCGCCCGCGACACCCTGCAGGACAAGATCACCGGCCTGACCCTCGGCGGCGACGACTACGTCACCAAGCCGTTCAGCCTCGAGGAAGTGGTGGCGCGGCTGCGGGTCATCCTGCGCCGGACCCAGCGCGACGTCGAGGTGACGCCGCAGCCCCGCCTGAGCTTCGCCGACATCGAGCTCGACGAGGAAACCCACGAGGTGTGGAAGGCCGGCGAACCGGTGTCGCTGTCGCCCACCGAGTTCACCCTGCTGCGGTACTTCGTCATCAACGCGGGCACCGTCCTGAGCAAGCCCAAGATCCTCGACCACGTGTGGCGTTACGACTTCGGCGGGGACGTCAACGTCGTCGAGTCCTACGTGTCCTATCTGCGTCGCAAGGTCGACACCGGGGAGAAGCGGCTGCTGCACACGCTGCGCGGCGTCGGCTACGTGCTGCGCGAACCGCGCTGAGTTCGCCGGCGGCGCACCGACATCGAGAATGGGGGCCGTGACGCCAACGTTGCACCGCGGGATCCCGCTGAAAGTGGCCCTGGTGGCGGCGACCTTGCTGCTGGTGGCCTGTGGCCTGCTGGCCTCGGGTATCGCCGTGACCACGATCCTGCGCCACAGTCTGGTCCAACGCGTGGACCGCACCCTGATCGACGCCTCGACCGGTTGGGCCTTGGCGCCCCGCGGCGCGCCGCGGATCAACGAGGGCCCGAACCCCGGTCGGCCGCCGACGAACTTCTACGTGCGCGGGGTCGGTACGGACGGCGAGGTGTGGATCGGGGCGGCCGACCGCGACTCCGAACCGGCGCTGCCGCCCGACAACGACGTCGGCCCGGTGCCCACCACGGTCGGATCGCTGGACCCCTCGGGCGGGAACTGGCGCGCGGTGTCAGTGCGCGGTGAGCACGGTGAGTTGACCACCGTGGCAATCGAACTCGCCGATGTGCGGACCACCGTGCGTTCGCTGGCCTACGCCCAGATGGGCATCGGTGTGGGGGTGCTGGTGATCCTCGGCATCGTCGGGTACGCCGTGGTGCACCGCAGCCTGCGACCGCTGGCCGAGGTTGAGGAGACCGCCGCGGCCATCGCCGCCGGCAGGCTGGATCGGCGTGTGCCGCAGCGCGATCCGCGTACCGAGGTGGGGCGGCTGACGGTGGCGCTCAACGGCATGCTGGCCCAGATCCAGCGCGCGGTCGCGGCCACCGAGGCGTCGGCGGCCAAGGCGCGCAGCTCCGAGGAGAAGATGCGCCGCTTCATCACCGACGCCAGCCACGAACTGCGCACCCCGTTGACCACCATCCGCGGGTTCGCCGAGCTGTACCGGCAGGGTGCGGCCACCGACGTCGAGATGCTGATGTCGCGCATCGAGAGCGAATCGGCCCGGATGGGGGTGTTGGTGGAGGACCTGCTGCTGCTGGCCCGCCTCGACGCCGAGCGCCCGTTCGAGCAGCACCGCGTCGACCTGCTGGCGCTGGCCACCGATGCCGTGCACGATGCGCAGTCCATCGCGCCGCGGCGGGCGATCACCGTGGAGGTCTTCGACGGCCCCGGCACGCCCGAGGTCATCGGCGATGAGTCCCGGCTGCGCCAGGTGCTCGGCAACCTGGTCGCCAACGCCTTGCAGCACACCGCGGAGTCGACGTCGGTCACCGTCCGCGTCGGAACCCGCGGTCCCGACGCCCTCATCGAGGTCGTCGACGAGGGACCCGGCATGACCGCCGAGGACGCGCTACGGATTTTCGAGCGGTTCTACCGGACCGACGCCTCCCGCACCCGGGCCAGCGGCGGCACCGGGCTGGGGCTGTCCATCGTCGACTCGCTGGTCTTCGCGCACGGCGGCTCGGTGAACGTCACGACGGCGCCCGGGCAGGGCTGCCGCTTCGAGGTCCGGTTGCCGCGGTTGATCAGCGCGGAGATGGAGAGCCCCGCGGAGGTCAGCCCAACTCGGCCAGCGCCGCCTTGATCTTGGCCTGGGCCTCGTCGAGTGATTCCGGGGAGGGATTGCGGTCGACGTGCGCGAAGCCGAAGTCGGTGAGCTCGCGCGCGGGAAAGACATGCACGTGCAGGTGCGGCACCTCGAGGCCGGCGATGATCAGCCCCGCCCGCGGCGCATCGAAGGCCCGCACCACGGCCTTGCCGATGCGTTGGGACACCGCCATGATCCGCGTGTAGGTGTCGGTGTCGATGTCCTGCCATTGGTCGATCTCGGCCCGCGGCACCACCAGGGTGTGGCCCTGGGTCATGGGCTCGATGGTCAGGAAGGCGACGACGTCGTCGTCCTCGTAGACGAAGCGACCCGGCAGTTCGCGGTTGATGATCTTGGTGAAGACAGTGGCCATGGCTACCCAGCATAGGCCCGCCGCTGAACCGGTGAGCAGAAGCAGAATCGCCCCATCCCCGCCGGTATTGGGGCGATTCTGTGCCGTCGGCGGTCTAGCGGTCGGCGTCGGTGTAGCGGATGACGCCGCGGATGTTGCGGCCCTCGAGCATGTCCTTGTAGCCCTCGTTGATCTGCTCGAGCTTGTACTGGCGGGTGACCATGTCGTCCAGGTTGAGCCGGCCCGACTTGTACATCGACAGCAGCAACGGGATGTCGTGGTGCGGGTTTCCGCCGCCGAAGATGGTGCCCTGCAGGTTCTTCTGCAGCAGGGTCAGCATCGACAGGTTCAGGGTCACGTTGGTGTCCAGCATGCTGCCGACGGCGGTCACCACGCAGGTGCCGCCCTTCGACGTCAGGTTCAGGTAGCTGTCGATGTCCTGGCCCTTGAGCTCGCCGACGGTGATGATGGTCTTCTTGGCCATCGCCCCGGCGGTCACCTCAGCGATGCCCGCCATGGCGCTGTCGATGTCCGGATAGGCGTGGGTGGCACCGAACTTCAGCGCCTGATCCCGCTTCCACTCGACCGGGTCGATCGCGAAGATGTTGCGCGCGCCGGCGTTGACGGCACCCTGCAGGGCACCCATGCCGACCCCGCCGACGCCGATGATCGCGACGTCGTCGCCGGGACGGATGTCGGCGCTACGCACCGCCGAGCCGTATCCGGTCGTCACGCCGCAGCCCACGAGGCAGGCGACCTCGAACGGGATGGACGGATCGATCTTCACCACCGAACTCTTGTGCACCACCATGTACGGGCTGAAGGTGCCCAGCAGCGTCATGGGGAACACCGGGTCGCCCGCGGCGGTATGGATGCGGTGGGTGCCGTCGGAGACCGAGACGCCGGCGAGCAGGCCCGCACCCAGATCGCACAGGTTGCGCAGGCCGGCCTGACACGACGGGCATTCGCCGCAGGACGGGATGAACGACAGCACGACGTGGTCGCCGGGAGCGATGTGCTCCACGCCCGGGCCCACCTCGGTGACGACGCCGGCGCCCTCGTGGCCGCCGAGCACGGGGAAGCCGAACATCGGGATGTCCCCGGTCACCAGGTGGTGATCGGAATGGCACATGCCCGAGGCTTCCATCTGGATCTTGACCTCGTCCTTGACGGGGTCGCCGATCTCGATCTCCTCGATCGACCAGGGCTGATTGAACTCCCGGATGATGGCGCCTTTAGTCTTCATCGCTCCCTGACCTCGCTTCGATCTCGCATGCTCAGAACTGCCCGGACCCGGATCGGCCGACAGCGGTTTCACGAGTGACCAGGGCCACTCCCGTCGGGCCAGCATAGCGAGCCAGCCTCACAAAGCAACTGCTTGGTCGGTCGTCCTGGACAGGTGTCAGAATAGCTTGGCCGGCGCCTGCCCGAGCGGGTAGTAACCCGGCAGCTTCTCCCCGGACAGCGACCGCTCGATGCGCTTCTGCATGGTGGGGGTGAGGTCGCCGGATTCGATCAACTTCATGAACGCCTTCTGCACGTGGCCGAAGTCGAAGAAGTCGCGCTGCCACTCGATCAGCAGGTCGTCGTTGAGCCGGAACCAGCTGCCGCCGATGCCGTAGATCTCGTCGCGGCTGCCGTCGCTCTTGTTGGCGATCTGCTTCCAGAACCCGACGATCTCGTTCTGCTTCTCGTCGATGAGCGTCTTCTGGTACTCGTAGACCCAGTTCTCCAGGCCCTCCATCTCCAGACCCAGGGCGACGTCGCGGATCTCGTCGCGACCCACGCACATCACGTCTTCCTTGGGGCCGATGTTCCAGCCGTAGGTGGCGTCCTCGGTGAAGAACTCCGCCAACGGTTTCCAGTCACCGGCCGCCTCGGCGTCCTGGTTGGCCTTCAGCCAGCGCTCGACCCAGTCTTCCAGCTGTTCGCGTGACGCCATTGTTAATCCTTCTCTGTGATTGACAGTGCTCGGGTAGGACACATCTCGACCGCCATCTCCACGGCATCGCGGAGTTCGTCGGGGGGCTCGTGGTCAAGGATCTCGACGACGCCGCGCTTGGGCACCCGGAACACGTCCGGGGCCTCCAGTTCGCACATGGCGTGGCCCTGGCACAGGTCGTCGTCGAGTTCGATGCGGTAGCAGCCCACGTCGACTAGCCCTTGATTCGCTTGCGGTAACGCACCTTCGCCGGCTGCTGCAGCTGGACGACCATCTTGGAGTGATCGTTGCGATAGCTCTCGGGTGGCTGCGCCATCTCGAACTCATACTCGCGCAACAGCACCGAGAAGATCGCCTTGATCTGCATCTGCGCGAACGCCGCGCCGACGCAGCGGTGCTTGCCGGCCCCGAACGGGATCCAGGTCCACCGGTTGATCAGGTCCTCCTGGCGCGGCTTCTCGTAGCGGTCCGGGTCGAAGGCGTCCGGGTCCGGGAAGTCCTCGGGGATCCGATTGGAGATCGCCGGGGAGGCGGCCACCATCTGGCCCTTGTGGATGGGGCGGCCGGCCACCTCGAACTCGTCCTGGGCCACCCGCATCAGAATGATCAACGGCGGGTGCAGCCGCAGCGTCTCCTTGAGCGCGTTGTCCAGATTCGGGATCTGGCGCAGCGCATGGAAACTGACCTCTTGACCGTCGGCGTAGAGATCGTCGAGTTCCTGCTGCACCTTGGCGTAGAAGTCTGGGTGGCGGAGCAGCTCGATCATCGTCCACGAGGAGGTGCCCGAACTGGTGTGGTGGCCGGCGAACATCAGCGAGATGAACATGCCGGTGACCTCGTTGGCCGAGAACCGGGGATTGCCGTCCTCGTCCTTGATCGAGACCAGCACGTCCAGCAGGTCGCGATCCTCCTTGCCCTTGGGTGGATCGGCGATGCGGCCGTTCATGATCTCCTGCACCAGCGCAACGAGTTTGACGCGCGACTCGTCACGGATCCGGAAGCTCTCGATGTCGAGGTAGGGGTCGACGTAGCAGAGTGGGTCGGTCCCGCGCTCCAGTTGGTGGTAGTAGTGGGCGAACCGGTTGTCGAGTTGCTCGCGGAACTTCAGCCCGATCAGGCACGCCGTCGAGGTATAGATGGTCAGCTCGGAGAAGAAGTCCAGCAGCTCGATCTCGCCTTCGTCGCCCCAGTCGGCGATGATCTTCTTGACCTCGTTCTCGATGGTCGCGGCGTGGCCCTTCATCTGTTCGCCGCGCAGCGCGGTGTTGTGCAGCATCTCCGCGCGCCGCTCGGGATCGGCGTCGAACACCACGCCCTCGCCGAAGATCGGCGTCATGAACGGGTAGGCCTCGGCCTGGTTGAGTTCGCTGTCGCTGGAACGGAAGAAGAACTCGTTGGCCTCGGCACCGGAGAGCAGCACCACCTGCTTGTCGGCGAGCTGGAACCAGCCGACGTCACCGCACTCATCCCGAATGCGCTGCATCAGGGCGATCGGATCGGTGCGGAACTCCTCGAGGTGGCCGTGTTCCTCCTCGCCGCCGGATACCCGCGTCACGTCTGTCAGAGCGGTCATTGTCCTGGCATCCCTTCTTCTCCGAGTGCGAGTTTCTGCCGGTCCTTGACGTCGGCCAGCGGGGCCTCGGGCTGGATCTCCAAATTTGCGATGAAGCCGCCGCGCGGTGTCTCGGCGACGAAGGTGATGGCGCGGGCCAGGTCGGCCGCGCGTAGGAAGTAGTCGTGCCGGGCCTGGCCCCACTTGGCCCAATCCTCCAGCGCCGGACCGATCTTCTCGGCCGACAGGCTCCAGCCCATTGAGGTCTTCGTCGGTCCGGGATGCACGATCGAGGCCCGCACCCCGGTGCCCTCCAGTTCCATCTGCAGGTTGGTCACCATGGCGACCAGAGCGGATTTGGCCGCCCCGTAGGCGCCCATGTGCGGGCGCTGGCGCAACGCGACGTCGGAGCCGACGAAGATCACGTCGCCGCGACGGCGCTCGACCATCCCGGGCAGCACCGCCGTGGCCAGTCGGTTGGCGCCGATCAGGTGGATCTGGATCTGTTGCTCGAACTCGGTGGTGCTGGTCTCGTGGATCCGACCGAAGTCGGTGTCGCCCGCGCCGGCGACGAGGAGTTCGATCTCGCCGAGCGCCTCGGTGGCGCCGTGCACGAAGGACTTCACCGAATCGGCGTCGGTGACGTCGAGCGGCAACGCGATGGCCTCGCCGCCACCCGCTTTGATCTCGTCGACCAATTCCTGGCACTTCTCCACTCGGCGCGCGCCCAACGCGACCGGAAAGCCGTGCGCGGCAAGCTCGGTCGCGGTGGCGGCGCCGATACCGGAGGACGCGCCGGCGACCAGGGCGGGTCTGCGGTCGGGATGGGGTTCGAAACGGGCCATTTAGCGTGTCTCCACTGTGATCGGAAGGTGGGCGAATCCGCGAACATTGCTGGAGTGGACGCGGACGGCGTTGGCCTCGTCGACCTCGTAGCCGCGGATTCGTCGGAACAATTCGGTCAACGCCACCCGGGCCTCCATCCGGGCCAGGTGCGCGCCGAGGCAGAAGTGTGCGCCGCTACCGAAACTCAGCAGTTTGGAGCCGATTTCGCGGCCGATGACGAAGTCGTCGGGGTGCTCGAACACCCGCTCATCGCGGTGCGCGGATCCGGGCAGCAGCAGCACGATGTCCCCGTCGGGGATGGTGGTGTCGTAGATGGTGAACTCGCCGGCGACCGTGCGGGCCAGGATCTGGCTGGAGGTGTCGTAGCGCAGCGTCTCCTCGACCCACAGCGGCACCCGGTCCAGGTCGGCGTAGACCGGCGTCAGCTGGTCCGGATTGCGGTGGCCCCAGAACGCGGCGTTGGCAAGCAGTTTGGTGGTGGTCTCGTTGCCGGCGATCACCATCAGGAACATGAAGCCCAGCACTTCGTCGTCGGTGAGCTTGTCGCCGTCTATCTCGGCGGCCAGCAGCGCCGAGGTCAGATCCTCGGTCGGCTTCTTGCGCCGCTGCGCGACCATCTCCTGGTAGTAGACGATCAGGTTGAGCGAGGCCTCGATGGCGGCCGGGGGCACATCGGTGACACCGTCGTCGCGGTGCATCACCGCGTCGGCCCACGCGCGTACCTGATCCCGGTCCGGCTGCGGCACGCCCATCAGCTCGGAGATGACGTCCATCGGCAGCTTGCCGGCGAACTCGGCGACGTAGTCCACGGTGCCGGAGTCGGCGCGCTCCAGCATGGTCTCCAGGTGCCCGACCGTCAGCTCGGTGACGCGCGGCTCGAGCTCGCGAATTCGCCTGGGGGTGAACCCCTTCGACACCAGGGTGCGCAGCCGCAGGTGGTCGGGATCGTCCATGGCCAGAAACGACATGGTTTTCGACGCGTGCGGTCCGCGCGAGGCCGGGTCCAGCGAGACGCCGAACGCATTCGAGAGCGCGGTGCTGTTGCGGAAGCCCTGGAGTACGTCCTGGTGGCGGGACAGCGCCCAGAAGCCGAGTTCCTCGTTGCGGTACAGCGGCGCCTCGTCGCGCAACCGCTTGTAGTACGGGTACGGATCCTCGTGGAAGTCGTAGTCGTACGGGTCGAGGATCGGCTTGTCGATCTGGACGGTCATCGGTCTCCTTGGGCTGGGAGGATCAGGCGCACGACGTAGGTGAGCCGATCGGCGGTCTGCTGGTAGGTGTAGGCCCCGCTGCCGGCCTGGACGAGCGCCCCGAAAAACGTCATCTGCAGCGCGGAGACCGTGCGCGGATCGGCGCCCGGCCCCATGGCCGAGGTGATCCGGCGGTGGATCTCGGCGCCGATGCGATCGCGCACGGTCAACACCGCCGGGTCGCCCCCGGACATCAGGGCCGTGGTGCACGCCGCGGCGACCGCCGGGTCGTCGGCGACCACCAGTGCCAGGGCGCGCAGGGCCTGGTCGACCCGGGTGAACAGGGTGTCGTTGACGTCGGTGAAGTAGGGCACCTGTTGGACCAGGTCCAGGTAGACCTCGGCGATCAGGTGGTTCTTGGAGGAGAAGTAGGTGTAGGCGGTGGCCGGCGCGACCTTGGCGCGCTTGGCGACGGCGCGCACCGTCAGATCGGCGTACGACGTCTCCTGCAGCATCTCCCGGCCCGCGTCGAGGACCTTGCGGAAGGTCTCCTCCTGCCGCCGGTTGCGGGTGTTCTCACCCGACCGCGGGGAAGCGTCTAACACGGACTCGCTGGACACATGTCCAAGTTAGATGACGGCGCCGTCGGTGGCAAGGTCGGAGGTCATTTCCGCTCGTTAGGGCTGCCTTATCCGGGATGATCGCCGACCTCCGGATCTGGCCCTTGCCTGTTTCGGCGTCCGAGGGTTATGTTCGGACGGACAATCATCGGACACTTGTCCAGATGTGGGCCGTTCCGCACGGGAACCATTCGGAGGTGTGATGGCGTTACTCGCCGACCGCAACAGCCAGCTACTCGTCGACGGCAAGCTGGTCGCCGGCAGCGCCGGGACCTTCACCACCGTCAACCCGGCCACCGAGGAGGTGCTCGGCACCGCGGCCGACGCCGACCCGGCGGACATGGGTGCGGCCATCGAGGCCGCCCGGCGGGCCTTCGACGACACCGACTGGTCCCGCAACACCGAACTGCGGGTGCGCTGCCTGCGGCAGCTGCGCCAGGCCATGCAGGAGCACATCGAGGACCTGCGCGAGCTGACCATCGCCGAGGTCGGCGCGCCCAAGATGTTGACCTCCGGCGGTCAGCTCGAGGGCCCGGTCGACGACCTGAGTTTCTGTGCCGACACCGCCGAGTCCTACGCGTGGAACACCGATCTGGGCTATGCGACACCGCAGGGCATTCCGACCAACCGCACGATCGCCCGCGAGGCCGTCGGCGTGGTCGGGGCCATCACGCCGTGGAACTTCCCGCATCAGATCAACCTCGCCAAGATCGGCCCGGCGTTGGCCGCGGGCAACACCCTGGTGCTCAAGCCCGCACCGGACACCCCGTGGTGCGCCGCGGTGCTCGGCGAACTGATCACCGAACACACCGACTTCCCGGCCGGCGTCCTCAACATCGTGACCTCCAGCGATCACGCGGTCGGCGCGCTGCTGTCGAAAGACCCTCGGGTGGACATGGTTTCGTTCACCGGGTCGACGGCCACCGGCCGATCGGTGATGACCGACGCCGCGGCCACCATCAAGAAGGTTTTCCTCGAACTCGGCGGCAAGTCCGCGTTCCTGGTGCTCGACGACGCCGACCTGGCCGGCGCGTGCTCGATGGCGGCGTTCACCGCCGCGATGCACGCCGGGCAGGGCTGCGCCATCACCACCCGCCTGGTGGTGCCGCGGGCGAGCTACGACGAGGCCGTCGAGGCCGCGGCGGCCACCATGGCGGGGCTCAAGCCGGGCGATCCCACCAGCAAGCGGACCATCTGCGGGCCGGTGATCTCCGCGCGGCAACGCGACCGGGTGCAGTCCTATCTGGACCTCGCGATCGAGGAGGGCGGCCGGTTCGCCTGCGGCGGTGGACGTCCAGCCGACCAGCCGAAGGGATTCTTCATCGAACCGACCGTCATCGCCGGCCTGGACAACAACGCCCGGGTGGCGCGCGAGGAGATCTTCGGCCCGGTGCTGACCGTGATCGCCCACGACGGCGACGACGACGCCGTGCGGATCGCCAACGACTCGCCCTACGGCCTGTCCGGCACGGTGTTCTCCGGCGACCCCGAGCGCGCCGCGGGCGTGGCCGCCCGCCTGCGAGTGGGCACCGTCAACGTCAACGGCGGGGTCTGGTACGCCGCGGACGCACCGTTCGGCGGGTACAAGCAGTCCGGAGTCGGCCGCGAGATGGGTGTGGCCGGGTTCGAGGAGTACACCGAGATCAAGGTGATCGCCACCATGGCCTGAACCGCGACGGCCTGAACCGCGATGGCCTGATGGCCACCAGAAGCTCTACCAGACATTCATATTCGAGGAGAACCGTGAGCAGATTCGACAACAAGGTCGGCATCGTCACCGGCGCCGGCGGCGGCATCGGGCAGGCCTACGCCGAGGCGTTGGCCCGCGAGGGTGCGGCGGTGGTGGTCGCCGACATCAATCTCGAGGGCGCCCAGAAGGTCGCCGACGGGATCAAGGGGGAGGGCGGCACGGCGCTGGCCCTGCCTGTCGACGTCTCCGACCCCGATTCGGCCAAGGAGATGGCCGACCGCACGCTGGCCGAGTTCGGCGGCATCGACTACCTGGTCAACAACGCCGCGATCTTCGGCGGCATGAAGCTGGACTTCCTGGTCACCGTCGACCCGGAGTACTACCGCAAGTTCATGAGCGTCAACCTCGACGGGGCGCTGTGGTGCACGCGGGCGGTCTACAAGAAGATGGCCAAGCGCGGCGGCGGCGCGATCGTCAACCAGTCCTCCACGGCGGCCTGGCTGTACTCCAACTTCTACGGCCTGGCCAAGACCGGCGTCAACGGCCTGACCCAGCAACTGTCCCGCGAACTGGGCGGGCAGAACATCCGGATCAACGCCATCGCGCCCGGGCCCATCGACACCGAGGCCAACCGGACCACCACCCCGCAAGAGATCGTCGCCGACATCGTCAAGGGACTCCCGTTGTCGCGCATGGGCACTCCTGAGGATCTGGTCGGTATGTGCCTGTTCCTGCTCTCCGACGAGGCGTCCTGGATCACCGGGCAGATCTTCAACGTCGACGGCGGACAGATCATCCGGTCATGAGCAGCGAACTGAAACTGGGATTCATCGGCCTCGGCAACATGGGGGCGCCGATCGCCAAGCGGCTGCTCGACTGGCCGGGCGGCCTGATCGTGTTCGACCTGCGCGCCGGGGCCATGGCGCCGTTCGTCGAGGCCGGCGCCACCGCGGCCGCGGCCGTCACCGACGTCGCCGACGCCGATCTGATCAGCGTCGTGGTCCTCAACGACGAGCAGGTCCGGGACGTGGTGGGGCAGTTGGCCGGCCGCGCCAAGCCGGGCACCGTGATCGCGATCCACTCCACCATCAGCGACACCACCGCCGCCGAACTTGCCGAGCAGTACACCGAGATCCACGTCATCGATGCGCCCGTCAGCGGCGGTGCCGGGGCCGCGGAGAAGGGCGAGATGGCAACCATGGTGGGCGCCGACCGCCCGGTGTACGAGCGGATCAAGCCCGCCTTCAAGCAGTGGGCCTCGATGGTGATCCACGCCGGCGCCCCCGGGGCGGGCACCCGGATGAAGCTGGCGCGCAACATGTTGACCTTCACCTCGTATGCGGCGGCCTGCGAGGCGATGAAGCTTGCCGAACAGGCCGGCCTGGACGTGCAGGCCCTGGGCCGGGTGGTCCGCCACACCGATGCGCTCACCGGCGGGCCCGGGGCGATCATGGTGCGCGAGAACATGTCCGATCTCGGCGCCGACCACTGGCTCTACGAGGCGTTCTCCCACACCCGCGGGCTGGGGGAGAAGGACCTGAGCCTGGCGCTGGGGCTGGGCCAGACCCTCGACGTCGACCTGCCGCTGGCCGAGGTGGCGCTACAGAACCTGGCCGCCGGACTCGGCGTTCCCCACGACGCGCAAGCGAAGGAGTGAAGCACTGATGAGCACCGACGACATCCGCCGGCGGGGTCTGGCGAAGATGAACGAGGTCTACGGCTGGGAGATGCCCGACATCGAGGGCGACCCTTACTTCGACCTGACCGTGGACCACCTGTTCGGCGACATCTGGAACCGCCCCGGCCTGACGATGCGCGAGAAGCGCATCATGACGCTGACCGCCGTGACGGCCGTCGGCCGCCAGGACCTCGCCGAGATCCAGGTCAACGCCGCCATGCTCAACGGCGAACTCGACCACACCGAGCTCAAGGAGATCGCGGTCTTCCTGACCCAGTACCTCGGCTTCCCGCTGGGCTCCGGCCTGAACGGCACCGTCGACAAGGTGGCCAACAATCGCCGCAAGGCCGCGGAGCGCGGCCAGGGCGAGGACAAGCGGGCCAACGTCAACGCCGCGGTCAAGATGAGCAGCGGACGCACCCTCGACGAACAGTGACCCGCGCGGTTCGGTGGCCGGGTGAGCGGGCAGATAGGGTGATGCCCTGTGCACGTCCTCGTCATTGGTTCCGGTGCCCGCGAACACGCGCTGCTGCTGGCGCTCAAGCGTGATCCGCAGGTCAGCGGCCTTTCGGTAGCCCCCGGCAACGCCGGCACGGCCCGCATCGCCCAGCAGCACGACGTGGACGTCAGCTCCGCGGACGCCGTCGTCGCGCTGGCCCGCAAGGTCGGCGCCGACCTGGTGGTCATCGGG
The DNA here is from genome assembly GCA_023460175.1 of Actinomycetes bacterium. Taxonomy (GTDB): domain Bacteria; phylum Actinomycetota; class Actinomycetes; order Mycobacteriales; family Mycobacteriaceae; genus Mycobacterium. The sequence goes on from JAEWRC010000217.1 coordinate 32,923, forward strand.
CCGGAGGTGCCGCTGGTGCTCGGGGTCGCCGACGCCGTGCGCGCCGCGGGCATCGCCTGCTTCGGGCCCGGCAAGGACGCGGCCCGAATCGAGGGCTCCAAGGCCTTCGCCAAGGACGTCATGACGGCGGCGGGCGTGCGGACCGCAACCAGCGAGATCGTCGACAACCCGGGCCACCTGGACTCGGCCCTGGGCCGCTTCGGGCCGGCCGTCGGCCAGCGCGCCTGGGTGGTCAAGGACGACGGACTGGCCGCCGGCAAGGGCGTCGTGGTCACCGACGACCGGGCCGCGGCGCGCGCGCACGCCGCGGGTCTGCTCGACGACGGCCACCCCGTGTTGCTGGAGTCGTTCCTCGACGGGCCGGAGGTCTCGCTGTTCTGCGTGGTCGACGGCGAGACCGTGGTGCCGCTGCTGCCCGCGCAGGACTTCAAGCGCGTCGGCGACGGCGACACCGGTCCCAACACCGGCGGAATGGGCGCCTACGCCCCGCTGCCCTGGCTGCCCGACGACATCACCCGCCAGATCGTCGACGACGTGGTCAAACCCGTTGCCGCCGAGATGGTCCGGCGCGGCTGCCCGTTCTCCGGCCTGCTCTACGCGGGGTTGGCGATCACCTCGGCGGGTCCGGCGGTGGTGGAGTTCAACTGCCGGTTCGGCGACCCGGAAACCCAGTCGGTGCTCGCGCTGCTCGAATCCCCGCTCGGTGAGCTTCTGCACGCCGCGGCCACCGGCACCCTCGACCGGGTCGAGCCGCTGCGGTGGCACCCCGGATCGGCCGTGACCGTCGTCATCGCCGCCGAGAACTACCCGGGCCGACCGCGGATCGGCGATGTCATCACCGGCGCGGAGACCGACGCGGTGCTGCACGCCGGTACCGCCCGCCGGGAGGACGGCGCGGTGGTGTCCTCCGGGGGCCGGGTGCTCGCGGTCGTCGGCACCGGCGCCGACCTGTCGGCGGCGCGCGCGGCGGCCTACGCCACGGTCGGGTCGGTTCGGTTGCCGGGCAGTCACTTTCGCTCCGACATCGGCCTGCGCGCCGAGCAGGGCGAAATCTCCGTCTGAGGCGTCCGAACGCCCGTTCCGCCCCGCCGCGATGACCGGTGCGGTATGACTTACAGTTGAGCCGCCCATTGATGTGATCGGCGCCACTGTAGGGAGTCAACGTGGCTGCAACCACCGCCGAGCGGTTTGCCGGTAAGCACGCGATCGTGACCGGCGCCGGGTCGGGGATCGGCGCCGCGCTGTGCCGGGC
>JAEWRC010000218.1 GCA_023460175.1 Actinomycetes bacterium
CGACAGGTAGGCGCGCAGCGTCTCGGTGACAGCGGTGATCTGGGCGATCTCGACGTTCTCGTCGCGCCGGTGCGCCAGGTTGGGATCGCCGGGGCCGTAGTTGAGCGCCGGGATGCCCAACGCGGCGAACCGGGACACGTCGGTCCAGCCGTACTTGGCCCGGACCTGTCCACCGGCGGCCGCGACCAGGGCCGCCGCGGCGGGTTGGCCGAGGCCGGGCAGGGCGCCGGCCGCCGAATCGGTCTGCTCGATGCTGACCGGCAGCCCCTCGAAGACCTCGTGCACGTGGGCCAGCGCCTGCTGCGGGGAGCGGTCCGGGGCGAACCGGAAGTTCACCGTCACCGACGCGGCATCCGGGATGACGTTGCCCGCCACTCCCCCGTCGATGCGGACCGCCGACAGACCCTCGCGGTATTCGCACCCGTCGATGTCGACGCGGCGGGGCTGGTAGTCGGTCAGGCGGGCCAGCACCGCGCCCAGCTTGTGAATCGCGTTGTCGCCCATCCACGAACGCGCCGAATGTGCGCGGGTGCCGTCGGCGCTGACCACCACGCGCAGCGTGCCCTGGCAGCCCGCCTCGATGAAGCCGCCGGTGGGCTCGCCCAGCACCGCGACGTCGGCGCGCAACCAGTCGGGCAGCTCGCGCTCGATGCGGCCCAGGCCGTTGGCGGCGGCCTCGATCTCCTCGCAGTCGTAGAAGACCAGCGTCAGGTCGTGCGCGGGGTCGGCGACAGTGGCGGCCAGGTGCAGGAAGACGGCGTCGCCGGACTTCATGTCGGAGGTGCCGCAGCCGTACATCCGGTCGCCGTCGATGCGGCTGGGCAGGTTCTCGGCGACCGGGACAGTGTCCAGGTGCCCGGCCAGCAGGACGCGGCTGGGCAGACCGCGGTTGGTGCGGGCCAGCACGGCATCGCCGTTGCGGATCACCTCGAAGCCCACCGTCTGCTCGCGCAGCGCCGCCTCGACCGCGTCGGCCAGGCGCGCCTCGTCGCGGGATTCGCTCGGGATGTCGACCAGCGCGGCCGTCAAGGCGACGGGGTCGGCATGCAGGTCGAGTCGGTCCACACGGAGGTCAGGCACCCGACCAGGGTATCGGTGATGGGCACGACCCGGCGCCAGCCCGCCCCGGTAGCCTGTAGCACCGTGACTGGAGCTTCGGGTTTTGGATTGGCAACGCTGGCGGCCGACGGATCGGTGCTCGACACCTGGTTCCCGGCACCGGAACTGGGATCGTTCGACAGCACCGGGACGCAGCGCGACCCCGAGGGCGCACCCGCGGAGTTGGCGGGGCTGACCGGCCGCGACGAGGATCGCGGCACCGAGACCGTGCTGGTCCGCACCACGATCGCCGACCTGGACGCCAAGGCCGTCGACACCTACGACGTCTACCTGCGACTGCACCTGTTCTCGCATTGCCTGGTCACCCCGCACAAGCTCAACGCCGAGGGCTTCTTCGGCCTGCTCACCAACGTGGTGTGGACCAATCACGGTCCGTGCGCCGTGGAGGGCTTCGAGACGGTGCGCGCCAAGCTGCGCCGCCGCGGCCAGGTGACGGTGTACGGCATCGACAAGTTCCCGCGGATGGTGGACTACGTGGTGCCCAAGGGTGTGCGCATCGCCGACGCGGACCGGGTCCGTCTCGGCGCGCACCTGGCCGCCGGCACCACCGTCATGCACGAGGGCTTCGTCAACTTCAACGCCGGCACGCTGGGGTCCTCCATGGTCGAGGGCCGCATCTCCGCGGGCGTGGTCGTCGACGACGGCTCCGACATCGGCGGCGGCGCCTCCATCATGGGCACGCTGTCCGGCGGTGGCAGCGAGGTCATCTCGGTGGGCAAGCGCTGCCTGCTCGGCGCCAACTCCGGCCTGGGGATCTCGCTGGGCGACGACTGCGTCGTGGAGGCCGGGCTGTACATCACGGCGGGCACCAAGGTCGCCACCCCCGACGACAAGTCGGTCAAGGCCCGTTCGCTTTCCGGCGCCAACAACATGCTGTTCCGGCGCAATTCGGTCAGCGGCGCCGTCGAGGTGGTGGCCCGCGGTGGCCACGGCATCACCCTCAACGAGGACCTGCACGCCAACTAACTGGGGCTATTCGGCGGCCAGCACGCAGAATTCGTTGCCCTCGGGATCGGCGAGGACCACCCAGCTCTCGTCGCCCTGCCCGATATCGACGTGCCGGGCGCCCAGAGACACCAGCCGGTCAACCTCGGCCTGCTGATCGTCGGGCACGAAGTCCAGGTGCAGCCGGTTCTTCACCACCTTGTCGTCGGCCACGGTCAGAAACTGCCAGGGCGGCCCGGCCCCCGGCGGCGGGGTCAGCCGCACGTCGCCGTCGGAGTCGGTGTGGTGCGGCCAGCCGAGCACCTGCGCCCACCACAGCCCCAGCGACGCGGGATCGCGAGCATCGATGCAGATCTCGGCGAATGTCAATCCCATTGCGCCAGCTCCTTCTTGAGCACCTTGCCCATCGCGTTGCGGGGCAGCTCGCCCACCAGGCGCACCTCACGCGGGCGCTTGTGCGCCGAAAGTTGTTCGGCCACGAACTCGATCAGGGTGTCCGATTCGGCGTCGCCGACGACATAGGCGACGATGCGCTGGCCGAGATCATCGTCGGGCACGCCGACCACCGCGACCTCGTCGACCCCGGGATGCCCGAGCAGCGCCGTCTCGATCTCGCCCGCGCCCACCCGGTATCCGCCGGTCTTGATCAGGTCCACCGATTCGCGCCCGACGATGCGGTGCATCCCGCCGTCGTCGATGACCGCGACGTCACCGGTGCGGTACCAACCGTCGTCGCCGAGCACCTCGGCGGTGGCGGCCTCCCGGTTCAGGTAGCCGTCGAACAGCATGGGACCCCGAACATGAAGGTGGCCAATGGTTTCCCCGTCGTGCGGCACGGGGGCGCCGCCGTCGTCGACCAGCCGGGTCTGCACCCCGTCGAGGGGCAGGCCGACCCAACCGGGCCGGCGTTCGCCGTCGACGAGGGTGCTCAGCGTGATCAACGACTCGGTGCTGCCGTACCGTTCGACGGGCGCGTGCCCGGTCAGCGCCGCCAGCCGGTCGAACACCGGCACCGGCAGCGCCGCGCTGCCGGAGACCAGCAGCCGCGCCGAGCGCAACGCCTCGGCGGCCGCGACATCCGAGACCACCCGCGACCACACCGTCGGCACCCCGAAAAACAGTGTCCCGCCGGATTTCTCGGCGGCCCGCGCGTAGCCGTCGGGCGTGGGCTTGCCGGTGTGCACGAACCGGTTGCCGATCCGCAACGAACCGAGCAGGCCCAGCACCAGGCCGTGAACGTGGAACAGCGGCAGCCCGTGCACCAGCGTGTCCTCGGGCGTCCACCGCCAGGCGGCGGCCAGCGCATCGATGTCGGCCGCCACGGCACGGCGACTGGTCTGCACGCCCTTGGGCGCGCCGGTGGTGCCCGAGGTGTACATGATGTAGGCCGCAGCGTCCGGGTCCGGTTCGAGGTAGCGGTGCCAGGAGCGGGCGTGCAGCCGGACCGGGACGTGCTGCAGCCCGCCGGTGTCCTCCGGCCGCTCACCGAGCCAGGCCTGCGCGCCCGAATCGGTGAGGATGTGGGTGCGCTCGGCGGCGCCGACGTCGGCGGGCACCGGGACGAACGGCACCCCGGCGATCAGGCAACCGGTGACGGCCAGCACGGTGGTGACGCTCGGGGTGGCCAGTATCGCCACCCGGGATGCGCCGCCGACCCGCTCGGCCACCGACGTGGCGGCGCCGACGAGGTCGCTGCGACTCAGCGTGGTGTCGCCGATGGTGACGGCGTCGGACAGATCGGCTCCGCCGGCGACGGCGGCAGGGTTCAGAGAGGCCAACAGCACGCCTGTGACCGTACCGCGATACTGAGCGGGTGGATCCGATCGAGCGCCTGTCCAGCCGGACCGTGTACCGCAACGACTGGATGACGGTGCGCGAAGACCAGATCCGCAGGCCGGACGGCAGCCCCGGCCTCTACGGGGTGATCGACAAGCCCGACTACGCGTTGGTCATCGCCCGCGACGGGGACCGGTTCATGCTCGTCGAGCAGTACCGGTACCCGCTGGGGCTGCGGCGGTGGGAGTTCCCGCAGGGCGCCGCGCCCGGGCAGCTCCCGCTGGCCCCGCTGGAACTCGCCGCGCGCGAGCTGCGGGAGGAGACCGGGCTGCGGGCCGAGTCGATGATCGAGTTGGGTCTGCTCGACGTCGCGGCCGGGATGAGCAGTCAGCGCGGGCGGGTGTTCCTGGCCACCGGCCTCACCGAAGGCCGCCACGAACGCGAGCACGAGGAGCAGGACATGCGCTGCGCCTGGTTCCCGCGCGCCGACGTCGAGGCGATGATCCGCCGCGGCGACATCACCGACGCCCAGACGATCGCCGCCTGGACGCTGCTGAGGCTGTCCGGCCACGACGAGTAGTCGCTGCGGTCTCGGAACGTCAAGGCCCGGTCAAGGTCCGGCCAAGACCCGGCCAAGTCCCGGCATCGAGTCCATAACAACTCGAGCCGCGGCTTCGTGGCGGGCCTATCGTGTCGGATCGCGCGGCTACCGTGAAGTGGAGAAGCCCCTCTACCTGCAAGGATCGCCATGTCTGCCCGCCGTCCACGTTCCGCGCTGCGCGGTTGCCCCGCCGTGGGGATCGTGGTCGGTCTGATGGCAGCACTGTTGGCCGGCGCAGCCCCGGCCCAGGCCGCCCCGCAGGCGTGGACGGGTCAGTACTCGATGGTCACCTACGCCTCGCAGAAGGGCGGCACCAGCATCGCGGCGCGGCAGAGCGAGGCCGACTTCGGCGCGGTGTTCGTGGTGTCGACGTCGTGCTCCGGATCCACCTGCGTGGCGACCGCCCACGGCCCGGCCTCGTCGAACCCGACCGTGCCGAATCCGCTGCGCTACAACTGGGACGGCCAGCAGTGGAAAGCCACCTACGACTGGGCCTGGCAGTGCTCGGCCGACGGCGCGGAGTCGCAGTGGAGTCCGGCCCGCTCGTTCACCTACTACGCCCCGCACACCGACGGTTCACTGCGCGGCATGTGGCACACCGACATCGCCTCCGGCGCGTGCCGGGGTTCGGTGGTCATGCCGGTAGCGGCCATCCCGGCCTGATCAACGTCCCGCCAGCGCCCGCAGGAAGAACGTCAGGTTGGCCGGGCGCTCCGCGAGGCGACGGATGAAGTACCCGTACCACTGGGTGCCGTACGGCACGTAGACCCGCACGGTGTTGCCGGCGTCGGCGAGCCGTTGCTGCTCGTCGGCCCGGATGCCGTAGAGCATCTGATACTCGAAATCGCCCGTGCCCCGGTCGCTCTCGCGCAACAGCCCCGGAACCGCATCGAGCACGGCGGGATCGTGTGAGGCCACCATCGGGTAGCCCGACCCGTCGATCAGCACCCGCAGGCAACGCAGATAGTTGGTGGTGACCTCGTCGCGGCCGCGGTAGGCCACCGACGCCGGCTCGTCGTAGGCGCCCTTGCACAACCGGACCCGCGCCCCGGCGCCGGCCAGCTCCCGGCAGTCGGCCTCGCTGCGGTGCAGGTAGGCCTGGACCACGGTGCCCACCGAATCGAAGTCGGCGCGCAGCTTGGCCACGATGGCCAGCCGGGCGTCGGCGGTGGTGTGGTCCTCGGCGTCCACCGTCACCCACACGCCGTGTTCGTCGGCCCGACCGCAGATGGTGTGCGCGTTCTCGTAGGCGACCCGCTCACCGTCGCGGCCCAGCGCCTGGCCCAGCGCCGACAGTTTCAGCGAAACCTCCAGCGGCGCAATGCCGTCGACCACGCCCTCGGCGCGCGCGGCCAGCCCGTCGAGCAAACGCAGATAGGCCGCCACGTTCGCGTCGGCCGCGGCAAGATCGGTGACGTCCTCGCCGAGGTGGTCGATGCTCACCAGGCGCCGGCTGGCGCGTAGGTCCGCGACCGCGGCCAGCACCGCTTCGATGGTCTCGCCGGGCACGAAGCGGCGCACCACCCGCCGGGTCACGGGCAGGCGCTCGACGGCCCGTTGCAGCCGCGTCGCCCGACTGGCGGCCAGAATCACCGGGCGCGCCAGGGTGTCGAACGCGGACATCGCTAGGCACCCATCGCTAGGCACCCATGTGCGGATAGCCGTGCTCGGTGGGCGGGACGAAGGTCTCCTTGAGCGAGCGCGCGGACGTCCACCGCAGCAGGTTCAGCGGCGAACCCGCCTTGTCGTTGGTGCCCGACGCGCGCGATCCCCCGAACGGTTGCTGGCCCACCACGGCGCCGGTCGGCTTGTCGTTGACGTAGAAGTTGCCGGCCGCGAAGCGCAAACGCTGCGAGGCGGTGGCAATCGCGGCGCGGTCATCGGCGATCACCGCGCCGGTCAGCGCGTACTTGGCCCCGGCGTCCACCACGCCCAGGATGTCGTCGAACTGCTCGTCGGGGAAGACGTGCACCGCGAGGATGGGCCCGAAATACTCGGTGGCGAACGCCTCGTCGCCCGGGTCGTCGGACAGCAGCACCGTGGGACGGACGAAATAGCCTGTGCTGTCGTCGTAGTCGCCACCGACGGCAACGGTCACCCCCGGAGCGTCCTTGGCGCGTTCGATGGCCTTCACATTCTTGGCGAACGCCCGCTCGTCGATCAGGGCGCCACCATAGTTGCTCAGGTCGGTGACGTCGCCGTAGCACAGTGCCTCGGTGGCGGCCAGGAAGTCGTCGCCCACCCGCTGCCACACCGAGCGCGGGACGAACGCCCGCGAGGCCGCCGAACACTTCTGGCCCTGATAGTCGAAGGCACCGCGAATCAGCGCTGTTCGCAGGACATCTGGGCGCGCCGAGGCGTGCGCGACGATGAAGTCCTTGCCGCCGGTCTCCCCGACCAGACGCGGATAGCTGTGGTAGCGATCGATGTTGGCGCCCACTGCGCGCCACAGGTGCTGGAAGGTGGCGGTGGATCCGGTGAAGTGGATGCCGGCCAGCCGCGGGTCGGCAAGCACCACCTCCGAGACCGCCAGACCGTCACCGGTGACCAGGTTGATCACCCCGGGCGGCAGGCCGGCGGCCTCCAGCAGCTGCAGGGTCAAATAAGCGGCCAGCGTCTGGGTGACCGACGGCTTCCACACCACCGTGTTACCCATCAGGGCCGGCGCGGTGGGCAGGTTGCCGGCGATCGCGGTGAAGTTGAACGGCGTGACGGCGTAGACGAATCCGTCGAGCGGACGGTAGTCGGTGCGGTTCCACACCCCGGGGGAACTGTTGGGCTGCCGGGCCATGATGTCGCGGGCGAACGCGACGTTGAACCGCCAGAAGTCGACGAGTTCGCACGGCGCGTCGATCTCGGCCTGATAGGCCGTCTTCGACTGGCCCAACATGGTGGCCGCGGCGATCCGTTCCCGCCACGGCCCGGCCATCAGGTCCGCGGCGCGCAGGAAGACCGCCGCGCGCTCGTCGAACGGCATGGCGGCCCAGTCGGCCCGGGCCGCCATGGCCGCCGCCACCGCGGCGTCCGCCTCGGCATGCTCGGCGTTGGTCAGCGTGCCCAGCAGCGCGCTGTGCCGGTGCGGTTGCACGACCGGGATTCGCCGGCCATCGCCCATGGTGTGCTTACCGCCGATCACGTGCGGCAGGTCGATCGGTTCGTCGGCCAGGGCCGCCAGCGCCGCGGTCAGGCGGTCACGTTCGAGTGAACCCGGGGCGTAGTCGTGCACGGGTTCGTTGTGTGGGAGCGGCACCTCGGTGATTCCAGTGATGGCGTCCATGTCCCCAGGATCCTCGGCCCGGCCCGCCGAACTGTATGGCTGAACAGCCATATCGGGGCCCGCGTGGTTAGTAGTATCGGACAAAACGCGAGGCTCCCACGGGAAATTCGCTGTCAAACGCCTACTTTGGAGGGCGGAATGGATCGGCGGCTACCGATCGTCGTGGCTCAGGTACCGGCGCGCGATCCGGCCGTGGCGACCCGACAGCTGCGCGCCGAAGTACATGGCCTGATGGCCGATTTCCCGCGGACGAAGCTGATCGTCTACCCGGAATTCCACCCCTGCGCCGTGGCCGGCACCCCCGGTGAGCGCCGGGCGGCCTACGAGGGCATCGCCGAGCCGATCGACGGGCCGCGCGCCCGCGAACTCGCCGAGATCGCCCGCGCCGAAAACGTTTGGCTACTCCCCGGAACCATCATCGAACGCGGCCCGCGCGGCGAACTGTTCAACACCCTGGCCGCGTTCTCCCCCGCGGGCAAGCTGGTGGCCGCCTACCGAAAGATCTTCCCGTGGCGGCCCTTCGAACCGTTCACCTCGGGAACTGAGTTCGTCACGTTCGACATCCCGGACATCGGCACCGTCGGCCTCGGCATCTGTTACGACATCTGGTTCCCGGAGGTCGGACGCCACTTGGCCTACAGCGGCGCCGATCTCGCCATCTATCCGGCCCAGACCTCCACCTCGGACCGCGAACAGGAACTCGTCTTGGCGCGGGCCACCAGCATTCAGAACCAGATGTACACGGTCAGCGTCAACGCCGCAGCGCCGTCGGGCACCGGGCGCAGCATCATCGTCGACCCGGAGGGCCTGGTGCGGTCCCAGGCGCCCAGCGAGAGCCCGACATTCCTCACCGACGTACTCGATTTCGGCGCCGTCGAGCGGGTGCGCGACCACGGCACGTGCGGACTCAATCGCATGTGGGACCAGATCCGGGGCGAGGACGCCGAGATCCCGCTGCCGCTGTACGACGGCAGCATCACCGCGGCCCGCTGGGGCGCCGGCAAGCAGGGAGACCCCCGTGACTGATGCTCCTGGTGGCCTGCAGCGTTCGATCACGCTGTGGCCGATGGTGCTGTTCGGCATCGCCTACATCACGCCGTTCATCGTCCTGACGACATTCGGCGCCTTCTCCGAAGTCAGCAACGGCACGCTGGCCAGCAGCTACCTGTTGACCACGGTCGCGATGATCTTCACCGCGCTCAGCTACGCCAAGCTGGCCCGGGAGTTCCCGGCGGCCGGATCGGCCTACACCTATGCCCGCCGGTCGCTGGGGCCGCGGCTGGGTTTCATGGTCGGCTGGGCGATCATGCTCGACTACTTCTTCCTGCCAATGGTGGTCTGGCTCATCGGAACCGCGTATCTGACGGCGCAGTTCCCCGGGGTGCCGTCGTGGATGTTCCTGCTGGCGTTCATCCTGTTGACCACGGTCCTCAACGTCGTCGGCATCAAGGTGGCGACCCGACTGAACGTACTGCTGATCGGGTTCCAGTTCCTCGTCTTGGCCTTCTTCGTCGGTCTGTCGTTGCGCCGCATCTTCGCCGACGACGCCCTGGCCGTCACCACCGCCCCGTTCTGGAACGACGCCACCACCCTGGGTGCGGTCGTGGCCGGCGCCGCCGTCGCCGCCTACAGCTTCATCGGATTCGACGCAGTGAGCACCTTCGCCGAGGAGGCCGTCGACGCGCGGCGCACCGTGCCGCGGGCCATCGTGCTCACGGCCGCGATCGCCGGTGCGATCTTCGTCGCGGTCGCATTCGTCACCCAGCTGGTGCACCCGGGCGGGGTCTTCGTGAACACCGACTCGGCGGCCCTGGACATCGCCCGCGCCATCGGCGGCGACTTCTTCAGCGCGATCTTCCTGGCCACCGTAATCGTCGCCCAGTTCACCGCAGGCATCCCGATCCAGGCGGCCGGCTCGCGGCTGATGTACGCCATGGGGCGCGACGGTGTGCTGCCCCGCAAGTTCTTCGGCTACCTCTCCCCGCGGTTCCGCACCCCGGCGCTGAACCTGGTGCTCACCGGGATCATCGGGCTGCTGGCGTTGGGACTGGACGTGACGACGTCGACGTCGTTCATCAACTTCGGCGCGTTCACCGCGTTCGCCTTCGTGAACATCTCGGTGATCGTGTTGTTCCTGCGGACGCGCACAGAGGTCCCGCGCAATGCGCTGAGCTGGACCGTGCAACCGCTGATCGGCCTGCTGGTGATCGTGTGGCTACTGACCAACCTCGACGTCAACGCGCTGGTGATCGGGGCGGTCTGGCTGGTGGTGGGCTTCGCGTGGCTGCTGTATCTGACCCGGCTGTTCCGCGTGCCGCCGCCAGAGATGTCGGTCGACGACAGCGACGAGACCGTACCGTCGGGACGGTAGGTCAGGCGAGCCGGGCGGCCGCGGCGGCCACCCGCTCGTCGGTGGCGGTCAACGCGATTCGCACGTGCTGGGCCCCGCGCGGGCCGTAGAACTCACCGGGCGCCGCCAGGATGCCGCGCTCGGCCAGCCAGGCCACCGTGTCGCGGCACGGTTCGCCGCGGGTGGCCCACAGGTACAGGCCCGCCTCGGAGTGCTCGACGGTGAAGCCCGCCGCGCGCACCGCCGGCAGCAGCACCTCGCGGCGCCGCGCGTAGGTCTCACGCTGGGCCGCCTCGTGCGCGTCGTCGTTCAGGGCCGCGACCATGGCGGCCTGGATGGGGCCGGGCATCATCATGCCGGCGTGTTTGCGGACGGCCAGCAGCTCGGCGATCAATTCGACGTCGCCGGCGACGAAACCGGCGCGGTAGCCGGCCAGCGAGGACGTCTTGGACAGCGAGTGCACGGCCAGCAGACCGGTGTGGTCGCCGTCGCAGACGTCGGGGTGCAGCACCGAAACCGGCGCGGCGTCCCAGCCCAGGCCCAGGTAGCACTCGTCGGAGGCGACGATCACGCCGCGCTCCCGCGCCCACGTCACGACCTTGCGCAGGTGGTCGACGCCGAGCACCTTGCCGGTCGGATTACTCGGCGAGTTGATGAACACCAGCGCGGGCCGCTGCGGGCCCAGCTGAGTCAGCGAGTCGGCCGCGCTCACCTGGGTCCCGGCCAGCCGGGCCCCCACGTCGTAGGTGGGGTAGGCCAACTCGGGAATCACCACCAGGTCGTCGGCCCCCAGGCCGAGCAGGGTGGGCAACCATGCGATGAGTTCCTTGGTACCGATCGCCGGCAGGACGGCGGCGTCGCCGAGTCCGGTGATGCCGTAGCGACGGTGCAGCGCGGCAACCATCGCCTCCCGCAGCCCGGGCGTCCCCACCGTAGTGGGGTAGCCGGGGGCCGACGCGGCGGCCGCGAGCGCGTCCTGGATTACCGGCGCGACCGGGTCGACGGGGGTCCCCACCGACAGGTCGACGAGTCCGTCCGGATGCGCGCGGGCCGTAGCGGTGACCTCCGCCAGGGTGTCCCACGGAAAGACCGGCAGCGACGCCGACACCGACCGCCGGCGCGACATCGTCTGGATCAGTCCTCGCTCTGCGGAGGCATGCTCTTGACGGCCTCCGGGTCATTGTCGGTCTGGCCGACCTTCGAGGCCCCACCCGGCGAGCCGAGTTCCTCGAAGAAGTCGGCGTTGTACTGGGTGTAGCTGGTCCAGTTCTCCGGGACGTCATCCTCGTAGAAGATGGCCTCCACCGGGCAGACCGGCTCGCAAGCGCCACAGTCCACACATTCGTCGGGGTGGATGTAGAGCATCCGTGCGCCCTCGTAAATGCAGTCGACGGGGCACTCCTCGATGCATGCCTTGTCCTTCACGTCGACGCAAGGTTCGGCGATCACGTAAGTCACAGAAAGCTCCTCAGGGTTCTCTGCGGTGTCTCGTTTGGGTGAGCTGCTGATCTCGTCGTCCAGCGGGCTGCGACCAGTATCCATGGCCAAAACTAGACGGCTGTGCCAGTGTGCCCTAACTTCCGTGTACGGCAAGGTAGGAGCTCGTTTACTGATACTAGACGTCGCATATACAAAATGCCCAAACCGACAGGTGGATATGAACACCGTTTCTGTGCACCTAGTTGCATAGGACCCGCGGTATCGCCTAGCGTGTTTTTCATGGCGTTGCCGCACGCGATCCTGGTCTCGTTATCGGAGCAGTCCGGGTCCGGTTATGAGCTGGCCAGCCGGTTCGACCGCAGCATCGGCTACTTCTGGAGCGCGACGCACCAGCAGATCTACCGGACCCTGCGCGCCATGGAGGCCGACGGCTGGGTGCACGTCTCCCCCGTCGTGCAGCAGGGCCGTCCGGACAAGAAGGTCTACACCGTCGCCGACCCCGGCCGCGCCGAGCTGGCCCGCTGGATCGCCGAACCGCTGCACGGCAAGGGCACGTCGGTCACCGACGGCCGCTCCCGCGACCTGGCGGTGAAGCTGCGCGGACTCGCGTTCGGCGGCGCAACCGCGCCCGAGGCGCTCCGCGAGCAGGTCGTCGCGTTGCGCGCCGAGCGCGCCGCGGTGCTCGACATCTACGGCGGATTCCAGAAGAGCCAATTCCCGGATCCGGCTGGGCTCTCCGGTTCCGCCCTGCACCAATACCTGGTGCTGCGCGGCGGCATCCGCGCCGAGCAGGGCTCGGTCGACTGGCTCGACGAGGTGCTGGCCGCGCTGGAGGGACAGTCATGAACGCGACCTATCCGAATCTGCTGTCACCGTTGGACCTCGGTTTCACCACGCTGCGCAACCGCGTGGTCATGGGCTCCATGCACACCGGCCTCGAGGACCGCGCCAAGGACACCGGCAAGCTCGCGGAATATTTCGCCGAACGGGCGCGCGGCGGCGTCGGCCTGATCATCACCGGCGGCTACGCCCCCAACCGCACGGGCTGGCTGCTGCCATTCGCGGCGCAACTGGTGTCCTCGTCGGAGGCGCGTCGGCACCGGCGGATCACCGCCGCGGTGCACGACGAGGGCGCCCAGATCCTGCTGCAGGTCCTGCACGCCGGCCGGTACGCCTATCACCCGCTGTCGGTCAGCGCCTCGTCGATCAAGGCCCCCATCAACCCGTTTCGACCGCGGGCGCTGTCCGCGCGCGGGGTCCGGCAGACCATCGACGACTTCGTCCGCTGCGCGCTGCTGGCCCGCGAGGCCGGGTACGACGGCGTCGAGATCATGGGCAGTGAGGGCTATCTGCTCAATCAGTTCCTGGCCCCGCGCACCAACCGGCGCCGCGACCAGTGGGGCGGCACCCCGGAGAAGCGGCGGCGGATGCCGGTGGAGATCGTGCGGCGCACCCGCGCCGCCGTCGGACCGGATTTCATCATCGACTACCGGATGTCGCTGGCCGATTACGTCGAGAACGGCCAGAGCTGGGACGAGATCGTGGCCCTGGCAACCGAAGTCGAGGCCGCTGGCGCGACGATGATCAACTCCGGCTTCGGCTGGCACGAGGCCCGGGTGCCCACCATCGTCACCTCGGTGCCCAACTCCGCCTTCGTCGACATCAGCAGCGCGCTCGCCGCGCACGTCGACATCCCGGTGGTGGCGTCCAACCGGATCAACATGCCCGAGGCCGCCGAGGAGATCCTCGCCGACACCAACGTGGCGCTGGTCTCCATGGCCCGGCCGCTGCTGAGTGACCCGGACTGGGTGGCCAAGGCCGCCGCCGATGCGGCCGACGAGATCAACACCTGCATCGCCTGCAACCAGGCCTGCCTGGATCACGCCTTCGCGCACAAGACGGTGTCGTGTCTGGTCAATCCCCGCGCGGGACACGAGACCACGCTGACCCTCGGGCCCACCCGGCGGGCGAAATCGGTGGCCGTCGTCGGCGCCGGGCCGGCGGGGTTGTCGACGGCGGTGACGGCCGCCCAGCGCGGCCACCGAGTGACGCTGTTCGACGGCAACGAGTTCATCGGCGGACAGTTCGACCTGGCTCGGCGCATCCCCGGCAAGGAGGAATTCGCCGAGACCGTGCGGTATTACGCGACGATGCTGGACAAGCACGGCGTGCAGGTCCGACTCGGGCAGCGGGTCGGCACCGAGGAGCTGACCGGGTTCGACGAGGTGGTGCTGGCCACCGGGGTCGCGCCGCGGCTGCCCGACATCCCCGGTATCGACCACCCGATGGTGCTGAGCTACCCCGAGGCCATCTACGGGCTGCGGCCGGTGGGGCGCCGGGTCGCGGTGATCGGCGCCGGCGGGATCGGCTTCGACGTCAGCGAACTGCTGACCACCGACGACTCCCCCACGCTGAATCTCAAGGAATGGCAGGCCGAATGGGGCGCGCTGTCGCCCCAGGATGCGCCGCAGACCCGCGGGGCGTTGACCACGCCCATTCCCGCGCCGGCCGCCCGCGAGGTCTACCTGCTGCAACGCAGCAAGGGCCCGCAGGGCCGCGGCCTGGGCAAGACCACCGGCTGGGTGCACCGGGCTTCGCTGAAAGCCAAAGGGGTGCAGCAGCTTTCCGGGGTGAACTACGAGCGCATCGACGACGACGGGCTGCACATCAGCTTCGGCTCCGACCATCGCCGGCCGCAAACCCTGGCGGTCGACAACGTGGTGATCTGCGCCGGACAGGAGCCGGTGCGGGATCTGGAAGAGCAGTTGCGCCGCGACGGCATCGCGCCGCACATCATCGGCGGGGCGGCGCGGGCGGCCGAACTCGATGCCAAGCGCGCCATCCGCCAAGGCACCGAGCTCGCCGCCCGCCTCTGACTTCCGAGCCCCCTCACCGCGAGCCCGCCTTACCGCGAACGTGCGCGCCCCCGGCCGACACGCCGCCAAATTTGCGTGGTTTGCGCCCGCCCGCGGGCCGAGATCAGGACTGCCGCAGCGCCTCGATGTCCAAGTTGATGGTGACCTTGTCGCCGACGACGGCGCCACCGGTCTCCAGCGGCATGTCGATATCGATGCCGAAATCCTTGCGGTTCAACACCACCGAGGCCTCGAAGCCGGCAACCTCGCCCTGCCCCATACCGGGACTGACGCCGTTGAACTCCAGCGCAAGGCTGACCTGCTTGGTGACGCCGTGCAGCGTGAAGTCGCCGTAGAGCACGTAGTCCTCCCCCTTGGCCTCGACTGCGGTGGAACGGAAAGTCGCCGTCGGGTACTTGTCCGCGTCGAAGAAATCGGCGGACTTGATGTGCGCATCGCGCTGCTCGTTGCCGGTGTTGATCGAGGCGACATCGATGTCTGCGGAGACCGACGGGGTGCCATCCTCGGCAATGGCGATCGCACCGCTGAAGGTGTCGAACTTGCCGCGGACCTTGCTCACCATCAGGTGCCGAACCGAGAAGTTGATGGCCGAGTGGACCGGGTCAATGGCCCAGGTACCGGTGGCGAGCGGGGTGGTCGTCAATCCTGCAGTCATGAATGCCTCCTTGGAGTCTGTGGGCGCGGACGTTCCAGCACCCTCACGAGGCACAACCGGACTATGGTCCGTTAAATTCCCGTCGGCGAGATCCCGACGGGAAGTCCGGCCGCGAAGGTGCGCAAACTCCGCGAATTTCGCGGCGTGTCGGCCGGGGACGCGCACGTTGGCGCTAGATGGGGGAAGGTCAGGTCAGCGGCCGATGAAGGCGTCGAGCTCCGGGGCGTCGTGCCCGACCAGCCGGCGATGGAACGCCCAGGCAGACCGCCGTCCGTGCAGCTTGGCCTGCTCGGCCACCGGACCGGCGAACATTTCGTCGATGGTGGCCAGCCACAGCGTCAGCCAGCGCACGAAATGCTCGGTGCCCAGCGGATGCTTCAGGTGCACCTCGCGATGCACCTCCAACGCGCTGCCCCGATACCGCCCCGCGCGAAAGAGCATGGTCTCCCAGAAGTCGCACATCACGGGCAGGTGCTGCTCGAGGCCCTTGGCCCGCACCTCGGTGAACGGTTCGGCCAACAGGTCGTCGACCAGGGCCTGACCGTAGAACCGGGACAGCAGGTCGTAGATGTCGTCGCGGTCGGTGATATCCGAGCGCAGCATCGTCGTCGTCATGGCCCGTCCCCTCAGCCGGCCAGCACGGCGATGCCCGCCACCAGCAGCCCGATGACCTTCACCAGTTCCAGACCCAGGTACACGAAGTGCACGCGGGAGCGCTTGCCGGATTCCGGCCCGCCGGCGAGCACCGCATTCGAGCGCTGGGTGAGCCGCGGCCGCACCGCCACCAACTGGGCGAGCAGCGCCACCACGGCCACGCCCGCCGCGACCACCACCACCGCCGATGGCGCCCCGAGGACCAGCGCCGCCACCACGACCAGGGCCAACACCACCTCACAGCCGTTGAGTGCCTTGAAGACCAGCCGGCCGATGCCGAGCCCGATAGGCAGCGTCACCCCGGGTGCGCGGAACTTCAGCGGCGCTTCCAGGAACGAGATGGCGGCGACCATCCCCAGCCAGAAGAAGATCGCCGCGGCCGCAACCGCCGCCGGCGCGCTCACGACGACACCCCGGTCAGGTGCGCCACGCACAGATCGGGCTCGACGAACGGCGTGAGCTTGTCGACGGTCACGGGTGCCTCCCACTCCTCCATTGCGCCTTGCATCAAACCGAGGTGCACCGGGCACACCACTTCGGGGTGCACCTGGGCGAGCTCCAGAAAAGGGCAGTGCCGCAGTCCGATTCGGGCGCCCTGGGCCTCGGGGGCGAAACCGAGCTCGTCGAGCAGCTCCACGAGTTGCCCGACCGGCTCGTCCTGCGCCGCGGCTTGGCGCGGGCGGCCGAGTTGTGCGCCCATCGCCTTCCCCGACGCGCTGGCGTGCGTCACGGGATCGCCGCTGCGCGCCACCGAATCCACCAACGCCTCGGCCAGCAGCCGGTAGGCCCGCGGACCGGCCGGGTCCATACCCTTGGTCGCCACGAACAGCTGCGGCGGCCGGCCGGGTTTGGCCGGTCGCACCACCGCGCGCTCGACCTGGCCGGATTCCAACAGGGCGTCGAGATGGAAGCGAACGGTGTTGGCGTGCACGTCGAGTCGCTCGGCGATGGCCGCGATGCTCAGCGCCTCGTCCGCCTCCCGCAGCACCGCCAGGACATCGCGGCGACGACCACCGACGGTACTCATTGCTGCGGCGGCAGGCTGGCCACCAGCGGTGCATCCACCTCGAGGGCACCCAGTTTCGCCGCCCCGCCGGGTGATCCCAGCGGCCCGTCCCGTCCCGGCAAGGCTTCGGTGAAGAACGCCGCGTTGTCGTCCAGGTACGGCGTCAATTCATCCGGCAGGTCATCTTCGTAGTAGATCGCCTCGACGGGGCACACCGGTTCACAGGCACCGCAGTCCACGCACTCGTCGGGGTGGATGTAGAGGGCCCGGCCGCCTTCGTAGATGCAGTCCACGGGGCACTCCTCGACGCACGCCCGATCCTTCACATCGACACAGGGCTTGCCGATCACGTAGGTCATGAGAGATAGTTTACACAAGAGTTGGCTGTAGAAACTAGGGGGAACCAGTGCCCACCACGCCCGAACTCGATGTCCGCGAACTCCCCAAGCCGCGGAAGCACCCGACGATCTTCGCGACGTACTCGGATCTTCCCGTCGGGGGTGCCTTCGTGCTGGTGAACAACCACGACCCCAAACATCTGCGCGACGAGTTCGACGTCGACTACCCCGGCAGTCACGAGTGGACCTACCTGCAACGCGGACCGAAAGAGTGGCGCATCCGGATCGGCAAGCGCACCGCCGCCGCGCTTCCGCAGGTGCTGTTGAACACCGCCGAGGCTCCCGAAGACCGCGACGCCGACCTCACCGGCGCAGTGTGGAACATCCCGGTGGCCGAACGGGATCTGGATTCCAACGTCATCGCGCTACCGCCCGGCGGCGGCATCGACAGCCACACCGGCCCCGACCTCGACGTCCTGATCCACGTCCTGGCCGGAAGCGGCCGGCTGACAACGGAATTGGACTCCGAACTCGATCTCAAACCCGGCGACCTGCTCTGGCTGCCCCGACGCTCCCGACGTAAGTTCAGCGCCGGACCACAGGGTTTGCGCTACCTGACCGTGCATCGCCGCCGCAAGGCGCTGGACCTGCAACCTCCCGATCCGCGGCCCCGGCCATGACCGCCGCCCCGGAGATCCCCGCACCGCCCGACGAGACGCTCACCGCTCGACGACCGTATCCGGAGCGCGTGGGTCCCAAGGGCACGTTGATCTACAAAATCCTCACCACCACCGATCACAAGATGATCGGAATCATGTACATGGTCGCGTGTTTCACGTTCTTCTTCGCGGGCGGCCTGATGGCACTGCTGATCCGCACCGAGCTCGCGGCCCCGGGGCTGCAGTTCCTGTCCAACGAGCAGTACAACCAGCTGTTCACCATGCACGGCACGGTGATGCTGTTGTTCTACGCCACGCCGATCGTCTTCGGCTTCGCGAACCTGGTGCTACCGCTGCAGATCGGCGCACCCGATGTCGCATTCCCCCGCCTGAACGCGCTGGCGTTCTGGCTGTTCGTCTTCGGCGCCCTCATCGCGCTCTCGGGTTTCCTCACCCCCAACGGGGCCGCCGACTTCGGCTGGACGGCCTACGCCCCGCTCAGTGACGCGATCCACTCCCCGGGCGCCGGCGGTGACTTGTGGATCCTCGGCCTGGCCGTCAGCGGGCTGGGCACCATTCTCGGCGCGGTGAACATGATCACCACGGTGGTCTGCATGCGCGCCCCCGGCATGACCATGTTCCGGATGCCGATCTTCACCTGGAACATCCTGATCACGAGCATCCTTGCGCTGCTGGTCTTTCCGCTGTTGACCGCCGCGCTGCTCGGTCTGGCCGCCGACCGCCACCTCGGGGCGCACATCTACGACCCCGCCAACGGCGGCGTGCTGCTCTACCAGCATCTGTTCTGGTTCTTCGGCCATCCCGAGGTCTACATCGTGGCGTTGCCGTTCTTCGGCATCGTCACCGAGATCTTCCCGGTGTTCTCACGCAAGCCGGTCTTCGGCTACACCACGCTGGTCTACGCGACCTTCGGCATCGCGGCGCTGTCGATGGCCGTGTGGGCCCATCACATGTTCGCCACGGGCGCGGTCCTGCTCCCGTTCTTCTCCCTGATGTCGTATCTGATCGCGGTGCCCACCGGGATCAAGTTCTTCAACTGGCTGGGCACGATGTGGCGGGGACAGTTGACCTTCGAGACACCCATGCTGTTCGCGGTGGGCTTCATGGTCACCTTCCTGCTCGGCGGCCTGTCGGGGGTGATGCTGGCCAGCCCGCCGCTGGACTTCCACATCACCGACACCTACTTCCTGGTCGCACACTTCCACTACGTCCTGTTCGGCACCATCGTGTTCGCCTCGTTCGCCGGCATCTACTTCTGGTTCCCGAAGATGACCGGCCGGATGCTCGACGAACGTCTCGGCAAGCTGCACTTCTGGCTGACCCTGATCGGCTTCCACACCACCTTCCTGGTGCAGCATTGGCTGGGCAACGAGGGTATGCCCCGGCGCTACGCCGACTACCTGCCCACCGATGGCTTCACCACACTCAACGTGCTCTCGACGATGGGGGCGCTGATCCTCGGCCTCTCGATGCTGCCGTTCGTGTGGAATGTGTTCAGGAGCTGGCGATACGGCGAGGTGGTCACCGTCGACGACCCGTGGGGCCACGGGAACTCGCTGGAATGGGCCACCACCTGCCCGCCGCCGCGGCACAACTTCACCGAGTTGCCCCGGATCCGTTCGGAACGTCCGGCTTTCGAACTGCACTACCCGCACATGGTCGAGCGACTGCGCGCCGAGGCGCATGCGGGGCGGTCGCGCAACACGAAGGGGGAACCATGACCCAGCAGCAACTCAGCATCGAAGCGCTGGGCGACCACGACTACCTCGTCTGGGTGGAGCTGGACGAGGACCTCGACGCGGCCGCCGTCACGCTGCGCGTGCGGGCCGATCCCGCTGTGGTGAGCCAAATTTCGGGAGCCGAGGCCGACGAGCGACGAGTGGTCGCCGCGACCATCGACTATCTGACCGCACGCCAGCGCGCCGACGATCTTCCCGGCGACGTGGATCTGCAGGATGTCGCCGCGTTCTACGACGACTACGTCGACGAACTGCGGGAGCAACTGCGGCGGTGAGCCCTCAGGCCGCGGTGGTGGCGTAGGTGGTGGTGCGCTGACGGGCCGGGCGGCCGATGCCGGCGGCGATGTCGACGAGTTCGGCCACCGTCTTGGCCGATCCGTTCTCCGAGCCGGCCATCCGGGAGATGGTCTCCTCCATCAGGGTGCCGCCCAGGTCGTTGGCGCCGCCGCGCAGCATCACCCGAGTGCGCTCCACGCCGAGCTTGACCCAGCTGGTCTGGATGTTGGAGATCCGGCCGTGCAACATGATTCGGGCCAGCGCGTGCACCGCGCGGTTGTCCCGGTGCGTGGGCCCGGGCCGCGACGCCCCGGCCAGGTACAGCGGCGAGGACTGGTGCACGAATGGCAGCGGCACGAACTCGGTGAATCCACCGGTGCGATCCTGGATCTCGCGGAGCACGTTGAGGTGCCCCACCCAGTGCCGCGGGGTGTCGACGTGGCCGTACATCATCGTCGAACTCGACCGCAGCCCCACCTCGTGCGCGGTGCTGACGACCTCGATCCACATCGATGCCGGGAGCTTGCCCTTGGTGAGCACCCAGCGCACCTCGTCGTCGAGGATCTCCGCGGCGGTCCCCGGGATCGAGTCCAGCCCGGCCTCGCGCAGCGCGGTCAGCCACTCCCGGGTGTTCAGACCACTCTTGGTGACCCCGTTGGCGATCTCCATCGGCGAGAACGCATGCACGTGGATCGACGGCACCCGGGCCTTGACGCCGCGCACCAGATCCGCGTAGCCGGTCACCGGTAGCTCGGGGTCGATGCCGCCCTGCATGCACACCTCGGTGGCCCCGGCCACATGCGCCTCCCACGCCCGGTCGGCCACCTCGTCGACCGACAGCGAGTACGCGTCGGCGTCGCCCTTGCGTTGCGCGAAGGCGCAGAATCGGCACCCCGTGTAGCAGATGTTGGTGAAGTTGATGTTGCGGTTCACCACGTAGGTGACGTCGTCACCCACGGTCTCGCGGCGCAGCGAATCAGCCAGCGCGGCAATGGCATCCAAGGCCGGACCATCGGCGGTCGCCAACGCGAGGTACTCGTCGTCGCTGCAGCCGGCCGGGTCGCGTTCGGCCGAACGCAGCGCCGCCAACACATCGGTATCGATGCGCTCAGGCGCGCGGGCGGCCAGTTCATGGACATGCGCACGGATGGATTCCCAGTCGCCGAAGGCGCTGTCGAGATCGCTGCGAGTCTCGGTGAGCCGGCCATCGGTGTCGATGGCGGTGTGCAAGTCGGTGCGGCCCAACGACTCGGTGGCCTCATCCGGTTCCTGCCACGGCAGGCCGACCGGGTTGACCTCGCGCGCCAACCCCGTCTCCGGATCGGCCAGCGCGTCCACGTGCGCGCGCACCCGCGGATCGATCCAAGCCGCACCCGCCTGGACGTACTTCGGTTGCGCGGTCAGGCGGGCAACGAGGTCGTAGCCGGCCTCGGCGGTGACCGCGGCCAGATCATCCAGGGCGGGCCAGGGCCGTTCGGGGTTGACGTGATCCGGGGTCACCGGCGACACGCCACCCCAGTCGTCGACCCCGGCGCCCACCAGCGCCAGGCACTCCTGGGTCGACACCAGGTTCGGCGGGGCCTGCACGCGCATGCCCGGGCCGAGCACCAGGCGCGTCACGGCGAGGGTGGCCAGGAAATCGTCGAAGCCCGCATCGGGCCTGGCGGCCATGGCGGTGTGATCCTTGGCCCGGAAATTCTGCACGATCACTTCCTGCACGTGCCCGAATTCCTTGTGCGACTTGCGGATCGCGTGGATGGTCTCGGCACGCTCGGTGAGCGTCTCGCCGATCCCGACCAGCAGGCCGGTGGTGAACGGAATCGACAACCGGCCGGCGTCGGTCAATGTGCGCAGCCGCACCGCCGGGTCCTTGTCGGGGCTGCCGTAGTGCGCCTCACCCTTGGTCTCGAACAGCCGCCGCGACGTGGTCTCGAGCATCATGCCCATCGACGGCGCGACGGGCTTGAGCCGGGACAGCTCCGACCAGCTCATCACGCCCGGGTTCAGGTGCGGCAGCAAGCCGGTCTCCTCGAGCACCCGGATCGCCATGGCGCGCACATAATCCAGCGTCGAGTCGTAACCACGCTCGTCGAGCCACTGCCGCGCCTCGGGCCACCGCGCCTCCGGGCGATCCCCCAAGGTGAACAACGCCTCCTTGCAGCCCAACTCCGCGCCGCGGGCCGCCACCTCCACGATCTCGTCGGGCTCCATGTACATGCCCAGACCGGCGGCGCGCAGCTTGCCCGGCACCGTCACGAAAGTGCAGTAGTGACACGTATCGCGGCACAGGTGCGTGATCGGGATGAACACCTTGGGCGAATAGCTGATCGGCAACCGACCGTTGGCACCGCGACGCCCCGCGGACTCGAGACCGGCATCTCGCACCCGGGCCGCGCTGGCGCACAGGTCGGCGAGGTCTTCGCCGCGCGCCGTCAGGGCGACGACGGCCTCCTCGACGTTGAGCGCGACACCGTCGCGGGCGCGCCGCAGCACCCGGCGCAGCGCGGCGGGACTGGGGGCCACTGAGTCGACGGGGATGACCGGATTGGGCAGGTCGGCGTGCTGCGGGTTCAGAGCCACTCCCCTGTAACCCGTTGCTGCTCGAGATTCATTCCGCGTCCCACCATCTGAAACATCGGCGCCTGTCCTGACGGCACCCACACTAGCCCCGCCGATCACAGCGCGGAACGCGCCCTTCGTTGTTCGAGAGCTGGCTGTGCATTGGCTGAATTTCCCGTAAGTTGTACCTTGCCTGCCACTTGGTTAGGGGTGCTGAGATGGAGATTCCGTTGCGAGCCGTACTCGCGGCCGGCGTGACCGCCGCGACCGCGACGGCGATCGTGGTCGCACCCGCCGTGGTTTTGAACCCGCCGGAACTCGAACCCGTCGTCATCAGCGCCGAGATCGACCAGCTCAACGCCGCATCGGACCTGATCAACTCGGTGTACGGCGTCACCAAGGAGTGGGCGAACTACGCCTCCTTGGAGCTCGCCCCGTGGGCGCTGGGCTGGGTGCCGTTCGGCTATCTGGTCTCGGAGCAGATCTACATCTGGTATCCGGGCGGTACGTGGCGACCGGGGTTCGTCCTGCCCGTGACCGACAGCTTCGTCTATGACTTCCTCGACCCCGTGGTCAACGATCCGCTGAACCTCGGAACGTGGACGTCCGGCGTCGGGTCTATCGCCAATGCCGCGGTGGACGGCGTGGTGGGCGGCATCGGCAACGAGATCCGCTATGCCCTGAGCCTGGACTGGCTGCCGATCCCGCTGCCGCCGCTGCCGTTCCTGGCCACGACGCCGCAGGCGGATCTGTCCGCGTCGCTGCAACAGGGCCTCGAGAAGCTCGTGCAAACCGCCCAGGGCTCCGTCGAGGACCTCGCCCTGGGTCTACGAGAGCACGCCGATCGGATCGCGGCCGTGCTGCAAGAGCATTCGGATCGCATCGTGTCGGCCGGTCTGCAGTTCACCGCCAATCTCGGCAGCGCGGTTCCGCGGCTCCCCCGGCGGACTGTCGAGTTCACCGCGCCGGCCCCGCTGGATTCCAAGCCCGCCGCGGCTCCGGACCTCGTCGACGTCACCCCACCGAAGGACGTCACGCCGCCGAAGAAGGACCGCGAAGAGCCGGCCGTGGAGAAGCAACCCGCCGCCGTGGCCGAGACCCCCGAACCCGCCACCGCCCCGGCGGCCGAGCAACAGCCCGAGCCGACGGCGCCGATCGAGATCGAGGACCAGACCCTGGAGCCGGAGGTCCTCGAAGAGGCCGCGCTGATCAGCCCGAAGAAGGCGCTGGCCGAGGCGCGCGAGGCCCGGCGGGACGCGGCCAAGAAGATCGCCGCCGACGTCCGCGAGAAGACCAAGTCGCTGCGCGACGGCCTGCGCAAGGCCGCGGCCTCCCTCACCGACAAGCGCGCGGAGAAGCCGGGCAAGAAGAACGAGGACTCCGGCGGCGAGAGGGCCGGGGACTCCGGCGCAAAGGCCGGGGATTCCGGCGGCGGCGACACCGCGTCGAAGTAGGCCCGCGCCGCCTCAGACCGTGCGACCGGCGTCGTTGTGGCGCAACAGAAACCACGTGGCGGGACCCGCGCCGACGACGATCAGCAGGATCGGATAGAACGCCCGGAACCCCGACCCGCCGAAGATCACGTCACCGCCGGGTCCGCCGAAGGTCAGCACCGCGACGGTGAACAGCCAGGTCCACAACGGAAGCGCGGCCAGGCGGGTCTCGGTGACCCACTGGGCGGCGGCCCACACCAACGTCAGATTGACGACGCCAGCGACGAGCGCGCTGATGGGAAACGGGACGGCCCCGATGTAGGAGGGCAGCAGCAGTGCGGCCACGAAGGCGCAGATGATTCCGTCGACGGCCAGTAGGCCCAGGACGACGGGGCGGGCGGCGGAGTCCAATCCGCGAATGTCGATCAGGTCGGGACGCTGTCGAGCAGCCCGGCCAGCGAACCCACCACCCACTGGAAGTTGTCCATCCGGTCCTGCCAGTGCTGCAGGTTCGGGTCCAGATCTGGATCCATGTCCGTTCCCTTCCGATGTGCTGCTGTCGGCAGCCTACCCGACCGGGTAGTGCGCTACGCGACTCTGCAGGCACTACTACGCCAGTGCCGTCGACCCCATTTTCTCGCGGTGTGCGCGGTCGTAGCTTCGACGCAGAACGGGCGCAAAGCTCGCCGGCGGGACTGAGAGGGGGCAGTCCCGCCGGCGTCTTTTTGCGCTCAGTACTCGTCGATCAAACCGGCGAGCAGGTCGGTCTCCCAGCCGCGGTCGTCGCGGGGGCCGGGCTCCCCGGCGGCCAGGATGTAGTGCTCGTGGCCGAGGACGGGCAGTGCCAGGTTGTTCGACAGAGCCGCGGCCCGCCCCGTCGGCCCCACCGTGACCTGGGTGGCATGGGCGGCCAGCGCGTCGATCTTCGCGGCCAGGCTCTCGGTGGCGTCGACCATGGCGGTGATCCGGTCATCGGGGAAGCCGAAGTCCAGGTCGGCCGGCGGTCGCTGCCAGTGCTCGAGCTGGTCGTCATCGGTCAGCGCCGCGATGGCCGATTGCATCGCGGTCGTGGAGACCACCGTCCAGTAGAACTTGGCCACCTGCCAGGGCTCGCCCGGGTACTCGGTGGGGTCCGCCGCGGCGGCGATGGCCGCGGTGGTGATCTGGTGGGCCCGGATGTGGTCGGGGTGTCCGTATCCGCCGTTGGGGTCGTAGGTGACGACGACCTGCGGGCGCAGCTCACGGACGATCTCGACCAGCGCGCCCACCGCCGCACGCTCGTCGGCATCGACGAAGCGCTGCCGGCCGGGCCGGGCGTCGGTGCCGGCCATGCCGGAGTCGCGCCAGTGGCCCGCGCCGCCGAGGAAGATCGGGTCACCGATCCCCAGCAGGTGCAGGGCCGAGCACAGCTCGGCGATGCGGTAGCCGCCGAGCTGGTCGGCGTGGTCGACGCTGAGCTGCGCCCATCGCTCCCCGATGACCTCGCCCTCTTCACCGAGCGTGCAGGTGACGACGTGCACGTCGACGCCCTGCGCGGCGTAGTGGGCGATGGTCGCGCCCGTGGTGATGGTCTCGTCATCGGGGTGCGCGTGGACGAACAGCATGCACGGCCGCTCGATCTGCATCGGCCTAGCGTAAACGGGGCCGTCGGATAGCGGCACAACGGTCGATCAGTTCCAAGGAGATCCCAAGCCGACGGCGGCCGGGTCGTCCCAGGACGGTCCGCACGGCCGCTGCCGGCACACCCTTGAATTATCAAGCAGGAACGTCAATTTCGGCCAGTGGCACTTCGGCGCGGATGATGCCGCCGATACCGCCCACTCGCTCAAAGTAAATCTTCGTCGGCAAGCCCCAGTTGGCTAAGACCACTTCGGACCGCACGCTGCATGTTTGCCAGAAGAGGCCAACCTCGCCCGAATCAAAATGCTTGCTTGCGCAAAGACAACCCGTGAGCAACCTGAGAACAGGCTGAGATTGTCGGAAGAAGCAGGTAACTTCGGCGGCATTGGGCCGGGGGGCCGATACGAGGGAGCCAGGGGGTTCTACCAATGAAAAGAGTTCAATGCGGCCTGACCGCGGGTATCGCGATCGCCGGTGCCAGTGCAATCGCGTTCGCACCGATCGCACCGCCGACGACCGCAGCGAAGACCGCCACCATCCCGGTGGCTCTCACCGCCGCCTACCACCAAGAGCCGCCTGAGTTACTCGCCCTCTCCGCGCAGCGTGTCATCGGAGGCCTGGCCCTGGCCCCATTGAGCCCGCTGATCGCGGCCGTGGCTGTCGCCGGAAGCGACGAAGAGTTGCTGTACGCCGCGCTGCGCCAGAGGGTCGATGCGCCGCTGTGGGCAGTCGATCCGGCGCTCGAGGCGATCGCGCAGATCCTCCCCGACGAGCTCGGCGGCGGCACCGGCGGGGAATCGACGGACGGCGTCGACGACGGCGCGCTCCTGCAGTTCCGCAACGACGTGCTGTGGGCCGGCACCAACGAGATCCGCTCCGCCATTGCCGATGCGCTCGACGTTGATGCGGCCATCAATCGCAACCCGGCCCTCGAGCTGGCCGAGGGCTTCGGGGCCTCAGCGACCAACCTCGCCGCGGGCGCCGTCCTGGCTCCGCTGGGTCTCATCCCGCTGGCACAGGCCATCGCCGCCGGCGACGAGGAGAACCTCTACCGGGCCGTTCGCCAATACATCGACGCGCCGCTGTGGGTCGTTGATCCGGCCATCGAGGCCGTCGCACAGGTGCTTCCCGATTCCCTCGGTGGCGGCAGCGACGGGATTCCGAGTGAGACGGCCGGGGACGGCGCCGTCATGCAATTCCGCAACGACGTGTTGTGGCGCGCGACCGAGCGGACCCGGACGCTGGTCGCCAACGCCCTCGATGTCGACCCCAACCTCGACGCCTCCGACAACGAGCCGGCTGCGCGCCTGGCGGCCACCGAAGAGCGCACCGGCGTCTCGTCGAAGGAACTTCGCGAGCGGCTTTCGGTCGCCGAACGGGAGGCTTCGGCCGAGGACACCGACGAACAGCGCGCCGACAAGCCCAACCGGCAGCGACCCATCCGCGCCGCAGTCAAGTCCCTGAACAAGCAGGTGAAGTCCGCTTCGGAACGTATCGACCGCGCCGTGGACAAACTCACCAAACCGAAGACCAAGGCAGCGGAGGACCAGTCGGACGCTTCGACCGAGAAAGACAAGCCGAAGGCCGAAAAAGCCAGCGATTAAGCAAGCCAAGGCCGAAGCGCGGCAGTCAGAGGGGGAGACTGGCTAGCCGGCCGGCAGTAGTGGGGCATGTCGAAAGATGTGCCCCACTACTGTTTTCGGGGCACCCGCACGCTATCGGCGCTTAGTCCAGGTCCCGGCGTCCCCGACGATGCCCACCGGCACCGCGCCCGACAGGCTGACGTTCTGCACGGACGGCCCGGCCGCGACGATCGTGGTGTCCTGCAGGATCGGCAGCACCGTCCACATGTTCCACAGCTTGGGCTCGACCGCCTCGATGACCTCGTCGATGTCGATCGAGCCGTCCAGCCCCGCGTCGATGGTGGGCTGAATCGCGCGATCGCACACCTGGGTCAGGTTCGACGGGGCCTGCACCAATCGGCCGTCGTCCGGCGGCGGGGGTGGCGGGGCCGTCGTCTTCGGCGTGGTGGGCGCGGGCTCGGGCGCGGTCGGCGACGGCGCCGGCGTGGGGGTGGGCGACGGCGAGGGCGAGGGCGACGGGCTCGGCGGCGCACCGGAGGTCGATACCGTGGTGGCCTCCAGCGCCCGGCAGCCGTACCGCGACTCCAGCCGCGTCGCCAGATCGCCACCGGCGTGCCGCCAGCCGACGATCGCATCAAACCTGTTGTTGGCCAGGGCCTCCCCGTACAGCGTCACCGGGTCCAGCGGCAGGATCGAGGCCGCGATGCCGGCGTTGCGCAACTGGTCGGCGGCGGTGTTGGCCACCGCAACCGAGGTCGGATCGTTGGAGGCGACGCCCAGCACGAAGGTCAACTGCTCGCCATCCTTGCTGACCCGCCCCCGCGTCTGGCCCTGCGGCGGGGCCGGCGCCTCGGGATCCGGCCCCTCCTGCTCGACGACGTACCCGGCGCCCTCCAGCAACGCCAGGGCCGCCTCGCGGCTCAGGGCCGCCGGCGCCGTGGGCACATACCCCGGATCCGACGGCGAGCGCACCTGGGCCTGGACCAGCGTGACGGTGTTGTCACTGCCCGCGCCGACGGCGGCCAGCAGATCGACGTCGAGCAGGCCCAGAATGCCTTTGCGCACTTGCGGATCCGTCAGGTGTGGCTGCTGTCCGCGCATCGTCAGCTGCATGACCCGCGGGGTCACGATCCGCGAGGTCCGTACGTCGGGGATCGCCGAGAGCTGGGCGAAGGTCGCCGCTCCCCCGTGCACCTGCGCCACCTGGGTGTCGCCGTTGCGGATCGAATCGGCCAACGCCGCCGGTGCCCCGGCCCGCCGGAACAGGATCTGGTCCGGCACCGCCGGCGGACCCCAGAACCTGTCGTTGCGCGCCAGCAGGATCTCGTCGCGCTGCGGGTCGATGGTCTCGACCCGGAACTGGCCGCCGGTCACCGGCATCACCCGGGCCAGGCCGGCCGGAAAACCGCCGGGGATGTCCTTGACGATGTGCGCGGGCACGATGTCGGAGAACAGCTCGCGCCAGGCGTGGTACGGCTGCGAGAAGGTGACCACCGCGGTCTTGCCGCCGTCGATGGATTGGACCCCGGTGATCAGGTCGTAGCCGGCGGGGTCGACCACGCCGGGCTGGCTGACCATCTGCCGCCACAGGTACCAGAAGTCGTCGGCGGCGATCGGTGCGTTGTCCGTCCAGGAGGCCTCGGGCCGGATCTTGTAGGTGACCGTGAAGGGTTCCTCGTCGGTGACCTCGGCCGACAACAGCAAGGTGTTGTCGATCTCCCAGCGCGAACCCGTCGGGCTCTTGGTGTCCGGCACCGGCCGGAACGCGCTGGGCAGCACCAGCGCGCTGATCGCGGCATTGACCGGGGACTGATCGGAAAGCAGGTGCGGATTGAACCCCGGACCGATGTTGTCGATCGCCATGATGATCTGCGTCGCCTTGGGCGGCGGGGGCGGCGTGGTCTCGGTGGTTTCGGTGCTCTGCGGCGCCGGCGGCGGGCTCACGGTGCATCCGCCTGCCAGCAGAACCGACAACACGGCCACAGACGTCAGAATGCGGCTGCGGGCTGTTGGCACCTGATCAGGGTAATGGCACTCGCCCATTGCCCCGAATGAGCAGCTACGCCGCGGCGCGCCCCAACAGGTCGCCGATTCGTCGGACCGTCCGAGCCGGCTTGTCCCGGACGTCCTCGCTGACGATCGACAGGACCCGGTAGCCCATCTCCTCGAGGGCGGCGCGCTTGCGGTGGTCGCGCTGCACCTGCTCCGGGGTTTTGTGCCAGTCGTAGCCGTCGTACTCGACGATCACATCCGGACCAAGCCAGGCGAAATCCACCCGCCAAACCAC
Source organism: Actinomycetes bacterium (assembly GCA_023460175.1). Lineage (GTDB taxonomy): Bacteria > Actinomycetota > Actinomycetes > Mycobacteriales > Mycobacteriaceae > Mycobacterium. The sequence goes on from JAEWRC010000218.1 coordinate 29,215, forward strand.
GCCTTCGCGGTCAACGATCCGCAGTTGCAGCACCGGCTCCGGCAATCCCCCGTCGAGCATCATCAGGCGCGCCTCGCTCTCCATCGGAGATTCGGCCTGCGGGCGCGCCAACGCCGATCAGCTCTCGCACCTTGACGATCCCGCGGCGCGCGGCCTGCGCCTCGGCGGCCCGCCACAGACCGGAAACGTCACAGGTCTGACTGCGCAGCGCCGCGTCCAGCGTGGCCAGGGCGCGGGGCCGCTCGACTCCTCGGGCCACGTCGACCGCCGTCCAGGCGGGCGGCGTGACCTGCCGACCCCGCACCGTCGTCAGCGGCACGCCGTCGCGGCGGTGCACGACGAGGGCGTCGTCATCCCGGAGCTGACACCCCTGCGGATTCAGGACGTGCAGTCGGGACGGCTGCTCGGTGTCGAACCCGTGCACCGCGGCGGCGGTGTGCAGACACACCGCGACCGGTTCGCCGCAGCGCAGGTCCAGGCCGCGCAGTCGCGTCAGCGCGGATGGCTTCGGGCCGCTGTAGATCCCCGGCCAGATCCTCACCAGATGCCCGTCTCGGACCAGCCGCTCCATCACCCGTCGGCCGATGACCTCGCGAATCTGCCGATAGGTCGCCACACCACGCTGACCGGCGAACAGTTCGAGCAGTTGCGGCGGCACCCGGAAATGGTCCGACGCCAGACCGGAGGCGGCTATTCACGAGCCACCGGGCCTGTGGATAGACCCGCGAGTGTGTATCCGGTGTACGCAAAACGGCCCGAAAACGTGCACTCGATGCGAGCTCGGCAAAACGGGGCCGAGCCGACGATGCCTTACCCCTGGTTGGCCTGCTTGGCCCGGGACTTGGCCCGTGCCCGCAGGCTGGCCGTGAGCTCCAGCTTGCGCACCCGCACGATCTCCGGGGTCACCTCGACGCACTCGTCGGCCGCGCAGAACTCCATGGCCTGCTCGAGATCGAGCTCCAACGGCTTGGCCAACGTCTCGAGCACGTCGGAGGTCGACGACCGCATGTTGGTGAGCTTCTTCTCGCGGGTGATGTTGATGTCGAGGTCCTCGGCGCGCGGGTTGATGCCCACGACCTGACCCTCGTAGGTGTCCTGGCCGGGTTCGACGAAGAACTGCCCGCGGTCGGACAGCTGGATCATCGCGAACGGGGTCACCGAACCGCTCCGGTCGGACACCAACGACCCGCTGTGCCGCGCGCGGATCTCCCCGGCCCACGGCCGGTAGCCCTCGAAGACCGCGTTGGCGATGCCGGTCCCGCGGGTCAGCGTCATGAACTCGGTGCGGAAGCCGATCAGCCCGCGGCTGGGCACCACGAAGTCCATCCGCACCCAGCCCGCGGCGTGGTTGGTCATCTGCTCCATGCGGCCCTTGCGCCCGGCCATCAGCTGCGTGATCGCGCCGACGAACTCCTCGGGGCAGTCGATGGTCAGCTCCTCGAACGGCTCATGCAGCTTGCCGTCGACCTGCCTGGTCACCACCTGCGGCTTGCCCACGGTCAGCTCGAAACCCTCGCGGCGCATCTGCTCCACCAGGATGGCCAGCGCCAGCTCGCCGCGACCCTGCACCTCCCAGGCGTCCGGCCGGCCGATATCGACCACCCGGATCGAGACGTTGCCCACCAGCTCCGAATCCAAGCGACTCTTGACCATTCGCGCGGTCAGCTTGTGCCCGGACACCCTGCCCGCCAGCGGCGAGGTATTGGTGCCGATGGTGACCGAGATGGCGGGCTCGTCGACGGTGATGCGCGGCAGCGCGTGCGAGTTGTCGGGATCGGCCAGCGTGTCGCCGATCATGATCTCCGGCAGCCCCGCCACCGCGACGATGTCCCCGGCGACGGCCTCCTCGGTGGGCGTGCGTTCGACACCGACGGTCGCCAGCAGCTCGGTGATCTTGGCTCCTGTGATGACGGGCGAGCCGTCAACCTCCCGCATCCAGGCCACCTGCTGGCCCTTCTTGAGGCGCCCGTTGGCGATGCGCAGCAGCGCCAACCGACCCAGGAACGCCGAGGCGTCGAGGTTGGTCACCAGTGCCTGCAGCGGGGCTTCGGGGTCGCCCGCCGGGGCCGGGATGTGCTCCATGAGCACGTCGAACAACGGATTCAGGTTGCCGCCGTCGGGCACCTCGCCGTTGGCGGGCTGCGTGGTGGAGGCGATGCCGGCCCGCCCCGACGCGTACAGCGTCGGCAGGTCCAGCGCCTTCTCCGCGGCGGCCTGGGCCTCCTCGTCCAGATCCGAGGCGACGTCGAGCAGCAGGTCGTGGCTTTCCTCGACGACCTCGGCGATGCGCGCGTCGGGCCGGTCGGTCTTGTTGACGACGAGGATCACCGGCAGGTGCGCGCCCAGGGCCTTGCGCAGCACGAACCGGGTCTGCGGCAGCGGCCCCTCGGAGGCGTCGACCAGCAGCACCACGCCGTCGACCATGGACAACCCGCGCTCGACCTCACCACCGAAGTCCGCGTGGCCGGGAGTATCGATGACGTTGATGACGGTTACGCTGCCATCGGCGTTGTGTCGGTGCACCGCGGTGTTCTTGGCGAGGATCGTGATGCCCTTTTCGCGCTCCAGATCACCGGAGTCCATCACGCGGTCCTGCGTGTCGCCCCGCTCGGCCAACGCACCCGATTGACGCAGCATGGCGTCCACCAAGGTCGTTTTGCCATGGTCGACGTGAGCGACGATCGCGACGTTTCTAAAGTTGGGACGAGATTCCATTCCGCAGATTGTCGCAGTACAGCAGGTCAATCACGAAACCAGAACGCCCGATCCGAAGGACACCGTGAAGTCGAGCAAGTACGCGGGCCTCAAGCCGAAGAAGAAATGCTGCCGTAGCAAGCCGCGCTGCAAGAAGTGTCCGCTGGTACTGCACAAGGTCCATAAAGCCGAGCTGATGGGCCTGCGGGGCAAGGAATTGGAGAAGGTGTACAAGCGGGCCCGAAAAGCCTGACAACTCCCTGAACGCGGCTCCCGCGGGCGCTTTCAGGCGTACGGTTGAGATATCCGTCACGTGGCTTCGAACGTGCTTGGAGGTGCCGAAATGACGGTCTCGACAGTACTGACGATATTGGCGATCGTGGTGGTGGGCGCGATAGCCACCGTGGCCATGTGTTTGGGTCTGCTCAACTGGATGGGCGCCTTCCACATCGTGCATTGCAAGGAATGCCATCACCTCACCGGATCCACGGTGAACGAACCGCAGGCCTCCTGCCCGCATTGCCGCCACCCGGTGTTGCTGCACCCGCTGTATGCCGCCGGGCACCGCGACGATCCGGTGCGGGTGGTCGAAGACTCCCTGCGCTACTGACCCTCTCGCCCCCTCCTGGCCCGCGATGCGCCGCTGGCCAGCGAACGCCCACGATCGCCTCAACGCGTCCCTTGACCTGACCGGTATGGTCAGGTGCGGCCTCGCATGCGCCTGCTAAGACCCGGGTTAACCCGGTACACGCAGCGACAACGATGACGAATAGGGAGGACGCGTGACCCAGCGTTCCGGACCGGACAGCTCGAGCCGCAAACCGCAGGGACCCTTCGCGAAAGCTCGGCAAACCATCGATCCGCGGGTCTTCGTCCCGGCTTCGCTGGTGATCTTCGGGCTCATCGGGTTCGCCGTCATCTACTCCAGCACCGCGGCGGACGCGTTCGGCACGCTGAACGCCGCGGTCTCCGACGGCATCGGCTGGTGGTACGTGCTGGCCACCACGGGCTTCGTCGGCTTCGCGGTGTACTGCGGGTTGTCCCGGGTGGGCACCCTCCGCCTCGGCGCGGACCACGAACGCCCTGAGTTCAGCTTCCCGGCCTGGCTGGCGATGCTGTTCAGCGCCGGCATGGGGATCGGGTTGGTGTTCTACGGGGTGGCCGAACCGCTGACCCACTACGTCAGCCCCCCGGAGTCGATGGGTGTCGAAGGTGGCACCGACGCCGCCGCCAACCAGGCGATGGCCCTGACGATGTTCCACTGGGGCCTGCACGCCTGGGCGATCTACGTGGTGGTCGGCCTGGGCATGGCCTACATGACCTACCGGCGCGGCCGCCCGCTGTCGGTGCGCTGGTTGCTCGAACCGCTGCTGGGCCGCGAACGCGTCGAGGGCTGGATCGGGCATGCCGTGGACTCCGTCGCGATCGTCGGCACCCTGTTCGGCGTGGCGACCTCGTTGGGGTTCGGCATCACCCAGATCGCGGCCGGCCTGGACTATCTGGGCTGGATCGAGATCAACAACTGGTGGGTCGTCGGGATGATCGCGGCCATCACCGCGATGGCCACCTATTCCGTGGTCAGCGGCGTCAGCCGGGGCCTGAAGTGGCTGTCGAACATCAACATGATCCTGGCCGGCGTGCTGGCCGGGTTCGTCCTGATCGCGGGCCCCACCCTGTTCCTCATGCAGGCCTGGGTGCAGAACCTCGGCAGCTATGTGCAGTCGCTGCCCGAACTGATGCTGCGCACCGGCCCCTTCACCGATGGCGCGTGGCTGGGCACCTGGACCATCTTCTACTGGGGCTGGTGGATCAGCTGGGCGCCGTTCGTGGGCATGTTCATCGCGCGGATCTCCCGCGGCCGCACGGTCCGCGAGTTCGTCGGTGCCGTGCTGCTGGTACCGACGGTCATCGGATCGTTGTGGTTCACCGTGTTCGGCGACTCTGCGATCCTGCGCCAGCGCAACAACGACGACATGCTGGTCGACGGCGCGGTCGACACCAACACCTCGCTGTTCGAACTGCTCAACGGATTGCCCCTGGCGACGATCACCAGCGTGCTGGCCATCGTCGTGATCGTGTTCTTCTTCGTCACCTCGTCGGACTCGGGCTCGCTGGTGATCGACATTCTGTCCTCCGGCGGCGAACTGGAAACGCCGAAGGTGACGCGCGTGTATTGGTCGGTGCTCGAGGGTGTGGCGGCCGCGATCCTGCTGGTGGTCGGCGGCGCCGGGTCGCTGACGGCGTTGCAGACGGCCTCGATCGTGACGGCGGTGCCGTTCTCGGTGATCATGGTGATCGCGTGTGTGTCGATGCTGCGGGCGTTCCGCTACGACCTCGCCACCACGCCGAGCCTGATGCGCGTGTCGGAGCCGGAAGGCCTTAACGGACAACGGGTTTCACGCCGGGAGGTCTCTGCCACGCTGGCCGGCCTGGTGATGGTGCATCAGATTGCGCCGGGCAGCTACGAGGTCTCGCCGGACACCGGCGAGCTGATCATCGCCGATCCGGTCGATCCGCTGGGCGACGCTCCGTCGAGCGACGGTTCGGACGAGACCGACCGCGCAGCCGACTAGCCGCCGCACCACCCCCGCGATCGGACCTCTGACTGACTGGTCTCAGTAACACCCTTTCCCTGCACTAGCCGATCGGCTATCCTCGCTTCCTAGGTGATTCCGGCTGGAACACCGGCTTTTGTCCCGCCGCCCACATCGGGCCCGGCGGCGCTTCCGGCCGAGACGGTCACTGACTGGCGTCATAGCGGAGGGTGCAGTGCAAATACTCGAGCAGGTCCAAGACACACCACAGGCCGGCAATATCCGGACGCAGTGGGTCGCGCTGTGGACGGGTCCCGCCGTCGGCGTCGTGCTGCTGGCGGCGATGCTGGCCTTCCCGGCCTTCTGGCCGCCGATGTCGCCGACGACACCCGCCGATCAGGTGGCCGCGTTCTACGCCGAGAACACCGCGTGGATCCGTGCCAGCCAGGTGACCTTCAACCTGTGCGGCATCATGATCCTGCCGTTCTTCATGGTGATCGTGATGCAGATGAAACGGATGAAGACCCAAAGTCACGTCTTCGCCTACTGCTATCTGACCGCAATCGTCAGCGGCGCCACCACTTTCGCGCTGTCGAACATCTTCTTCCTGGTGGCGGCGTTCCGGCCGGAGCGCAACCCCGAACTGATCCTGCTGCTCAACGATCTGGCCTGGATCATCTTCATCGCGCCGGTCGGCATGGTGGTGGCCCAGTTCGTACTGCTGGGCCTCGCCGTCTATTTCGACGACGGCCCCGACCCGGTGTTCCCGCGGTGGGTCGGCCACTACTCGATGGCCACCGCGGTGGCGATGATCCCGGCGGCGTGCGCCGCGGTGGTTCACACCGGCCCGCTGGCCTGGGACGGACTGCTCAGCTTCTGGCTGCGCAACGGCGCCTACGCGGCCTTCGTCGTCGTGATGTTCTTCGTGCTGCGCCGCGCGCTGTTCCAGCAGGCCGTCGAGGACAAAGTGGTGGCCCCGTGAGCCTGCTGACCGTCGGCCGTTCGGCCGACACCGACGAGGCACCGAAGGGCAAACCCGATGTCCGCCTGGTGACTTGGTTCTTCCCGGCCTGGTACGGCGTCTTCGGCGTCATCATCTGCATCCTGGCCCGGGTGACCCCGCCGCCGCGCCCCGATGTCACCGACGAGGACAAGGTCGCGTTCTTCGCCGCCAACGGCCTGACCATCCAGATCGGTTTCGTGGTCCTGCTGATCCTGCTCGGCGGCGCGGCGGTGACCAACGGCCTGGTCGCCTATCAGATGAAGCGGATGTCCTCGGGTTCGGTGTTCGCCTACGTCTACATCGGCGGCATGGGCGTCGGGGCGCTGCCCGGCTTCCTGCTGGTCGGGGTGTGCTTCCTGACCGCGGCGTTCCGCCCCGACCGCAATCCGGAACAGATCAGCCTGCTCTACGACCTCGGAATGCTCTCCTACAACGGATCATTGGGCTGCTTCTCGGCCGCCTACCTCGCGCTGGCCATCGCCATCCTCTACGACAAGAACGACATCTTCCCCAGATGGTTTGCCTACGTGTCCATCTGGCAGATCGTCACCGAGGTGATCGCCACCCAGATGTTCGTCTTCAAATCCGGGCCCATGGCCTGGAACGGATCGCTGGCGTTCTGGTGGGCCGTGGTGGTGTTCACCGTCTGGCTGGGTGTGCTGATCTACCTGCTCAAGCGCGCCTGTGAGCGCGAGCCGCTCGACGCTCCGGCGCTGGACTGACGAGGACAAGGAACTCTGTTGTGACACAATCTGACTCATTGTCCTCACCGACCGCGGTGCAGGACGAACCGCAGAAGAGCCCGGCGTCGAGCGGTCGCCTGCCCGGCGATCTGGACATGTGGATCATGGTGCTCGGCGACATCCTGATCTTCTCCGGCTACTTCGTCATCTTCATGATCTACCGGGCCATGAACCCCGAGGAGTTCCTCCGGGCCCAGCAACACCTGGACGTCAACATCGGCGTCTTGAACACCGTGATCCTGTTGACCAGTTCGTGGTTCATCGCCCGCGCGGTGATCTCCGCGCGGGCCGGCCGACACGTGCAATCGATTCGCCTGGTCTACGGCGCGGGCATCTGCGGTGTGCTGTTCATGGTGTTCAAAAGCTACGAATGGGCCAGCAAGATCAGCGCCGGCCACACGAACGCCGACACGTTCTACTCCTTCTACTACGTGATCACCGGTGTCCACCTGCTGCACGTCCTGATCGGCCTGATCGTGCTGGGCGTCGTCATCCGCGAACTGCGTAATCCGGCCCGTCGGCGCACCTCGATGGTGGAATCGGGCGCCGTCTACTGGCACATGGTGGACCTGCTCTGGGTGATCATCTTCGGCCTGCTCTACGTAATGAGGTGACCATGACAACCACATCCGAAGCACCGGCACCGTCGCACGCCGCCGAGACCCGCACCCTCACCTGGGCCTGGATTGCCCTGTGCATCATCACGATCGGGTCGTGGTGGCTGGCCCCGGCGCACTTCACCGAACGGGTGGACCCCAGCATTCCGATCACGGCCCTGGTGCTGGTGCTGACGTTCATCAAGTCGCGGCTGGTGGTGCGCTACTTCATGGAGGTCCGCACCGCGCCACGCTGGCTGCGTCGGGCCACCGACGGCTGGCTGGTGGGCCTGCACCTGGTGATCTTCGCGATCTACCTGTTCTGACGGGCTACCAACCCCGGCGATGCGGCTGGGACCCGATCAGCTCGGTGTCCTTGGCGACGTCGCGGCTGCGGTAGACGATGTAGGGGCGGAACAGGTATCCGATCGGCGCGCTGAACGCGTGCACCAGCCGGGTGAACGGCCACAGGCAGAACAGCGCCAGCCCGATGAGCACGTGCACCTGGAAGTACATCGGCGCCTGCACCATCAGATCGCCACGCGGTTGCAGCACCCAGATGGAGCGGAACCACGGCGAGACCGTCTCGCGGTAGTTGTGCTCCTCGCCCACCAACCCGGAACCCAGTGCGGTGGCGCACAGTCCGGCCACGATCGCCGCGACCAGGACCACATACATCACCTTGTCGTTGACCGTGGTGGCCATGAACACCGGGCCGGTGGTGCGCCGCCGGTAGACCAGCAGCGTGATCCCCACCAGCGTGGACACCCCGGCGATGGATCCCAGCGTGATGGCCTGCACGTGGTAGGCGTGTTGGCTCAGACCGACGGCGTCGGTCCACGACTGCGGGATGACCAGCCCGATGAAGTGCCCGGCGATCACCACCAGGATCCCGAAGTGGAACATCGGGCTGCCGATCCGTAGCAGCCGCGACTCGTAGAGCTGCGAGGAGCGGGTGGTCCAGCCGAACTTGTCGTACCGGTAGCGCCACCACGTGCCGACGATGATGATCGCCAGGGTCACGTACGGGATCACATTCCAGAACAACTCACCCATGTCCGTTTCCTCCCGTCGCCCGCCGCGGCGGGACGGTCAGCGTGAACGGTTGCAGGCCCACGGCTTCGGCCGGCGGCCCGGCCTGTGCGAGGCGCTGCGCGCGCTCCACCTCCTGATCGGTGACCCGCGGCAGCGTCGCGCAGACCGCCGTCACCGCGTCGCCGTACACCGACCCGGATTCGACCAGCGCGTCGCACAGGACGTCGATGGGCACCCGGTGCTCCACCAACAGCCGCCGTCCGGCCACCGGGTCCACCCGGGCGGCGAACTCGAGGACCACCGGAAGATGGTCAGGTGCCTCGGATTTCGGGGCGTGCGCGCCCGACTCCCGGTAGGCGCTGAGGAACGCATGCATGGCCGCCCCGCGGTTGCGGGTGTCCCCGGCCGTCCAGTAGGTCAGGTACATGGTGCACCGGCGCCGAAGATCGAACGTCGCCACGTAGTCCTCGGCGGCGCTGCGCAATTCGAGCGCACCCAGCCTGGCGTGGGCCCGACTCAGCGGATCGCGCGCGGGCCCGCGCACATGCGGCAACAGGTCGGCGACGGTGTCCAGGCGCTGCTGACGTTCGGCGTCCGGGTAGGCCAACAGCAGCGAGGCGGCCTGCCACACCGCCCGGTCGCTGAGCGTGGTGTCGCCACGGACGCGGTTGAGCAGCTTCATTCCCGCTCCTCCCCCGGGAACATGCCCGTCGGTACCCCACGGCCGTCCCAGTTGAGCAGGTTCACCCGGGACGGCCGCGCGGAGTTGGCAGCCATCCCCTCGGTGGTCTGCCGATTTCGTAGGGCGTGGAAGGTCTCGACCGCGATGGGCACCGGCCCGCCGCTGGCCTCGCCGAACGGACCGGACTCGTACATGCCCGGGCCTCCGTCGAAGTCCAGCGAACAACCGGGTTCTTCGAGATTGCCGTGCGACGGCGCGTAGGCCGTTGGAATCACGTACCGGTCTTCATATTTCGCTATCGCCAGCAGCCGATACATCTCGTAGATCTGTTCCTCGGTCATGCCGACCGCCGCCGGGATGTGCGGTTGGGTCTCCCGGCCTAGGTTGATGTCGCGCATGTAGGACCGCATCGCGGCCAGCTTGCGCAGGACCGCCTCCACCGGCTTGGTGTCGCCCGCGGTGAACAACCCGGCGAGGTACTCCAGCGGGATGCGCAGCGACTCCAGCGCCCCGAACAGGTTGCCGACGTCCTCGCCGTCGCGTCCGGCCCGGCTCACCGCATCCACCACCGGCGACAGCGGCGGGATGTACCAGACCATCGGGACGGTGCGGTATTCCGGATGCAGGGGTAGCGCCACCTTGTAGGTGTTGATCAACGCATACACCGGCGAGCGCTGCGCGGCCTCGATCCACTCGTCGGAGATGCCCTCGGCGCGGGCGCCGGCGATCACCTTCGGATCGTTGGGGTCCAGCAGGATCTGTCGATGCGCGTCGTAGAGATCCTTCTCGTCGGGCACCGACGCGGCCTCCGCCACCCGGTCCACGTCATAGAGCACCAACCCGAGGTAGCGCAGCCGCCCCACGCAGGTCTCCGAGCACACCGTCGGCAACCCGACCTCGATGCGCGGATAACACAGCGTGCACTTCTCGGCCTTGCCCGTCTTGTGGTTGAAATACACCTTCTTGTAGGGACATCCGGAGACACACATCCGCCAGCCACGGCACTTGTCCTGGTCGACCAGCACGATGCCGTCCTCGCTGCGCTTGTACATCGCACCCGACGGGCAGGAGGCCACGCAGGACGGGTTGAGGCAGTGCTCGCAGATCCGCGGCAGGTAGAACATGAAGGTCTCTTCGAGTTCCAGCTTGATCTCTTCGTTGACCTTGGCCAGCACCGGGTCGTGCGGCACGATCTCCGGCGAGCCGCCCAGGTCGTCATCCCAGTTCGCCGACCACGACACCTTCATCGGTTCGCCGGTGATCAGGCTGCGCGGCGGGGCCACCGGGATGTGTTCACCCAGCGGCGCCGAGGTCAGGTTCTCGTAGTCGTAGGTCCACGGCTCGTAGTAGTCGTCGATGGAGGGCAGCTTCGGGTTGGAGAAGATCCGCGCAAGCTTCGCCAGCCGACCGCCGTCGCGTAACCGCAACCGGCCCTTGCGGTCCCGGATCCAGCCGCCCCGCCACCGCTCCTGGTCCTCGTAGGGGCGCGGGTACCCGACGCCGGGGCGGGTCTCGACGTTGTTGAACCAGACGTACTCGGTGCCGGCACGGTTGGTCCAGGCCTGCTTGCAGGTCACCGAGCAGGTATGGCAGCCGATGCACTTGTCGAGGTTCATCACCATCGCCATCTGCGCCATGACTTTCATCGGAACTCCCCCATCAGTATTGGACGTCCTGCGACCGGCGACGAACCACCGTCACCTCGTCGCGTTGATTACCGGTGGGCCCCAGGTAGTTGAACGCGAAGGCCGTCTGCGCGTACCCGCCCGCGAGGTGGCTGGGTTTGATCAGCAGCCGGGTCAGCGAATTGTGGATCCCGCCGCGGGTTCCGGTGGTTTCGGTCAGCGGCACGTCGATGGTCCGCTCCTGGGCGTGATAGACGAAGACCACTCCTTCCGGCATCCGGTGGCTGACCACCGCGCGGCACACCACCACACCGTTGCGGTTGACGGCCTCGACCCAGTCGTTGTCCTGGACCTCGATCTTCTCGGCGTCGGCCGGGCTCATCCACATGGTCGGTCCGCCGCGCGACAGCGACAGCATGAACAGGTTGTCCTGGTACTCGGAGTGGATGGACCACTTCGAATGCGGCGTCAGATAGCGCACCGTCAGGCCGAGACCGTCCTTGGTGCCGACGGCCGGCTCCCCGAACAGGCGCGCCATGTCCAACGGCGGCCGGTAGGTGGGCAGTTGCTCGCCGAGTTCCTCGATCCAGTCGTGGTCGAGGTAGAAGTGCATCCGTCCGGTGAGCGTGTGAAAGGGCTTGAGGTGCTCGATGTTCACCGTGAACGGCGCGTAGCGCCGACCACCGGTCTCGCTGCCCGACCACTCCGCGCTGGTGATCACCGGCACCGGCTGGGCCTGGGTGTCGGCGTAGGAGATGCGCCGCTCCTCGCTGCCCTCTGCAAGGTGGACCAACTCGCGGCCGGTCCGACGTTCGAGCTCGCGGAATCCCTGCACGGCCAGCCGACCGTTGGAGGTTCCGGACAGTGCCAGGATGACGTCGGCCATCCGCTCGGCCGTGGTGATCGCGGGCCGGCCTTGGGCCACACCGGAATCGAGGACACCGAACTTCGCGGCCAGCTGCTGCACCTCGACGTCCGGGTGGGTGGTGATGCCCTTGGTGGTCAGGCCCAGCCGCTCGGTCAGCGGGCCCAGCGTCGACCACTTGTCGGCGATGGCGCCGTAGTCGCGTTCGACCACCGCGATCGGCCCCATCGTCTTCCCCGGCACCGGCGTCTCGCCCGTGCGGCGCCAGTCATTTTCGGTGCCACCGGGATACGCCATGGCACCGGGGGTGTCGTGCTGCAGGGTGCCCAGCACCACGTCGGTGCGGGTGCCGAGATGCTTGGCAGCCAGCTTGCTGAACGCGCGCGCCACCGCGCCGAACGCCTCGAAGTCCGAATGGGTCTCCCACGGCGGATCGATGGCCGGGCTGAAGGCGTGCACATAGGGATGCATGTCGGTGCTCGACAGGTCCGCCTTCTCGTACCAGGTCGCCGCCGGGAGCACGACGTCGGACAGCAGGGTCGTGGAGGTCATCCGGAAGTCGATCGACATCAACAGATCCAGCTTGCCCTCGGGGATCTCCTCGGGCCAGGTGATGTCGGTGGGCCGCAGGTCCTCCGGGGTCGGGGAGGCCTGCACGTTGGAAGTGGTGCCCAGCAGGTGCCGCAGGAAGTACTCGTTGCCCTTGCTGGAGGAGCCCAGCAGGTTGGCGCGCCAGATGTTGAGCACCCGCGGCCAGTTCTTCGGATTGTCCGGGTCGGTGACCGCCAGCTTCAGATCTCCCGAGCCGAGTTGCTCGGCAACGTATTCCGCGACGTCGCGGCCCGCGGCCTTCGCCTCGTCGGCGACCTTCAGGCTGGAGCGGTCGAACTGCGGGAAGAACGGGCTCCACCCCATGGCGGTGGCCGAGGCCAGCACGTCCATGGTGTGTTGGCCGCGGAATCGACCGCGCCCCAACGGACTGGACAACGCATCGGCGCGGTAGCCGTCGTAGCGCCATTGCCCGGTGTGGGCATACCAGTACGACGTACCCGCCATCTGGCGCGGCGGCCGCGACCAATCGGTGCCCATCGCCATGGTCGCCCACCCGGTGATCGGGCGGCACTTCTCCTGCCCCACGTAGTGCGCCCACCCGCCGCCGTTGCGGCCCATCGAGCCGGTGAGCAACAGCAGCGCCAGCACGGCGCGGTAGGTGGCGTCGCCGTGGAACCACTGGCAGATGCCGGCACCCATGATGATCATCGAGCGGCCACCGGATTCCTCGGCGCTGCGGGCGAATTCCCGGGCGATCCGGATCGTCTGTTCGGCCGACACCCCGGTGATCGGTTCCTGCCAGGCCGGCGTGTACGGATGGCGGGGGTCGTCGTAGCCGGTCGGCCAGTCGCCGGGCAACCCCGGCCGGCTCACCCCGTACTGCGCCAGCATCAGGTCGAAGACGGTGCACACCCGGTGCTCGCCCACCCGGCGCACCGGGACCCCGCGCATCAGCGTCTCGCCGTGCCCGTCGAGCGTGTCGAACCGTGGCAGCGCGACGTAGGAGTTCTCGGCGCCGTCGCGCGCGACCGTCAGGGCCGGCACCACGTCCCCGAGGTCGAGGTTCCACTGCCCCACTCCCTCGTCGCCGTACCGGAAACCGAGCGAACCCCGCGGCACCGCAACGGAATCCGTGGCACCGTCGAGCAGGACGGGTTTGAACGCCGCATTCTCCTGGTTCGCGAAGTCACCGCCGAGGTCGGCGGCGGTCAGGTTCTTGCCGGGCACCAGGATGCCGTCGCGGTCCTCGAGCTTGACCAGGAACGGCAGATCGGTGAACCGCTGGACGTAATCGACGAAGAATGGCACCCGCTGGCGGACAAAGAATTCCGTCAACAACACATGCCCCATGGCCATCGCCAACGCGCCGTCGGTGCCGGCCGCGCACGGCATCCACTCGTCGGCGAACTTGGTGTTGTCCGCGTAGTCGGGACTGACGGCGACCACCTTGGTGCCGCGGTACCGCACCTCGGCCATCCAGTGCGCATCCGGGGTCCGCGTCACCGGGACGTTGGATCCCCACATCATCAGGTACGCCGCGTCCCACCAGTCGCCGGATTCCGGGACGTCGGTCTGATCGCCGAAGACCTGTGGGGAGGCCACCGGCAGATCGGCGTACCAGTCGTAGAACGACGTCATCACGCCGCCGATCAGTTCGACGAACCGGGACCCGGCCGCGTGCGAGACCATCGACATCGCCGGGATCGGCGAGAACCCGGCGACCCTGTCGGGCCCGTAGGTCTTGATGGTGTGCACGTGGGCGGCCGCGATCATCTCGGTGGCCTCGGCCCAGCTGACCCGGACCAGGCCGCCCTTGCCGCGGGCCTGCTGATACTGCCGTCGGCGCACCGGGTCGGCCTGGATCTCGGCCCACGCCAACACCGGATCGCTCAGCCGGGACTTGGCCTCCCGGTACATCTCGACGAGCACGCCGCGCGCGTACGGGTAGCGCACCCGCGTCGGCGAGTAGGTGTACCAGGAGAACGCGGCGCCGCGCGGGCAGCCGCGTGGTTCGTACTCCGGACGGTCCGGACCCACCGAGGGGTAGTCGGTCTCCTGGGTTTCCCAGGTGATGATGCCGTCCTTAACATACACCTTCCACGAACAGGAGCCGGTGCAGTTGACGCCGTGGGTGGAGCGCACCACCTTGTCGTGACTCCAGCGGTCGCGGTAGAAGATGTCGCCCTCGCGGCCACCCTGGCGGGTGACGGTGCGCAGATCCTCGGAGAACTCGCCCGGGGTGAAGAACCGGCCGCTGCGCGCAAGCAGTTCTTCGACCGGACCGCCGATGTGTGTGGTCATGGTTCCTCTCGCTGAGGTTCGCGGTTGTGCAGGAACAGCGCCGTGTAGGCGAGAGCGATCAACGCGGTGAGCACGAGCAACAACAGGCCGACGGTGTAATGGTTGTCCTGACCGTCGTACGTGGCACCCATGACCAGGGGCGGGAAGTAGCCGCCCAAACCACCTGCGGCGGCGACGATTCCGGTGACGGATCCGACCGACTTGGCCGGGGCGCGGCCGGCCACCCACGCGAACACGCCGCCGGTGCCGATGCCGAGGAACACGGCCAGCAGGGTGAAGCTGACCGCCGACCAGAAGTCGGCGGGCGGCTGGAAAACCTCGATGAAGGCCATCACCGCGGTGCCCGCCAGCGACGCCAGCACCACCACCTTGGGCGGTATCCGGTCGGCCAGTGCGCCACCGATCGGCCGGGCCAGCACCGCGGCCAACGCGAAGACCGCCGTCCGCGCGCCGGCGTCGACGGGACCGAATCCGTAGATGGCCCGGATGTAGGTGGGCAGGTAGTTGCTGAACGCGACGAATCCACCGAAGACCACCGCGTACAGGAAGGCCATCTCCCACGTGACACGAAGTTTGCTGGCCGCCAACAACTTCGGGAGCACCGGGTCGGTGTTCGGATGGAAGTGCGACGAGTTGCGCAGCATGACGAAACTCAGCACCGCGGTCAGCGCCAGGGCGACGGCGATGACGACGTGGGTGGCCATCAGCCCGAACGCGTTGACCAGTCGCGGGGTGAAGAACGCCGACAGCGCGGTGCCCACCATGCCCGCACCGAACACGCCGGTGGCGAACCCGCGCCGGGACGGGTGGTACCAGTTGTTCGCGAACGGGATCCCGACGGCGAAGATGGTGCCGGCGATGCCGAGGAAGAAGCCGAACACCAGCAGCAGCGGGTAGGAACCGATGGTGCCGGCGAAGCCGACCGCCAGGACCGGCGGAATCGAGGCCAGGGTGACCGCGATCAGCATGACCCGGCCGCCGAACCGGTCGGTCAGCGGCCCGCTGGCGAGTCGGCCCAGCGATCCCACCAGGATCGGCGTCGCCACCAGCAACGAGGTCTCGGTGGCGCTGAGCGACAGATCAGCGGCATAGGTGGTGGACATCGGCCCGATGAGGTTCCAGGCCCAGAAGTTGATCGTCGAAACCCAAGTCGCCAGCGCGAGGTTCACGCCTTGCCCGGCGTAAGTGGACGACGGGGCTGCCGTGGTCACGTACCCAGGTAATCACCGTATCCGGGGCGCCGGGTGAGGTTTGGCGAAAATCTTTCAGTCGAACTCGTGAACCCGCACCCCAGTCAGCTGCACTGCCCCAGCGCCGCGGTGAGGTCCGGCAACCACGCGGTGTCGGCCGGAACCCACGGCAACGTGTGCAATTCGGCCGAGCCCACCCATCGCAGCGCACGATGGTCGTGCGGCTGAGCACTGCCCGCGGTCAACGTCACGCGGTAGGCCCGCAGCGCCATCGTCTCGCCCAACGGCACCTCGGCGCCCAGCCGCGCTCCGACCGCGACCTGCACGCCGAGTTCCTCGTCCAGTTCGCGGGCCAGGGCCTCGGCGTCGCTCTCCCCCGGCGACACCTTGCCGCCGGGCAGTTCCCAGAGGCCGGCCAGAGCCGGCGGGCGATCACGTTGCGCCACCAGCAGGGACCCGTCGATGATCAGCGCGCCCGCCACCACGATCTGAACCGCCATGATCAGCAGACGGTATACCGTCGAAGTATGGCTGTGTTAACCGATGAACAAGTGGACGCCGCCGCCAAGGATCTCGACGGTTGGCAACGTGCCGACGGTGCGCTGCGACGATCGATCAAGTTCGGGTCGTTCCTCGCCGGGATCGATGCGGTGCGCCGGGTGGCCGAGCACGCGGAGTCCAAGGACCATCACCCCGATATCGATATTCGCTGGCGGACCGTGTCTTTCGCGCTGGTGACGCATTCCGAGGGCGGTATCACCGACAAGGACGTCGCTATGGCGCGCGATATCGACACGATCGTCGGCCGCCCGGAAACCTGAGCCGCAGCGCCGCGATCCAACCCAGCGTCGCGACCGTCGCGACGATGTAGACCAGGCCTGCCCAGGCCAAGTACCAGGGTCGGCCGATCTCCCAGATGCTCGGCTGGGCGAAGCTGAGCACCCAGGGCACGCCGATCAGCGTGAGGACCAGCCAACCCCACCCCAGCAACCGGGCCTCGCGCAGGTACCGGTAGGGCCCCTGGAGCAGCCAGATCATCAGCGGCAGCAGCCACACCCAGTGGTGGGTCCAGGAGATCGGCGACAGCAGCAGGCCGAACAGTTGCACCACGATGATCAGCCCCAGCCGATCGGGTTCGCCGGGCGCGGCGGCGATGGTCCGCCACGCCAACCACGCCAGCACCGCCGTCACCGCGATGGCCGTCAGCACCAGGGGGCCGTAGTCGGCGTCGGTGCCCAGGATCCGTGAAATACCGCCTCGCCAGGACTGATTGAACGACGTGCCCACCGGGCCCACCCGGTCGGCGTCGCCGAGCAGGTCGGTGAAATAGAAGCGGGCCTGCTGGCCGATCACCAGCAGCGACACCCCGACGGTCGCGAAGAAGACGACGGCGGAGAACACCGCCACGTTCCAGCGCCGCACGCCGACGAAGTACAGCCCGCCGATCGCCGGGGTCAGCTTGACGCCGGCGGCCAGGCCCAGCAGCAACCCGGACAGCCACCAACGGCTGCTGTAGACCGCGCACAGCACGCCCAGCACCAGCAACACGTTGACCTGGCCGTAGTCGAAGGTGCTGCGCAGCGGTTCGGTCCAGATCCCCACCGCGGTCCACAGCATGGCGCTGCGGTGACCGCCGGTGACGCCCAGGAGGCGCTGGCTGACGCGCACCACGCCGTACAGCGCGGCCATGACCCCCAACGTCCAGCCGAACGCCACCACCTCGAAGGGCAGCAGCGTCAGCGGATAGAAGACGACGGCCGCGAACGGCGGATAGGTGAACGGCAGCGGGAAGTCCGGCGTCTGGTCGGCGTAGACGTAGCCGTAGAGCGTGCCGGGCACGTCGAGCGCCTGCGCGCCGCCGATATAGACATGCAGATCAACGAAATTGGCGCCGGTGGGGACCAGGTAGGTCCAGGCCAACCGTGCGGCGATGCTGACCACCAGCAGCGCCGGGGCCAGTCGCAGCACACGTGCCAGCGGACTCTTCACGTCGGTGTCGATTTGCCGACTTTAACGTCTGGTTACGCGCGCCGGAGCGGCCGGTCACCGTCGACACTCGCTTCGGTAACGGTCGCATAAATGCCACACGTGTCACTTGAGTCCCATCAGTAACAACGTAGCTTCGGCTTCAACCGCTGCAAACAAGGGATTGGGAGCCATGTCAGTAATCAAGAGCGCGTTGTCCACCACCGCCATCGTCGTCGGAGCCGGCGCCGCACTGTTGACCGGCGGGATCGCCAAGGCCGACCCGGCCGCCCCGGCTCCGGTGCCCCCTCCGAACGTGCCCGGCCTGAGCATGGTCGAGCAGTTCGTCAACCCGGCCGTGGCCCCGCAGATGTTGCAGAACGCCGCGTCGGTCCTGTCCGGCACCCCGGCCACCCCCGCGGCGCCCGTCGCACCGCCGCCGGTCGCCACCGCCAGCGTCAACCTGCCCCAGCAGCTGCCGGGGATGCCGGCTGCGGCCCCGGTCGCGCCGGCCACCGCCCCCGCGGTAACCCAGCCGGGCGCCGAGATCACGCTTCCGCAGGTCCCCGGCCTGCCCGTGCCGCTGCCGCAGCAGGTCAACTTCCCGGGTGACCTGGTCAGCCTGATCCCCGGCACCGTCAACGCCATCACCCCGACCCAGGCCGCCGCCGTCGCGGCGCAGACGCCGGCGTCCGCCGCACCGGGCACCGGGGCTGCGCTGGCCTCGCTGTTCCCCACCGCCGCACTGCCCTGATAGCGACCCGCTGAATCCTCGAGGATTGGACTCCCCCATGTCGCAGACCCGGACCCTGTTCGCCACCACCGCTCTGGTCGTCGGCTCGACGGTCGCGCTGACCTTCGCCGGCGTCGCCGCCGCCGAACCGGCCGCGCCCGCGCCGACGCCCATCGACGGCTTGCAGGCTCCGGGTCTGTCGGCAATGGAGAGTCTGAGCCCCGCGATTCAGCAGGCCGCGGGCGACCCGGGCAACGCCGCCCAGATGTTGATGGCGGCCGCGGCGGCGTTCACGCAGAATTCCGACGCGCCGATGGAGACGCACAACCTGGCCGCCGCGGTCAGCCAGTTCGTCTCCGACCCGCCCGGGGTGGCGACACCGGTAGCGCACGGAACCGCCGCCGGCGTGCCGCACACCCCGCCGGCCGGAGTGGTGCCCGGCGCCGCAGCGCACCTGCCGCCCGGGGTCGATCCGGCGCACGCGGTGGGCCCGGCCGTCGAGGCCCTCCCACC
>JAEWRC010000219.1 GCA_023460175.1 Actinomycetes bacterium
CGGCGCCGGCGCCCGCCGCCCCGAGCCCGCTGGCGCATCTGCGTGGCAGCACGCAGAAGGCGAACCGGATTCGGCAGATCACCGCCAAGAAGACCCGCGAATCGTTGCAGGCCACCGCGCAGCTGACGCAGACCCACGAGGTCGACATGACCAAGATCGTGGCGCTGCGGGCCAAGGCCAAGCGCGACTTCGGCGAGCGCGAAGGCGTCAACCTGACGTACCTGCCGTTCATCGCCCGCGCGGTGATCGACGCGCTCAAGGCGCATCCGAACATCAACGCCAGCTACAACGAGGAAAGCAAGGAGATCACCTACTTCGACGCCGAGCACCTCGGCTTCGCGGTGGACACCGAGCAGGGACTGCTGTCCCCGGTGGTGCACAACGCCGGTGATCTCTCGCTGGCCGGGCTGGCCCGCGCCATCCACGACATCGCCGACCGCGCCCGCACCGGCAAGCTGAAGCCCGACGAGCTGTCCGGCGGCACCTTCACCATCACCAACATCGGCAGCCAGGGCGCCCTGTTCGACACCCCCATCCTGGTGCCGCCGCAGGCCGCGATGCTGGGCACCGGGGCCATCGTCAAGCGGCCGCGGGTCGTGGTCGACGAGACCGGCAACGAGTCGATCGGCGTGCGCTCCGTCTGCTACCTGCCGCTGACGTACGACCACCGGCTGATCGACGGTGCCGATGCGGGCCGCTTCCTGACGACCATCAAGAAGAGACTCGAGGAAGGCGCCTTCGAGGCCGACCTGGGACTCTGAGCTGGTGGCCGACCAAGCAGCCACCTCCGTCATCATTGCGGGCTCCTCCGGGCTGATCGGTTCGGCGTTGGTCTCCGCGCTGCGCACCGACGGGCACACCGTGACCCGGCTGGTGCGCCGCACACCGGCGAAACCCGACGAGCGGCAGTGGAATCCGGACACCGGTGAACTCGACCCGCGGGATCTGGCCGGGGTCGACGCCGTCGTCAACCTGTGCGGGGTGAACGTCGGCGGGAAGCGGTGGTCCGGCGCGTTCAAGCAGAGCCTGCGCGACAGCCGCATCGATCCGACCGAGGTGCTCGCGGCGGCCGTCGGGAACGCCGGCGTGCCCACCCTGGTCAACGCCGCCGCGGTCGGGTACTACGGCGACACCCGCGACCGCGCGGTCGACGAAACCGCCCCGCCCGGTTCGGGTTTCATGGCCCGGCTGTGCCAGGACTGGGAGGCCGCCACGACGGCGGCCGCCGAGGCCGGCACGCGGGTGGTGCTCTCGCGCACCGGGCTGGTGCTCTCGCCCAAGGGCGGGCTGCTGGCGCGGCTGCGGCCGCTGTTCGCGCTGGGACTGGGCGCCCGGTTGGGCGACGGCAGGCAGTACATGTCGTGGATCACCCTCGTCGACCAGGTGCGGGCGCTGCGCTTCGCGCTCGCCGACACCGGGCTGTCCGGGCCGGTCAACCTGACCGGACCCGCGCCCGTCACCAACGCGCAGTTCACCGCGGAGTTGGGGAGGGCGCTGAATCGTCCCACCCGGCTGGTGGTTCCGGGTTTCGCGGCCCGATTGGCGGTGGGCGAGTTCGCCGAGGAGGGGCTGCTGAGCGGTCAGCGCGCGATCCCGGCGGTGCTGGAACGCGCAGGCTTCGAGTTCGAGCACAACACCATCGGGGCCGCGTTGGCCTACGCGACGGGCCGCGACCAGCGGTAGCCTGAGACCATGACGGCATCCATCAGGTCGGCCGAGACCCCGGTCGAGGTGCGTGACCTGGGTCGGGTCGACTACCAGGACGCCTGGCAACTGCAGCGCGACTGCGCCGACGCCCGAGTGGCCGGCGGCCCCGACACGTTGCTGCTGCTCGAACATCCCCCCGTCTACACCGCCGGACGCCGCACCGAACCCCACGAGCGGCCCGTCGACGGCACCCCGGTGATCGACACCGATCGCGGCGGCAAGATCACCTGGCACGGGCCCGGACAGCTGGTGGGCTACCCGATCATCGGGTTGACCGAGCCGCTGGACGTGGTGAATTTCGTTCGGCGCCTGGAAGAGTCGTTGATCAGCGTGTGCACCGGCCTGGGGCTGGACGTGGGCCGGGTCGAGGGCCGCTCCGGGGTCTGGCTGCCCGCGCAGGTGGTCCGCGGCGAACCGCGCCCGGAACGCAAGATCGCGGCCATCGGCATCCGGGTGTCCCGCGCGGTGACCCTGCACGGTTTCGCGCTGAACTGCGACTGCGACCTGAACGCCTACGGCAGCATCGTGCCCTGCGGCATCGCCGACGCCGGGGTCACGTCGCTGTCGGCGGAGCTGGGCCGCCAGGTCGAGGTGGCCGAGGTGCGGCAGCGAGTCGTCGACGCGGTCTGCGATGCGCTCGACGGCCGACTGCCGGTCAAGGACGCAACGGCCCGCGTAGCATCGTCGTTGTGACTGTCGATCCCGGTAACCGCAAACTGCTGCGTCTCGAGGTCCGCAACGCCGAGACCCCCATCGAACGCAAGCCACCGTGGATCAAGACCCGCGCCCGGATGGGCCCCGAGTACACCGAGCTCAAGGCGCTGGTCAAGCGCGAGGGGCTGCACACGGTGTGCGAGGAGGCCGGCTGCCCCAACATCTACGAATGCTGGGAGGACCGCGAGGCCACCTTCCTGATCGGCGGCGAGCAGTGCACGCGGCGCTGCGACTTCTGCCAGATCGACACCGGCAAGCCGGCCGACCTCGACCGCGACGAGCCGCGCCGGGTGGCCGAGAGCGTGGCCGCGATGGGGCTGCGCTACTCGACGGTCACCGGCGTGGCCCGCGACGACCTGCCCGACGGCGGCGCCTGGCTGTACGCCGAGACGGTGCGCGCCATCAAGGCGCTCAATCCAGGGACCGGGGTGGAGTTGCTCATCCCGGACTTCAACGGCATCCCCGAGCAGCTGGCCGAGGTTTTCGAGTCGCGCCCGGAAGTGTTGGCGCACAACGTCGAAACGGTGCCGCGGATCTTCAAACGGATCCGGCCCGCGTTCCGCTACCAGCGCAGCCTGGACGTGCTGACCGCCGCACGCGAGGACGGCCTGGTCACCAAGTCCAACCTGATCCTGGGCATGGGTGAGACCCCCGACGAGGTGGTCACCGCGCTGCGCGACCTGCACGCCGCTGGCTGCGACATCGTCACCATCACCCAGTACCTGCGGCCCTCGGTGCGCCACCACCCCGTGGAGCGCTGGGTCAAGCCCGAGGAGTTCGTCGAGCATGCGGCGTTCGCCGAGAGCATCGGCTTCGCCGGAGTGCTCGCCGGTCCGCTGGTGCGCTCGTCGTATCGGGCGGGGCGGCTCTACGCGCAGGTGATCGAGCAGCGCACCACTGCTGCCAAGCACTGATTTTCACCGCTTATCCTTGCTGTATGGCGAAATCCCGCACCCCCGCCCAAACCAAGGCCGCCAAGGCCGAGGCGAAGGCCGCCCGTAAGGCAGCTTCCAAGCAGCGCCGCAGCCAGCTCTGGCAGGCGTTCCAGATGCAACGCAAAGAGGACAAGCGGCTGCTGCCGTACATGATCCTGGCGTTCGTGCTGATCGTGGCGTTGTCGGTGCTGGGCGGCCTGGCCATCGGCGGCTTCACCATGTACATGATGATCCCGCTGGGCATCGTGCTCGGCGCGCTCATCGCCTTCATCATCTTCGGCCGTCGCGCGCAGAAGTCGGTCTACCAGAAGGCCGAGGGACAGACCGGGGCGGCGGCCTGGGCGCTGGAAAACCTGCGCGGCAAGTGGCGGGTGACCCCGGGTGTCGCGGCCACCGGGCACTTCGACGCGGTGCACCGGGTGATCGGCCGACCGGGTGTGATCTTCGTCGCCGAGGGTTCGCCCACCCGCGTCAAGCCGCTGCTGGCGCAGGAGAAGAAGCGCACCGCGCGGCTGGTGGGCGACGTCCCGATCTACGACATCATCGTCGGCAACGGCGAGGGCGAGGTCCCGCTGTCCAAGCTCGAGCGGCACCTGACCAAGCTGCCGGCCAACATCCCGGCCAAGCAGATCGACTCGCTGGAGTCGAAGCTGGTGGCGCTGGGCTCCAAGATCGGCCCGGCCGCGATGCCCAAGGGGCCGATGCCCGCGCAGGCCAAGATGCGCGGCGTGCAGCGCACCGTGCGCCGCAAGTAACGCGCCAATACCGGCGCCGCGAGCTACCGGCGCCGCGAGTCAGAATCCACGCACACAAAGTGCGCGAGTGACCCGATGCCTCAGGTCTGACTCGATGCACTCAGCTAGCGCCGCACCACCGCGGTGTGGGTGAACTTGTCCTGCAGACCCCGCCCGTCGCTGTCCATGAACAGCGCGGGGATGACCAGCGCCAGCAGCGCGCCGCGGCCCAGCGCCCGGCCCAGGCCGACATGGATGCGGTTGTCCACCGGTGTCACCATCATCCCCAGGGCCAGCTGCCCCGGGGAGAAGCCGAACAGCCGCACCGAGACCGCGCCCAGCAGCACCCACACCACCAGCACGGCCGTCGACAGGAACGCCTGGGTAAACAGCCCGAAGGTCATCAGCAGCGCTGCCAACCCGTAGGCCACCAGCCAGTCGACCAACAGCGCCAGGAGGCGGCGACCCGCCGGCGCCAGGGAGCCGGAACCGCTCTGGGGCAAACCCAGCAACTCGCCGGGATAGTTCGAGGCCGGACCGGTATCACCCGGTTCACCACCGGAAAGCCAGGACGATGTCGCGCGCGCCATGTTTCCCAGCATAGGGGGCCAGAAAATGCGTAACGTCCACGCAACATACGGTTGACTGTGGTGCAACATCGGCTCCATAGCGTCAGGCGCGAGTTACACGGAGTGGACAATGAAGGAGTAGTAAGTGGCTGAACAGAACGCTGATGACATCATCAAGCTGATCAAGGACGAGCAGGTCGAGTACGTCGATATCCGCTTCTGCGATCTGCCCGGTGTGGTCCAGCACTTCTCGATCCCGGCATCGGCGTTCACCGAGGACGTCTTCGAAGACGGCTTGGCATTCGACGGCTCCTCGGTCCGCGGGTTCCAGTCCATCCACGAGTCCGACATGATGCTGCTGCCGGACCCCGCGACCGCCAAGATCGACCCGTTCCGCGCCGCCAAGACGCTGAACATGAACTTCTTCGTGCACGACCCGTTCACCCGCGAGGCCTACTCCCGCGACCCGCGCAACGTCGCCCGCAAGGCCGAGAACTACCTGATCAGCACGGGCATCGCCGATACCTGTTACTTCGGCGCCGAGGCCGAGTTCTACATCTTCGATTCGGTGAGCTTCGACTCGCGGATCAACGGCACCTTCTACGAGGTGGATTCGGAGTCCGGCTGGTGGAACACCGGCGAGCCGCTGGAGGCCGACGGCTCCCCCAACCTCGGCTACAAGGTGCGCCCCAAGGGCGGCTACTTCCCCGTCGCCCCCTATGACCACTACGTGGACCTGCGCGACGAGATGTCGACCAACCTGACCAACGCCGGATTCATCCTGGAGCGCGGTCACCATGAGGTCGGCACCGCCGGGCAGGCCGAGATCAACTACAAGTTCAACACGCTGCTGCACGCGGCCGACGATGTGCAGCTGTTCAAGTACATCATCAAGAACACCGCCTGGAAGAACGGCAAGACCGTCACCTTCATGCCCAAGCCGCTGTTCGGGGACAACGGTTCCGGCATGCACGCCCACCAGTCGCTGTGGAAGGACGGCCAGCCGCTGTTCCATGACGAGTCCGGCTACGCGGGCCTGTCCGACCTGGCGCGGCACTACATCGGCGGCATCCTGCACCACGCGCCGTCGCTGCTGGCGTTCACCAACCCGACGGTGAACTCCTACAAGCGCCTGGTGCCCGGCTACGAGGCCCCGATCAACCTGGTCTACAGCCAGCGCAATCGCAGTGCGTGCGTGCGCATTCCGATCACCGGCAACAACCCGAAGGCCAAGCGCCTCGAGTTCCGCTGCCCGGACAGCTCGGGCAACCCGTACCTGGCGTTCGCGGCGATGCTGATGGCCGGCATCGATGGCATCAAGAACAAGATCGAGCCGTTGACCCCGGTCGACAAGGACCTCTACGAGTTGCCGCCGGACGAGGCCGCCAGCATCCCGCAGGCCCCGACCTCGCTGGCCGCGGTGATCGACAAGCTCGAGGAGGACCACGAGTACCTCACCGAGGGCGGCGTCTTCACCGAGGATCTGATCGAGACCTGGATCTCCTACAAGCGCGAGAACGAGATCATGCCGATCCAGATCCGCCCGCATCCCTACGAGTTCTCGCTGTACTACGACGTCTGATTCGTCACGAAGAGCCGGGTGGCGCAGCTGCGTCACCCGGCTCTTCGTTGCGTCACCGGCACACCGAAGCTGCTGCGGCTGTGGCGATTTCGTCGTCGCTGAGAGCATCGCTCGGCGACAGGTAGACCGACAGCACCGTGCGCACCAGCAGCTCGGCAGCCTGCAGCGGCTGGCACCGTAACCGGCCGGCGTGTGGTTCGACGGCCAGCACGGGCGCCACGGTCCGAGCCACCAGGTCGATCACCGTGAGATCGGCGCCGGCGTGCGGCACGACCAGGCGGAGCAGTTGGTCGACGTCGTGGTCGCGCACCGCGCCCAGGGCGCGATGCGCCCGCAGGTAGTCCAGCGCGAACCGGACCAGCGCTGCCGCCAGCGCGGGTGTTCCGGCATCGAAGTCGATCGCGTCGGCCGCAGCGGTTAACATCCGTCTCAAGGAGGTGCGCGTGACCACAGCCCAGCATCCGGCCCCCGGACCCGCATTGCTCAGTTATCTGGAAGCACTGCCGGCTGTCGAGCGTCGCGCCGCACAGGAACGGATCGCCGCGCTGCCCCAGCACGAGTTGGCCAGCTTGGGCGCCTCGGAACCGCAGTACTTCGAGTACGACTACGCCGTCACCGACGTCGAGGGCGCCGTGCCGGCAGGGCTGTCCGGCGCGCTGTACCGCAACGGCCCGGGTCGCTGGGAGGACTATCGGCATCGGCCGCTGAACCACCTGTTCGACGGCGACGGGATGATCTCCAAGTTCGTCATCGGCTCTGGTGCGGTGCATTTCCGCAACCGCTACGTACGAACCCGCCACTACGGCGGCCGGGGCAGCACAACCCACATCGGCACCCCTTCGCAGGGCGGTCGGCTCAACCGGATTCTGCATCCGATGCCGTCGAATCTGGCCAACACCAACGTGATTCAGCACGCCGGCCGGATGTACGCGCTCTGGGAAGGCGGGCCGCCCCACGAGCTCGATCCGGAGACGCTCGAAACCCTCGGTGTGCGCCGGTTCGGCGGGCAGCTGCGCTGGCTGGGTTCCTACTCCGCGCACCCGTCGGTGTGTCCGGACTCCGGTGAGCTGTACAACTTCGGTGTTGAGCTGTTCCCGGCACCGCACCTCCGGGTCTACCGGAGCGACGCCCACGGCCGGGTTCGGCATCTGACCTCGCTCAAATTGCCGTATCCGGCGATGATCCACGACTTTGGGCTCACCGGACGGCATCTTGTGTTCCTGGTCTCCCCGATCATCCCGGCGACGCTGCCCATGCTGCTCGGCGAGAGCCCGCTCGGCGATCTGATGACCTACCGGCCCGAACGCGGATCGGTGGTGATCGTGGTCGACCGCGACGGTCGTAATGCCCGCAGCATCGAAACCGACCCATTCATGCAGTTCCACCTCAGCAACGCCTACGACCACGGCGACGACATCGTCGTCGACGCCATCACCTACCGCGATGGCGCGGTACTGGCCGGCATCGCCGACTTCCGCACCCGGTCGCTGGCCGATGCACCGTCCCGATTGACCAGGTTCACTGTCACCCGGTCCGGAGCCGTGCGACGCGACACCATCAGCAGCACGTCCTGTGAATTCCCGCGCCACCACCCGGACTTGGCGGGCAAGGACCATCGGTACTGCTACTTCTCCAGTCGCAACCAATTGGACACGCTGTATGACGCGATCACCAAACTCGACGTCATCGCGCAGACCGAGACCCGCTACACCGCCGAGCAGGCCGGAAACAGCTTCTGCGAACCGGTGTTCACGCCACGCCCCGACGGGACCGATGAAGACGACGGCTGGCTGCTGACGGTCGAGTATCAGGCCGCGAGCCACCGTTCCCGTCTGGTAGTGCTTGACGCCCGCGACGTCGCAGCCGGTCCGGTGTTCCGCGCGCAGTTGCACCACCACATTCCGCAGGGCTTCCACGGCAACTTCTACCCTCGCTGACTTCTGATTAGATTGCTGCATGCGGGTGCTGGTGCAGCGGGTCAGTTCGGCCAGCGTGTCGGTCGACGACGAGGTCGTCGGCGAGATCCGGCCGAACACACAGGGTTTGCTCGCCCTGGTGGGCGTCACCCACGACGACGACGCGGCCACCGCCACCCGGATGGCCGAAAAGCTCTGGGGGCTGCGAATTCTCGACGATCAACGCAGCGCATCCGACGTCGGCGCCCCGATCCTGGTGGTCAGTCAGTTCACGCTGTACGCCAACACGGTCAAGGGCCGCCGTCCGTCGTGGAACGCCGCCGCACCCGCCGCGGTGGCCGAACCGCTGGTCACGGCCTTCGCCGACGCGCTGCGCGCCGTCGGCGCCGAGGTGGCCCAGGGTGTGTTCGGCGCCCACATGCAGGTGTCGTCGGTCAACGACGGGCCGGTCACGGTGATGCTCGAACTGTAATCACGGGTTGGCTCAACCGACACCGACGCGGCCTATCGTCGGCACATGACCAATCAATTGGGTACGCGCGTCGACACCTATTCGACGCACATGCTGAGCGTGTTCCGCATCGTGGTCGGCCTGCTGTTCCTGATGCACGGCACCTCCAAGCTGTTCGGCTGGCCCATGGCCGGGGGCACCGCGGAGATGTTCGCCTGGCCGATGTGGTGGGCCGGGCTGATCGAGATCATCGTCGGTGCGCTGGTCACCATCGGGGTGTTCACCCGCGAGGCCGCGTTCATCGGCGCCGGCATGATGGCGGTGGCCTACTTCTGGCAGCACTTCCCGACCGACTTCTGGCCGATCAACAACGGCGGCGAGCCGGCGGTGTTGTTCTGCTTCGCGCTGCTGCTGCTGGTGTTCACGGGTCCCGGCGCGTGGGCGGTGTCCCGCAGGTAATACCCTGCCCTGCATGGTCAGCAAGCATGTTCCGTCGTGGCACGACGACGAGGTTTCGGCGCTCTTCGATCTCGCGAAGGGATTCTTCGAGCGTGAGGTCGTCGCCCACGCCGAGAAGTGGGACAGCCAGCGGCACATCGACCGTCAGGTGTGGCTCGAGGCCGGGAAGCTGGGCCTGCTGCTGTGCTCGGTGCCCACCGAGTACGGCGGTGGCGGCGGCACGTTCGCGCACGACCTGGCGGTCTTCGACGCCCAGGGGTACTCCGGTGACCAGTCGCTGGGCATCGGCGTGCACAGCGGGATCGTCGCGCACTACGTCCTGACCTACGGCAGCGAGGAACAGAAGCAGGCCTGGCTGCCGCCGATGGCCACCGGTGAGGTGCTGGCCGCGATCGCGATGACCGAACCGGGCGCTGGCTCCGACCTGAAGGCCATCCGCGCCACCGCCATCCGCGACGGCGACGAGTACGTGATCAACGGCTCCAAGACCTTCATCACCAACGGGGCCCAGGCCGACCTGGTGCTGCTGGCCGCCAAGACCGACCCCAAGGCCGGGGCGCGCGGCATCTCGCTGCTGCTGATCGATGTGCGCGACTGCCCCGGATACCAGGTCACCCGGGTGCTCGACAAGGTCGGCATGCACGGCGCGGACACCTCGGAGATCTCCTTCACCGATGTGCGGGTGCCGGTCGAGCGCGCGCTGCTGGGACCGGAGGAGGGCAAGGGCTTCGGGCAGATGATCGCCCAGCTCGCCCAGGAGCGGTTGATCGTGGCGGCGCAGGCCGTCGGCGGCATGGAGCGCGCGGTGGACGAGACCGTGGCCTACACCAAGTCCCGGGAAGCCTTCGGGCACAGCCTGTTCAAGTTCCAGAACACCGCCTTCGAGCTGGCCGAGTGCATGACGATCGCGCGCACCTCGCGGGTGTTC
This sequence comes from Actinomycetes bacterium, assembly GCA_023460175.1. Classification (GTDB taxonomy): domain Bacteria; phylum Actinomycetota; class Actinomycetes; order Mycobacteriales; family Mycobacteriaceae; genus Mycobacterium. The sequence goes on from JAEWRC010000219.1 coordinate 9,996, forward strand.
CTGGACCACTGCATCCAGTCGCATCTGCGGGGACAGCTCGACGGCACCGAGGCCGCGATGGCCAAGTACTGGCTCACCGATCGGCAGTGCGAGGTGGTCGACCGCTGCGTGCAGCTGCACGGCGGGTACGGCTACATGCGCGAGTACCTGATCGCCCGCATGTACGAGGACGCCCGCGTGCAGCGGATCTACGCCGGCGCCAACGAGGTGATGAAGGAGATCATCGCGCGGTCTTTGTGAGACTCGGTCCCGATGTGAGACGAAAATTGCCCCGGGGGGGTCGGCCGTGGAGGCCGCCCGCCCGGGGCAATCTTGTCTCTGCGACGCGGCTAGACCTTGGCGAGAACCTCGGTCGTCATCAGCGCCTGTCCCACGCCGGCCACGATCGAGGCGAGGCGGATGGCCTCGAAGATCGCGGTGCGCGAGACGTCGGAATCACGCAGGGTCTTCTCGTGGGCGGCCAGGCAGTGCCCGCAGCCGTTGATCGCCGACACCGCCAGCGACCACAGCTCGAAGTCCACCTTGTCGACGCCCGGGTTGCCGATGATGTTCATCCGCAGGCTCGCGCGCAGGTCGTCGTACTGACCGTCGAGCTGCCCCTTGGTCCGGTAGAACACGTTGTTCATGCCCATGATGGACGCGGCACCCAGCGCGGCGTGGTAGGCCTCCTCGGACAGCACGTCGAGCGCGTCCTCGGAGATCTCCTTGAGCAGCCGGTCGGACTTGGTGGCCGCCGCGGTCGCCACCAAGGCGCCCCACAGCTGCTGCTCGTTCAGCTCGGTGGTGCGGACGATGGTCCCCAGGTTGAGCTTGAGGTCCTTCGCGTACTCCGGAAGGGCTTCCTTGATGTTGTCGATGCTCACGGGCTACACCGCCTCGGACAGGAGCTCACCCGCGTCGATGGTCGGGTCGCCCTTCTTCCAGTTGCAGGCGCACAGCTCGTCGGACTGCAGCGCGTCGAGCACCCGCAGCACCTCGTCGACGTTGCGACCCACCGAGCCGGCGGTCACGGACACGAACTGCACCTCGTTGTTCGGGTCGATGATGAAGGTGGCGCGGTCGGCGACACCGTCGGCGTTGAGCACGCCGGACGCGGTGGCCAGCTCGCGCTTGAGGTCGCTGACCATGGGGAACGGCAGCGTCTTGAGGTCGTCGTGCTGGGCACGCCACTGGAAGTGCACGAACTCGTTGTCGACGGACACGCCGAGCACCTTGGTGTCGCGGTCCTCGAAGTCATCGTTGAGCTTGCCGAAGGCGGCGATCTCCGTCGGGCACACGAAGGTGAAGTCCTTCGGCCAGAAGAAGACGACGCGCCATTTGCCGGCGTGGTCCGCGCTGCTCACCGTGGTGAAGTAGTCCTCGGGAGCCTTCGCATCAACCTTGGACAGGTCGCCCCCGATGACGGCCTTCAGCTCGTACTGCGGGAACTGGTCACCGATGGTCAAAAGAGTCACAGAAAAACACTCCCTTTTCTGGAATTATTCAAGTATTGACGGTCTCCATTGTGCATTGGAACCCCCGGTTTGTGAACCTCTCCCGGGGTGATACCGGCCACACTCGCTGTGCGAAATGCGCTCAGTAGCAGTCGGTTCGACGGCGCGACCCTGCGCCCAGCCGAACCCTGGTCCGGGGTGTAGAACATCCCCGGGCCCGGGTTTATTCCCGCGATCCCGACGGTCTCGGCGGCACCCTCACTGCGGGTCGCGCGCCCAGGCCGGCTTGATGAAGACGCCCTCGGCCTCGACGGTCGGCCCTTCGGCGTCCGAGATGAATCCGCGCCCATAGGTTTTGATGCCGTCGACCCGCTCGATCCAGGCCTCGCAGCGCAGCCGGCCCAGCGGGGTGCCGCGCAGATACCGCAGCGAGATGGTGCCGGTGAACAGCGGGGTGTCCCCGCCGGCGCTGGCGGCCTCGCCGAGCAGGTGGTCCAGGATCAACGCGGAGATGCCGCCGTGCACGTGGTTCGGCGGGCCCTCGTAGGCCGCGCCGAGGTCGAACTCGGTCCAGCACCGGTCGGCGCCCTGCTCGACGGTCAGCGGCGGCGCCATCGGATTGCGGACGCCGACCACCGGGTTGCCCCAGGACATGCCCTGGCCCTCCGTGGTGAAGCGGACGCCGAAGGGCCCGTCGAGTTGCTTGGCCCGCAGCCGCGCGGTGACCGCCTCGATCGAGGCCTGCGCGGCCGCGATGTCCTCGGCGTCGACCTCGGTGCGGATGGTGGCGTCGAGCAGTTCCCGGACCGCCCGCGTGAACGGCTCGTAGATGGCTCGCTGCCGCCTGGCCTCGTCCGCGTCGACCGGCTCATGGGTGAACTGCATCCACCTGTCTTAGCATCGAGGGCTCTACGAAACCCGCGCGGGGCCTGCTAGCTGCCGAACACCTTGCGCACGACGGCCTTGGCGCGCCGGGTCACCCGCAGGTAGTTGTCCAGGAACGCGCCGCCGTCGTCCTCCGGCCAGCCGGCGGCCACCGCCACCGCGTTGAGCATCCGACCCGGCCCGGGCAGCTGGTCGGTGGGTTTGCCCCGCACCAGCACCAGGGCGTTGCGGGCGCGGGTCGCGGTCAGCCACGCCTGCCGCAGCAGGTCCACGTCACCCTCGGCGATCAGCTCGGCGGCGCCGATCGCGTCGAGGGCCTGCAGCGTGGAGGTGTTGTGCAGCGCCGGAGTCTGATGGGCGTAGCGCAACTGCAACAGCTGCACGGTCCACTCGACGTCGGCCAGCCCGCCGCGGCCCAGCTTGGTGTGCGTGTTGGGGTCCGCGCCGCGCGGCAACCGCTCGGCGTCGACGCGCGCCTTGACCCGCCGGATCTCCTGCACCGTGTCGGCCGAGACGCCGCCGGCCGGATACCGCGTCTGATCGACCATCAGCAGGAAGCGCTCCCCCAGCTCCAGATCGCCGGCGACCCGGTGCGCCCGCAGCAGCGCCTGGATCTCCCACGGCTGCGCCCACTGCTGGTAGTAGCTGGTGTAGGAGGCCAGCGTCCGCACCAGCGGCCCGTTGCGGCCCTCCGGGCGCAGGTTCGTGTCGACCTCCAGCGGCGGGTCGACGCTGGGCGTGCCCAGCAGCGCGCGGATCTGTTCGGCGACGACGGTGGCCCACTTGACGGCCTTGGTGTCGTCGACACCGGGGGTCGGTTCGCAGACGAACAACACGTCCGCGTCGGAGCCGTAGCCGAGTTCGCCGCCGCCGAGCCGGCCCATGCCGATCACCGCGATCGAGGCCGGCGCCGGGCCGTCGGCCGGGGTGTTCACCTTCGTCACCGCGTCCAGCGCGGCCTGCAGCACCGCCACCCACACCGAGGTCAACGCCTGGCACACGTCACGCACATCGAGCAGGCCCAGCAGATCGGCCGAGGCCACCCGGGCCAGCTCGCGGCGGCGCAGCGTCCGCGCGGCGGCGATGGCCTTGGCCGGATCGGACTGCCGGCCCGCCGCGGCCACCAGCGCCCGCGCGAACCCCTCGGGTTCCACGTCGAGCAGCTTGGGCCCCGAGGGCCCGTCGGCGTAGCTCTGGATCACCTCGGGGGCGCGCAGCAGCAGATCGGGCACATAGGCCGAGGTGCCCAGCACGTGCATCAGCCGCTTGGCCACCGCGCTCTCGTCGCGCAGCGTGGCCAGGAACCAGCGCTGCTCGACCAGGCCTTCGGACAGCCGCCGGTAGTGCAGCAGGCCCGCGTCCGGGTCCGGGGTGTCCGACAGCCAGTCCAGCAGGGTGGGCAGCAGGATGGCCTGCACGCGACCACGCCGGGTGCTCTGATTCGCCAGGGCCGCAAGGTGACTCAGCGCGCTGGCTGGGGCCTGATAGCCCAGCGCGGCCAGCTGCCGTTCGGCCGCGGCCGCGTTCATCCCGTCGGTCAGCTCGACGGCGCCGCCGACCGATTCCAGCAGCGGCTGATAGAACAGCTTGGCGTGCAGCCGCGAGACGCGGTGGCTCTGCCGCTTGAGTTCCTTGCGCAGTACGCCGAGCGCGTCGTGGGTGCCGTCGGGACGGACGTGGGCCGCGCGGGCCAGCCAGCGCAGCGCCTCGGCGTCGTCGGGGGCGGGCAGCATGTGGGTGCGCTTGAGCCGCTGCAGCTGCAGCCGGTGTTCGAGCAGCCGCAGGAACTCGTAGGACGCGGTCATGTTGGCGGCGTCGTCGCGGCCGATGTAGCCGGCCGAGCCGAGCGCCGCGAGCGCATCCACGGTGGACGCCACGTGCAGCGCCTCGTCGTTGCGGCCGTGCACCAATTGCAAAAGCTGCACGGCGAATTCGACGTCGCGCAGACCGCCGGTGCCCAGCTTGATCTCGCGGTCGCGGACCTCGGCGGGCACCAACTCCTCGACCCGGCGGCGCATGGCCTGCACGTCGGGCACGAAGTCGTCGCGTTCGCAGGCCGTCCACACCATCGGCAGCAGCGCATCGATGTACTGCTGCCCCAACTCGGCGTCGCCCACCGCGAAGCGCGCCTTGAGCAGCGCCTGGAACTCCCAGGTCTTGGCCCAGCGCTGGTAGTAGGCCACGTGCGAGTCCAGCGTGCGCACCAGCGGGCCGCGCTTGCCCTCCGGGCGCAGGGCCGCGTCGACCTCGAAGAAGGTCTCCGAGGCCATCCGCATCATCTCCCCGGCCACCCGGGTTTCCAGCGCGTCGGCCTTGGCGCCCACCAGGATGATGTCGACGTCGGAGACGTAGTTCAGTTCGCGCGCACCGCATTTGCCCATCGCGATCACCGCCAGGGTGGGTGCGGGCTCGTCGGGCTTGCCCACGGTGTCGGTCGCGTAGCGCAGCGCGGCGGTCAGCGCGGCGTCGGCCAGGTCCGACAGATGGACCCCGACCGCGGCGAACGGCAGCACCGGTTCGTCCTCGACGGTGGGGGCCAGATCGAGGGCCGCGAGCACCAAGATCCGGTTGCGGTACAGCGTGCGCAGCTCCTGAAGGGTTGCCGCCCCGTCGTTCTCGTCGTTCTCGTCGAGGCAGTCGAGGAACAGCGTCTTCAGCTCGGCCGCCGACGGCAGCACCGGCTCGGGATCCTCCGAGCCCTCCAGCAACCGCCAGGACTCCGGGTGGGCCACCAGGTGATCGCCGAGCGCCAGCGACGAGCCCAGCACCGCGAACAGACGACCGCGCAGGGTCTTGTCCTTCTGCAGCGCGGCGTCCAACTGGTCCCAGTCCGCGTCGAGGGCCTCGGCCAGTCGCACGACGGCGCGCAGCGCGGCATCGGCATCGGGCGCGCGCGACAGCGACCACAGCAGTTCGACGTGCGCGTCGGTATCCCAGCCGAGGCGGGCCAGATCGGCCGGGGCGGTGCGCTCGACGAGTCCGAGCCGCCCCACCCCGGGCACTGTGGGACGCTGCGTCACCGGTCTGGACACGGCAGCAACGGTAGCCCACTCGGGGCGTGTGCAGTAGCCACCGCTACAGCGAGAGGTACTGCTTGAGTTCGAAGGGGGTGACGGCGTTGCGGTACGTCTCCCATTCGCTGCGCTTGTTGCGCAGGAAGAAATCGAAAACGTGCTCCCCCAACGCTTCCGCCACCAGCTCGGAGTTCTCCATCGCGTGCAGGGCGTTGCCGAGGCTGCCGGGCAGCTCGCGGTAGCCCATCGCGCGGCGTTCCTCGGGCGTCAGGCTCCACACGTTGTCCTCGGCCTGCGGGCCCAGCACGTAGCCCTTCTCCACCCCGCGCAACCCGGCGGCCAGCAGTACCGCAAATGCCAGGTAGGGGTTGCAGGCCGAGTCGGGGCTGCGCACCTCGACGCGTCGGGAGGCGGACTTGTTCGGGGTGTACATCGGCACCCGCACCAGCGCCGAGCGGTTGGCCGCACCCCAGGACGCGGCCGTCGGCGCCTCGCCGCCGTGCACCAGCCGCTTGTAGGAGTTCACCCACTGGTTGGTGACGGCGCTGATCTCGTTGGCGTGCTCGAGGATTCCGGCGATGAAGGACTTGCCGATGTCGGAGAGCTGCAGCGCGTCGTCGGGGCTGTGGAAGGCGTTGGTGTCGCCCTCGAACAGACTCATGTGGGTGTGCATCGCCGAGCCCGGGTACTCGCTGAACGGCTTGGGCATGAACGAGGCGCGCACCCCGTCGCGCAGCGCAACCTCCTTGACCACGTACCGGAAGGTCATCACGTTGTCGGCCATCGACAGCGCGTCGGCGTAGCGCAAGTCGATCTCCTGCTGCCCGGGCGCGCCCTCGTGGTGGCTGAACTCCACCGAGATGCCCATCGATTCGAGCGCCTCGATGGCGTGCCGGCGGAAGTTCGGCGCCGAATCGTGGACCGCCTGGTCGAAGTAGCCGCCGTTGTCGGCGGGGATGGGCACGCTGCCGTCGTACGGGCCGGGTTCGAGCAGGAAGAACTCGATCTCCGGGTGCACGTAGCAGGAGAAGCCGAGGTCGCTGGCCTTGGCGAGCTGGCGGCGCAGCACATGGCGGGAGTCGGCCCACGACGGCGAGCCGTCGGGCATGGTGATGTCGCAGAACATCCGCGCCGAGTGGTTCTGGCCGTCGTCGCCGGTCCAGGGCAGCACCTGGAACGTCGACGGGTCGGGCCGCGCGACGGTGTCGGATTCGGAGATCCGGGCGAAGCCCTCGATCGAGGAGCCGTCGAACCCGATGCCCTCCTCGAAGGCGCCCTCGAGTTCGGCCGGGGCGATCGCGACGCTCTTGAGGAACCCGAGCACGTCGGTGAACCACAGCCGAACGAACCGGATATCCCGTTCCTCCAGCGTGCGCAGCACGAATTCCTTCTGACGGTCCATGACTGCGAGCCTAGGCAGCGGCTGTTAACTCTGTGTTACAGGCGTGTCCCGAGATCGCCGCTCAGCACCGCATCTCGCCGGGAACCACGCCATCGACGAGGTAGTCGACCACCGTGGCGTCGATGCACTCGTGGCCGCTGAACACCACGGTGTGCTGGGTGCCCTCGAAGGTGATCAGCGGCGCCTGCAGTTGCCGGGCCAGGTTGACGCCGGCCTGATACGGCGTGGCCGGGTCCCCGGTGGTGGAGACGACGACGACCGAGCCGGGCCGCGCCGGGGGCGCCGGTTGCGGCGCGGAGGTGGCCGGCACCGGCCAGAACGCGCAGATGTCGCGGGGCGCGAAGCCGGTGAAGGCGCCGTAGGAGGCGAACGGGGCCACTTCCCGGATGCGCCGGTCGGCCGCGGCCCACACGGCCGGGTCCGTCGGCGACGGCGCGTCCATGCACCGCACGGCGTTGAACGCGTCCTGGTTGTTGCGGTAGTGGCCGGCCGCGTCGCGGCCCTCGTACTCGTCGGCCAGCAGCAACAAATCGCCCGGGTCGGTGCCGCGTGCGAGCCCCAGCAGCCCGCTGGTCAGGTACTTCCACAGCTGCTGGGTGTAGAGCGCGTTGAACGTTCCGGTGATGGCGTCGGCGTAGCTGAGTCCGCGCGGGTCCGCGGTCGCCGCCGGCCGGACCACCAGCGGGTCGACGAGCTGGCGGTAGCGCGCCACCCACAGCGCGGGGTCCTGCCCCAGCGGGCAGTCCGGCGATTGGGCGCAGTCCGCGGCGTAGGCGTTGAACGCCTGCTGGAAGCCGGCCATCTGGTTGATGCTCTTGGTCACCGGGTCGACGGTCGGGTCGATCGCCCCGTCGAGCACCATCGCCCGCACGTGCTGGCCGTAGGACCGCAGATAGGCGGTGCCGATCTCGGTGCCGTAGGAGAAGCCGAGGTAGTTGATCTGGTCCTCGCCGAGCGCGCGCCGCACGGTGTCCATGTCGCGCGCGACGTCGCGGGTGCCCAGCGTCGCCAGGAACTCGGTGCCCATCCGCGTGGCGCACAGATTGGCGAACTGTTGGTAGAGCGCTTCGATCCGCGCCACCCCGGCGGGACTGAAGTCGGCCATCGGCTCGCGCCGCCAGGCGTCGAACTCGGCGTCGGTGCGGCAACGCAACTCCGGGGTGGAAAAACCGATCCCGCGCGGGTCGAAGCCGACCAGATCGAAATGTTCGTTGATGGGCGAGCCCACCAGGGCGGCCCCCATGCTCGCCACGGTGTCGACGGCCGAGGCGCCGGGGCCGCCGGGGTTGACCAACAACGCGCCGATGCGTTCACCGGCGGCCGGCACCCGAATGACCGCGAGCGAGGTGGTGTCCCCACCCGGGTTGTCGTAGCTCATCGGCACCGGCAGCCGCGCGCACTGCGCGGTGGGGATCATGGCGATGTTGTCGTAGAACAGGCTGCACGACTGCCAATTTAGTTGCGGCGCAGCGGGTTCGGGCGCCGCGGCCGCGATGTGCATGGGCGCGCCGAGCAGCACCAGAACTGAGCTGAGCAGCGCAGTGCCCCATCGTTTACAGCGCTGCATGCCGCCCATCGTCGCATGCGCGGGCCCCGGGTGCCGCGCGCGCACGGTCACGCTCCGGTATCGGTACGGATACGCCCGCCTCAGCAGCGAGCGTCGGGCGGCGGCATGGTCCCGTCGATCAGGTACGCCGTGGCCATCTCGTCCACGCAGGCCTCGCCCTGGAACACCACGGTGTGCTGGGTGCCCTCGAAGGTGATCAGCCCGCCCTTGAGCTGCCGGGCCAGGTCCACGCCCGCCTGATACGGGGTGGCCGGGTCGCCGGTGGTCGAGACCACCAAGGTCGCCGGCAGGTCCGGGATGGACAGCTCATGCGGCTCGCTGGTCGGCGGCACCGGCCAGAACGCGCACGTCGACATCGGTGCGTGCCCGGTGAACTCGCCGTAGCTCATGAACGGGGCCACCTCGCGGACGCGCCGGTCGGTCTCGATCACCACGTCGCGGTCGGTGATCGGCGGCTTGTCCACGCAGTTGACGGCGATGCGCGCGTCGGTGGCGTTGGTGTAGTGGCCGTTGGCGTCGCGACGCATGTACATGTCGGACAGGATCAGCATGGTGTCCCCGGTCCCGTTGCGCAGCTCGCTCAACCCCTGGGTCAGATGCCGCCACAGCGCCGGCGAGTAGAGCGCCATGATGGTCCCGACGACGGCGTCGCTGTAGGACAGCCCCCGCGGATCCTTGGTCTCGGCCGGCTCCTCGACCAGCGCCTCGACCATCTCGCGGTAGATGTCGACGGCCTTGTCCGGGTCGGTGCCCAGCGGGCAGGACGCGTCGGTGGCGCAGTCCGCGGCGTAGTCGTCGAAGGCGCCCTGGAACGCCGCGGCCTGGTTGACGTCGGCCTCCACCGGGTCGGCGTTGGGGTCGACGGCCCCGTCGAGGATCATCGCGCGCACGTTCTGCGGGAACTGCTCGGCGTAGGCCGCCCCGATCCGGGTGCCGTAGGAGTAGCCGAGGTAGGTCAGCTTGTCATCGCCGATCGCCTCGCGGATCTGGTCGAGATCCTTGGCGACGTTGACGGTGCCGACGTTGGCCAGGAAGTCGGTGCCCATCTTGTCGACGCAGCGCTGGATGAATTCCTTGGTCTCGTTCTCGATGTACTCGACACCCTCGGGCGTGTAGTCGACCTGGGGGTCGGCGCGCAGGCGGTCGTTGTCGGCGTCGGAGTTGCACCACAGCGCCGGCGTCGAGGACGCGACCCCGCGCGGGTCGAAGCCCACGAAGTCGAACCGCTCGTGCACCTCCTCGGGCAGCAGGTCGACGATGCCGATGGCGGCCTCGATCCCCGACTCCCCCGGCCCGCCCGGGTTGACCAGCAGCGAGCCGACCTTGTCGCCGGTGGCCGGGAACCGGATCAGCGCGAGCTGGATCTGCGGGGCGTCCGGGTCGTCGATGTCGTCGTAGTCGACCGGCACCGCGATGCGTCCGCATTCGGTGTCCGGGGGCAGCTCGAGGTCGGCGCCGCCGGTGAACTTGCACGGCTCCCAGCGCACCGGCTCACCGATGCGGGGCTCCGCCAGCGCGGCCTGTCCCTCGATGACTTTCGAGCACCCCGTGGCGCCCAGAGCCAGGGCCGACACGGCCGTCACGATCATCGTGGCGCGCAGAAACGACCGGGGGCGAAGAATGCTCATGGCATCCAATGCTGCCATGAGCCCGCCGCGGGCCTTGTCAACGCATGTCTACCGCGTCGCAGCCAACAACTCATCCATGCCGGTAGCGAAGTCGTCGGCCAGGTCCCACAGGTCCGGCAGCAACTCGGGGCAGGAGATCAGCCCGACGTCCAACGCGCCGTTGAGCGACATCACGGTGATGTTCAGCCCGGAGCCGTGGAAGATCGGCCCCAGCGGGTAGAGCGCCTTGACCTCGGCACCCAGGAAGTACAGCGGCACCTGCGGACCCGGCACGTTGGACAGCACCAGGTTGTGCACCGGCCGGGCCTCGGTCAGCCGGGTGCCGGCGTAGACCCGCATGGCCGCGCCGAACACCGCCGGGGCGGCGAACTGGGACCAGTCCTGCAGCAGCGAGGCCGCGATCGCCGAACTGTGTTCCTTGGCAACCGAAGTCGCCTCGGCGATGGCGCGCAGCCGCTCGGCCGGATCCGCGATCTCGGTGTGCAGACTGGCGAACATCCCGGACACCTTGTTGCGGCCCGGCCGGTCCGAGCGGTCGTGCACCGACACCGGCACCATGGCCACCAGGGAACTGTCCGGGAGCTCGTCGCGGTCGATGAGGAACTGCCGCAGCACCCCGGAGACCAGCGCCATGACCACGTCGTTGACCTTGACGTCGAAGTGGTTCTTGACGGTCTTGATGTCCTCGAGGTCCAGCTCGGCGTAGGCGATGTTGCGCCGCCCGGTGATGCTGGCGTTGAACGCGGTCTGCGGCGCGCGGAACGGGCTGGCCATCGCCGAGCCGTTGAGCGCGCGCCGCACGGTGTCCACGACGGTGGTGACGGTGTCCGGCAACACCTTGGTCGCCAGGTTCACCGGCCGGGTGGCAAACCGGGCCAGGCCCCGCACGGCGATCTCGAGCTGACCGGCCCCACCGGGGGCCGGCACCGGTTCGGGATCCGGGGCGTCGGGCTCGGTGGTGCACAGCTGCGACATCAGGTTTGCGCCGGTGACGCCGTCGACGGCGGCGTGGTGCACCTTCGTCATCACCGCCAGCCGGCCACCGTCGGTGGCGTCGGTGCCCGCGATGTTCTCGACCACCAGCATTTCCCACAGCGGCTTGCTGCGATCCAGCGGCAACGACGCGAAGTGCCCGCAGATCTCGGCCAGTTCGGCGCGCCCGCCGGGGGCCGGCAGGCCGACGCGGTGCACGTGGTGGGCCACCTCGAAGTTCTCGTCCTCCACCCACACCGGGTGGTCGAGGTTCAAGAAGCTGTCGGCAAGCTTCTCGCGGAACTCCGGCATGGCGGTCATCCGCACCGCCAGCGCCTCGCGCAGCCGGTCGAAGGTGTAGCCGCCCGGGACCGTGGAGGCGTCCAGTTCCAGCAGCGAACACACGTGCAGGGGCTGCTGAGGTGTTTCCAAGTACAAGAAGCTGGCGTCGAGGCCGCTGAGCCGCTGATATCCGGACATCTGCAGATCGTAGGTCGGTCCGGGGTGCGGTGTGAGGAAGTCCACTCAAGTGTCGCTTCACCTGCGCGTGTCGCAATGGCAGACTTGACGGCGTCAGACGACCCGGGGACCCGGATGGGCCTCGAGGATCGACCCGACAATCGACAAGGGACCACGAGAGCCATGTCTTCAGAACAAACCGTGTACGGCACCGCCCCCGATGCTGAGGCAACTTCGAAGGCACCTTCGAAGCCCCGCACCAAGGTGCGCACGCATCATCTGCAGAAGTGGAAGGGCGAGGGCCACAAGTGGTCCATGCTCACCGCCTACGACTATTCGACGGCGCGGATCTTCGACGACGCCGGCATCCCGGTGCTGCTGGTCGGCGACTCGGCCGCCAACGTGGTCTACGGCTACGACACCACCGTGCCGATCTCCATCGACGAACTCATCCCGCTGGTCCGGGGTGTCGTCAAGGGCGCCCCGCACGCGCTGGTCGTCGCCGATCTGCCATTCGGCAGTTACGAGGCCGGCCCCCAGCAGGCGCTGGCCACCGCCACCCGTTTCCTCAAGGAGGGCGGCGCCCACGCCGTGAAACTCGAGGGCGGCGAGCGCATCGCCGAGCAGATCGCCGTGCTGACCCAGGCCGGCATCCCGGTCGTCGGCCACATCGGTTTCACCCCGCAGAGCGTCAACGGGCTCGGTGGGTTCCGGGTCCAGGGTCGCGGCGACGGGGCCGACCAGACCGTGCACGACGCCATCGCGGTCGCCGAGGCCGGTGCCGTCGCCGTGGTGCTGGAGATGGTGCCCGCCGAGTTGGCCACCCAGATCACCGGCAAGCTGACCATCCCCACCGTGGGCATCGGCGCCGGACCCAACTGCGACGCCCAGGTGCTGGTGTGGCAGGACATGGCCGGCATGACCTCGGGCCGGACGGCCAAGTTCGTCAAGCGGTTCGGCGATGTCGGCGGCGAACTGGGCCGCGCGGCAAGCCAATACGCCGAGGAGGTCGCCAGCGGCGCCTTCCCCGCCGAGGAGCATTGCTTCTAAAGGCGTGCCGCTGACCCGACGCGTTCGGCGCTCAGATGTTTGCGTGCCCGGCTCACCAGCTGACGCGCATTCGGTTCGCTGACCCCGACCGATTGGGCGATCAGCCGGTACGGGTAGTCGAAGGCTTCGCGCAGCACATAGGCGGACCGCTCGGTCGGCGGTAGCTTCGCCAACACCATCCGCGTGGCCGCCAGCGCGTCGGCACGCTCGGCCCGCAGCGCGGGGTCGGCCCCGGCGTCGACCGGTTCGGGCAGCCACGCCCCCAGCGGCGTTTCGCGCCGGCAATGGGCGGACTGCAGTTCGTTGAGGCACAGCCGGGTGGTGGTGGTCAGCAGGAATGCGGTGGGGTTGCGCACCGCGTCGCGGTCGCAGCACTGCCACCGCACCCAGGCGTCCTGCACGATGTCTTCGGCTTCGGCCGCGCTGGGCAGCATCCGGCGGGCCACGGCGAACAGCAGGTGCCGGATGCCGGTGAAGAACTCCGCGGTGTCCTCGAGGTCTGCGACGGTCATGTCTTCAGCCTGCGGGCCGCACGGCCGCGGCAAACCCTTGAAAGTTCGTGGTCCCGGTGGCGGCTCAGGGTGCCCACGTGGTGGTGCGCAGCTGGCGGCGCGAGCTGATCCCGAGCTTGACGAAGACCTTCCGCAGGTGCCATTCGACGGTGTGCGTGCTGAGGAACAGCTGCGCGCCGATCTCGTGGTTGGTCAGCCCGTCGGCGGCCAGTCGGGCGATTTGCCCCTCCTGGGCGGTGAGGGCGTCGCCCGAGCGCAGCGGTTGGCGCCGGACCTTCGCGCCGACGGCGACGAGTTCCCGGCGGGCCCGTTCGGCGAAGGCGTGGGCGCCCATCTTGGCGAACCGCTCCGCGGCGGTGGTCAGCTGCCGGCGGGCGTCGCCGCGGCGGTTCACCCGGCGCAGCCACTCGCCGTAGCTCAGTTCGACGCGCGCCAGGTGCACGTCCACGCCGCTGTCGACGAAATGGCCGATCGCCGCGCGGAACAACTCGTCGGCGTGCTCGTTGTCGGCGACCAGCGCCTGCGCGCTCGCGACCGCCCCGCGCGCCCAGCCGCTCTGGCTCGCGCCCACCCGTTGCTCGAATCGCCGCACCCCGCCCGCGGCGGCGTCGCGGCGACCGGTGTGGACGGCGGCTTCGATCATTTCGTACAGCGTCCAGCTGTAGAAGCCCAGATCCTCGAACTCGCACGCGTCGCGGGCACAGTCGAAGGCCTCCTCGTAGCGGCCGAGTCCGTTGTAGAGCACGGCGCTGGCGTATCCGGTCAGCCCCAGCAGGCGGCCTTCCCCGCGCGCGGTGGCGTCGGCGGTGGCGCCCGCGATCAGCCCGAGCGCCTCCGGCGCATCGCCGCGCCAGGCGGCGATGGTCAACGAGTGGTACCGCACCGGGGTGTATCCGGTGGCCGCGGTGATCGCGTCGGCCTCCTCGAGAAGGGTTGCCGCCGTGCTGAGCTCACCCGCCAGGACGTGCACCCCGGCGTGGTAGGCCAGCGCCGGGGGCAGAGCCGCCAGGGCGCCGGCGGCGCGTGCCTGCCGCACCAGGCCCGCGGCCATCCGGTTCATGACGGCGTCGTCCCAGAGTTCGCCGGCCGCCGATTCCTGCACGATCGCCGGCCCCAACGACATCCAGCGCGGGGGCGTTGTCCCGTCGCTGCCGTCGAGTTGTGCGCACATGGTCGTCATCGCGGCGCTCAGCAGCTCGGACCCGCAGCCCGGGCCCCCGGTGATCCGGGTCGCCATGCCGCCCAGGAGCAGGTCGACGGGGCGCTGCAGATCCGGGTCGGATCCCACGGTGGCGAGGGCGGCCGCGGCGGTGTCTGCCAACGCCTCGGGAG
>JAEWRC010000220.1 GCA_023460175.1 Actinomycetes bacterium
CAACGTCTCCAACTCACCGATATGCGCCACCAACGCCGCCTCATCGGCATCGGCCCCCAACTCCGCCACTTCGAACATGCATTCGAGTATGGCACCACCCACAGACAGGCCAGAAACCCCAGGTCAGTCGAAGATCGACTGCTGACCCAGGCCGACGGCCCCCGGCGGCGGGCTCAGGCCCAGGTGCGTCCAGGCCTGCGCGGTGGCCACCCGGCCCCGCGGGGTGCGGGCGATCATGCCGGCGCGCACCAGGAACGGTTCGCAGACCTCCTCGACGGTGGTGGCCTCCTCGCCGACGGCGACCGCCAGCGTCGACACCCCGACCGGTCCCCCGCCGAAACTGCGGGTCAGCGCCGTCAGCACGGCCCGGTCCAGCCGGTCCAGCCCCAGTTCGTCGACGTCGTACACCTCGAGGGCGGACTTGGCGATGTCGCGGGTGATGATGCCGTCGGCCCGCACCTCCGCGTAGTCGCGCACCCGGCGCAGCAGCCGGTTGGCGATGCGTGGCGTGCCGCGCGCCCGGCGTGCGATCTCCGCGCCCGCCTCCGCGCCCAGGTCGATGCCCAGGATGCCCGCCGAGCGGGACAGCACCCGCTCGAGTTCGGCCGGCTCGTAGAAGTCCATATGGGCGGTGAAGCCGAACCGGTCGCGCAGCGGGCCGGTCAGCGCCCCGGACCGGGTGGTGGCGCCCACCAGCGTGAACGGGGCCACCTCCAGCGGGATCGACGTCGCGCCGGGCCCCTTGCCCACCACCACGTCGACCCGGAAGTCCTCCATGGCCAGATACAGCATCTCCTCGGCGGGCCGGGCGATGCGGTGGATCTCGTCGATGAACAGCACGTCGTGCTCCACGAGGTTGGACAGCATCGCCGCGAGATCCCCCGCGCGCTCCAGCGCCGGACCGGAGGTGACGCGCAGCGCGGATCCCAGCTCGGCGGCGATGATCATCGCCAGCGACGTCTTGCCGAGACCCGGCGGGCCCGACAGCAGGATGTGATCCGGTGTGCCGCCGCGGTTCTTGGCGCCCTCGAGGACCAGTTGCAGCTGCTCGCGCACGCGGGGCTGACCGATGAACTCCTGCAGCGACCGGGGCCGCAGGCTGGCATCCACGTCCCCTTCGCCCACCGTCAACGCGGGCGAGACCTCGCGCTCCTCGGCCTCGTCGGCGTCGTCGTCGAAGCGGCTCACTTGTTCTTACCCAAGAGGTTCAGCGCGGAGCGCAGCGCGCTCGACGTGGTGGCGTCGCGGTCCAGCGCCAGCACCTTGTCGGTGGCCTCCTCGGCCTGCTTGGCCGGGAAACCAAGGCCGACAAGGGCTTCCACCACCGGAGCGCGCACCCCCGGACCAGCGGCCCCGGCGGCCGCGACCGCCGCCGGCGTCGCACCGATCTTGTCGCGCAACTCCAGCACCAGCCGTTCGGCGCTGCGCTTACCGATCCCCGGCACCCGGGTCAGCGCGGTGATGTCGCCATCGGCCAGCGCCTGGCGCAGAGCCGGGGCGTCGTAGACCGCCAGCGTCGCCATGGCGATCTTCGGCCCCACCCCGGAGACCCCGAGCAGCGTGTTGAACACATCCCGCGCGTCGGCATCGGCGAAGCCGTACAGCGTCATCGAGTCCTCGCGCACGATCATGGCGGTGATCAGGCGGGCCTCGTCCCCGCGACGCACCGTCGCCAGCGTCGACGGGGTGGCCACCACCTTGTAGCCCACCCCGGACGCCTCGATGACGACGTGATCCAGCGCGATATCGATGACCTCGCCGCGTACCGAGGAGATCATCGCGACGCCTTCGCCTTGGCCGTCGCCTTGGTCTTCGCCTTGAGCGTGGCCTGATACTTGCGGCGCTGCTCTGCCGCCATCGCCTCCGCCGCGGCCATCCGCGCGATCATCGGGGCCCGCCAGCAGTGACAGATGGCCAGCGCCAGCGCGTCGGCCGCGTCGGCGGGCGTCGGCTTCTGTTGCAGCTCGAGGATTTTCGTCACCATCGTGGTGACCTGCGCCTTGTCGGCGCGGCCGTTACCGGTGACCGCCGCCTTGACCTCGCTGGGGGTGTGGAAGTGCACGTCGATGTCGCGACGGGCCGCGGCGAGCGCGATCACGCCGCCGGCCTGGCCGGTGCCCATCGCGGTGTTGGCGTTGTGGTTGGAGAACACCCGCTCGATGGCGACGACGTCGGGCCGGTGGGTGTCCATCCAGTACTCGACAGTGTCGCTGATGGTCAGCAGGCGCCGGTGCAGGGGCTGGTCGGCCGGCGTGCGAACCACGTCGACGTCCAGGGCCACCACCTGGCGACCGCGGCCGCTCTCGATCACCGACAACCCGCAGCGCGTCAACCCGGGGTCGACTCCCATCACGCGCACAGGCCCTCCTGGGTGCAAACTAGCCAGAACATGTGTTCGAACTACCCTAGCGCCCCAGGGCGACGGGACCGCGCAGGGACACGCACCCCGCGGTCCGGCCCGGGTCCCTACTCCTCGTCGAGTTGCGCCGCGACGTCGTCGGGAATGTCGATGTTGGTGTAGACGTCCTGCACGTCGTCGCTGTCCTCGAGCGCGTCGATGAGCTTGAGCACCTTGCGGGCGCCCTCGAGGTCGACGGGCACGGTCACCGACGGCTGGAAGCTGGCCTCCGCCGAGTCGTAGTCGATGCCGGCGTCCTGCAGTGCGGTGCGCACCGCGACCAGGTCGCCCGGTTCGGAGATGATCTCGAAGGCGTCGCCGTGGTCGTTGACCTCCTCGGCGCCGGCCTCCAGGACGGCGGTCAGCACGTCGTCCTCGGACAGGTCGTTCTTCTCCAGCGTGACGACGCCCTTGCGGGAGAACAGGTAGGCCACCGAACCCGGGTCGGCCATGTTGCCGCCGTTGCGGGTCATCGCCACCCGGACCTCGCCGGCGGCGCGGTTGCGGTTGTCGGTGAGGCAGTCGATGAGCACGGCCACGCCGTTGGGCCCATAGCCCTCGTAGGTGATGTTCTGCCAGTCGGCGCCGCCGGCCTCTTCACCGCCGCCGCGCTTGCGCGCCCGTTCGATGTTGTCGTTGGGGACCGAGGACTTCTTGGCCTTCTGAATGGCGTCGTACAAGGTGGGGTTACCGGCCGGGTCACCGCCGCCAACCCGGGCCGCGACCTCGATGTTCTTGATCAGTTTGGCGAACATCTTGCCGCGCTTCGCGTCGACAATGGCCTTCTTGTGCTTGGTCGTGGCCCACTTTGAATGGCCGCTCATTCAGATTCCGCCCTCTGTCCGGTAATTCGTCGGTGGCCCAGTCTACGGGTACGCCCCGTCGCACCCGCCTGGCCAGGCAACTTACTCGAGAGTAAGGTGTCCGCCATGACCTTCTCCCTGGAGTTGCCTTCGGACCTGCTGGACGTGCAGAAATGGGTGCACGAGTTCGCCGCGGACGTGGTGCGCCCGGCCGCCGCAGAATGGGATGAGCGCGAAGAGACCCCGTGGCCGATCATCGCCGAGGCCGCCAAGATCGGCCTCTACTCGATGGAGATGTTCGCCGAACAGGCCGCCGAGCCGTCCGGGCTGGGCATGGTCACCGTCTTCGAGGAGCTGTTCTGGGGCGACGCCGGCATCGCGCTGTCCATCCTGGGTACCGGGTTGGCCGCGGCCTCACTGGCCGGCGGCGGGACCCCCGAACAGATTGGGGAATGGCTGCCGCAGATGTTCGGCACCGTCGAGGACCCGAAGGTCGCCGCCTTCTGCGCCTCGGAACCGGGCGCCGGCTCCGACGTCGGCTCCATCCTGACCCGGGCCCGCCACGACGAGGCCACCGACGAGTGGGTGCTCAACGGGACGAAGACCTGGGCCACCAACGGCGGCATCGCCGAGGTGCACATCGTCGTCGCGTCGGTGCACCCGGAGCTCGGTAGCCGCGGACAGGCATCGTTCATCATCCCGCCCGCCACCCCCGGGTTCAGCCAGGGCCAGAAGTTCCGCAAGCACGGCATCCGCGCCTCGCACACCGCCGAGGTGGTCCTCGACGAGGTGCGCATCCCGGGCCGGCTCATCCTCGGCGGTAAGGACAAGTTCGACGCCCGCATCGCCAAGGCGCGCGAGGGGAAGCGGACCGCGGGACAGGCCGCGATGGCCACCTTCGAGCGCACCCGGCCCTCCGTCGGCGCGATGGCGGTCGGGGTGGCCCGGGCCGCCTACGAGTACGCCCGCGACTATGCCTGTGAGCGTGAGCAGTTCGGCCGCAAGATCGGCGACTTCCAGGCGGTGGCGTTCAAGCTGGCCGATATGAACGCCCGCATCGACGCCGCCCGCCTGCTGGTCTACCGGGCCGCCTGGATGGCCCGCAACGGCAAACCCTTCGAGAACGCTGAGGGGTCGATGGCCAAGCTGGTGGCCAGCGAGACCGCGGTCTACGTCACCGACGAGGCCATCCAGATCCTCGGCGGCAACGGCTACACCCGCGACTACCCGGTCGAGCGGATGCACCGCGACGCGAAGATCTTCACCATCTTCGAGGGCACCAGCGAGATCCAGCGTCTGGTGATGAGCCGCGCGATCACCGGGTTGCCGCTGCGCTGAATTGAGCGGCCCGCCGCTGTGCTGAGCGGGTTCAGCGCACCAGCGCCGCTCCCCCGTCCAGGCGGATCTGCTGGCCGGTCATGAACCGGGATTCGTCGGCCAGCAGGTACAGCGCGGCGTAGGCCGTCTCCCAGGTGCTGGCCCGGCCCATCTTGAGCTTGACCACGTCGCAGTAGGCCTCGTCGACCTCTTCGGGGGTGTGCCCGAACAACTCTTGGGAATCGTGGTTGCCCAGCGTGGAGTCGATCGGGCCCAGCATCAGCGTGTTGGCCCGCACCCCGGACGCGGCGAACTGCGCCGCGGTGAGTTCGGTGATGTAGTTCAAACCGCACTTGCCCAGCGCGTACGGCATGATCCCGATGTTCAGCCCGATCTCGTTCTTCAGGCTGGCAATCGAGGAGAAGTTGACGATGCTGCCGGTGCTGGCGCCCTCGTTCTTCTCCATGCACTGCGCAGCAAAGAGATTGCAGTGATACGCGCCGAGCATGTTGACGTTGATGCCGCGGTTGAAGTTCTCGGTGGTCATGGAATTGGTCTCGAGGTCGAACGGCGGGTTGACCGCGGCGCTGTAGACCATGCCGTCCACCCGGCCGCTGCGGGCCACCACGGTGTCGAAGATGCGTTGGCAGTCTTGCTTTTCGGCGACGTCGGCCTGCACCGGGTAGGCCTTGCCGCCCTCGGCGATGATCAGGTCGGCGGTCTCCCGGGCGGAGTCGAGGTTGATGTCGACGGCCACCACCTCGGCGCCGTGCCGGGCCGCCAGCAGCGCGGTGGCCCGGCCGTTGCCGGTGGTGTCGCCCGGCATTTGCCCGCCGCCGACGACGACCACCACCTTGCCGGACAGGTCGAAGGCGGTGCGGTCCTTGCGGGCGAAATCGGTTGTCATGATTCTTCTTTCAGGTTGATGGCCCGTTCCGGGCAGCTGGCCGCGGCCTCGGTGGCCGCTTCGGCGAGTTCGGGGGGACCGGTCTGAAAACTGACCAAACGTACAGCTAGTTACAGACCAATCGTACAGCTCTATACTGTACGAATGGTCAGTGCGCCGGAGATTGTTAGCAGCACTACATTTTGGGCGGCCCTGTGAGCCGGCCGGTCGAGGGCACTCGACAGCGACTCATGACCGCGGCCGTGGAGTCGTTCCACCGGCACAGCGTCGCCGGCACCTCGCTGCAGATGATCTCCGATGACCTGGGCCTCACGAAATCTGCTATCTACCACCACTTCCGGACCCGTGACGAGCTCCTCGAGGCCATCCTGGAACCGGTCATGGCCGATCTCGCCCGACTCGTGGCTGCCGCCGAATCGGTGCGCGGCGCGCGCGCCCGGGCCGACGCCATGCTGACCGGCTTTGCGGCGCTGGCGGTGACCCGCCGCACCCTGATCCCGGTCCTCACTGGGGACCCCGGCGTCGCCGACTTCCTGCGCGGCCGGCCGGATTGGAGTGCGCTGGTGCAGCGTCAACTGGCGCTGCTCGCCGACGTCGAACCGGGCCTGGGCGGTCAGGTCAAGGCGGCCGTGGTGATGGCCGGCATCTCCGCCGCCGTCGGGGTGGACTACCCCGAAGCCGGGGACGATCTCGCCCGGGTACAGGACGAGTTGGTCACCGCGGGCCGGCGCACCCTGGGGTTGCGCGCACCGCGCGAGACCTGAGTCAGGACAGCGAGTTGACGAACATCTTGTGCACCCGGCGGTCGCCCGTCATCTCCGGATGGAAGGCCGTGGCCAACCTGCGCCCCTGCCGGACCGCCACGATGTGTTCCCCGGCGGTGGCCAACACCTCGACGTCGTCGCCGACCCGCTCGACCCAGGGTGCCCGGATGAACACCGCGTGCACCGGGCCGTCGATTCCGGTGAACTCCAGATCGCCCTCGAAGGAATCGACCTGGCGACCAAAGGCGTTGCGGCGCACCGCCATATCGATGCCACCCAGCGGCTCGGCCGCGCGCCCCGCCACGCCGGCGTCCAGGATCTCCGAGGCCAGCAGGATCATCCCGGCGCACGACCCGTAGGCCGGCATCCCGTCGGCCAACCGCGCCCGCAGCGGTTCGAGCAGGCCGAATTCGCGCAGCAGATGGCTCATGGCGGTGGACTCGCCACCGGGGATCACCAAGGCCTCGACGGCGTCGAGTTCGGCGCGGCGGCGCACCGTGGACGCGTCGGCGCCGGCCTCGCGCAGCGCCGCGAGGTGTTCGCGGGTGTCGCCCTGCAGCGCGAGCACCCCGACCCGGGGCGCGCTCACTTCGCGGGCTTCGCCGCGGCGGTGTCGTCGCGCCGGTAGCGGGTCAGGCCTTCCTGCATCACCGCGGCCACCATCTCGCCGTAGCGGTTGAACAGCTTGCCCTGGGTCAGCGCGCGCCCACCGCAGGCCGACGGCGACGACTGGTCATACAGCAGCCACTCGTCGGCGCGGAACGGCCGCATGAACCACATGGCGTGATCGAGCGAGGCGACCATCAGGTGCTTTCGCTCGTCGAGGTGTTTGACCTGCGCGGAGCCCAGCAGGGTCAGGTCGCTCATGTAGGCCAGCGCGCAGATGTGCAGCACCGGGTCGTCGGGCAGCGGGTCGCGGTGCCGGAACCACACCTGCTGCTGGGAGGCCTTCCCGTCGCGGGCGATCAGTTCGTCGCGCGGGACGATCCGCACGTCCCACTCATCGAACTGCGCGAAGCCGGCGTCGTCGAAGTGCCCGCCGGAGCGGAAGCCGGGCAGATCCTCGGGGCCGGGCGCGAACGGCATGGCGTCCTGGTGCTCGATGCCGCTCTGATCGGTCTGGAACGACGCCGACATCGAGAAGATGGTCTGCCCGTGCTGGATGGCGCTGACCCGGCGGGTGCAGAACGACCCGCCGTCGCGGATGCGCTCCACGGTGTAGACCGATGGGGCGCGGGCATCGCCGGGCCGCAGGAAATAGCCGTGCAGGGAATGCACCAGAAACTTCGGGTCCACCGTGCGCACGGCGGACACCAGCGACTGGCCCGCTACGTGGCCGCCGAAAGTCCGTTGCAGAAACCCGGATTCGGGGCTGAACACCCCGCCCCGGTAAATGTCGACCTCGAGTTGTTCGAGATCGAGGATCTCCTCGATCGCCATTGGCGCCGCGGCTACCAGCCGCGTTCGGCGAGCCGGTGCGGTTGCGCGATTTCCTCGACGTTGATGCCGACCATGGCCTCGCCGAGTCCACGGGAGACCCGGGCCAGCACATCGGGATCGTCGTAGAAAGTGGTGGCCTTGACGATCGCGGCGGCGCGGGTGGCCGGATCCCCGGACTTGAAGATGCCCGACCCGACGAACACGCCCTCGGCGCCGAGCTGCATCATCATCGCCGCATCCGCCGGGGTGGCGATGCCGCCGGCGGTGAACAGCGTGACCGGCAGCTTGCCGGCACGGGCCACCTCGGCGACCAGCTCATACGGCGCCTGCAGCTCCTTGGCAGCCACGTACAGCTCATCGGGCGACAGCGACGACAACCGGCGGATCTCACCGGCGATGGTGCGCATGTGGGTGGTGGCGTTGGAGACATCACCGGTGCCGGCCTCACCCTTGGAGCGGATCATCGCCGCCCCCTCGGTGAGGCGCCGCAGCGCCTCCCCCAGGTTCGTCGCACCGCACACGAACGGCACGGTGAAATTCCACTTGTCGATGTGGTGGGTGTAGTCGGCCGGGGTCAGCACCTCGGACTCGTCGATGTAATCGACCCCGAGGCTCTGCAGAATCTGGGCCTCGACGAAATGACCGATGCGGACCTTGGCCATCACCGGGATGGTGACCGCCGCGACGATGCCCTCGATCATGTCGGGGTCGCTCATCCGCGACACCCCACCCTGGGCACGAATGTCGGCGGGTACGCGCTCGAGGGCCATCACGGCCACCGCGCCGGCGCCCTCGGCGATCCGGGCCTGCTCCGGGGTGACGACGTCCATGATGACGCCGCCCTTGAGCATCTCCGCCATGCCGCGCTTGACGCGGGCGGTTCCGGTCTGGCCGCTGCCGGCCGACCCGTTGGTGTGAGCGACCTGGCCTTCTCGGCTGTCCACTGGTCTCGTCTCCCTCGATTGGTCCTTGATCGAGTCTAATGCTGATCGGCAAGGCGAATTCCCACGGCCGATCAGTGGATGGCACGCAGCCGGTGCTCCGCCGGTTCGGTGCCCGCCGCGGCGGTGTGGCCACCGGTGCGCGCGACGTCGTTCGCGCTGGCCAGCAACTCCCCGAGCTGTGTCGGGTACACCGACTCCCCGGCCGCGACGAGTTCGGTGATATGCGCAGCATCACACCACCGGTGTCCCAGGATGTAACGGTGCTCGAGGTCGGTGCGCCCGGCCGTCGACGGTTCGAAGCGCCGGGTGCGGTGCACGAAGAAGTACTCCTGGCTGCGGACCACCGCGCCGTTGAAGTCGATCATCGCGTCCCGACGCCACACCGGCCCGACCATCTCGGCCGGCGGTACCCGCAATCCGGTTTCCTCGTCCAGTTCCCGCGTCGCGGCCTGGACCAGCCGCTCGCCGGGCCGCGCCTGCCCGCCGATGGTGAACCAGAAGCGGCGGGCGGTCCCGTCGGTGATCGCCGGATCGACACCGCAGAGCAGCAACACGCTGCCGTCCTCGTCGAGCAGCACCACCCGCGCCGAGCTGCGAACGGTGGCCTCCCCGGCCGGCGGGCCGATCTCGGCGCGCTCGGCGATCTCGAAGTACACCGGCAACGGCGCGTGTCCGCCGAGGCGCAGCAACCGGACCACCGGGCGCTCACGCAGCGCCAGGGTGTCGCGCACCGCATCGTTGTGGAAGCGCCGGGCCAGCAGGACCCGCGCCTCGACGTCGGCCAACTCGGCCACCAGCGCGGTCGGCAACCGGGCGATGTCGACGGCGGCGAGCGCGGCCGACAACTCATTCTCCGCTGCCTCGCGGGCCGGACGCGACGCCCGCTCGGCGGCATCGGCCAGGGCCACCAGCCGCGTGCTGTCCCCGACGGTGTCGCTGGCACTGCCCGCGACGGCACGGGCGACGGCGGCGCGCCGGCCCAGCGCGGCGTCGAGCACCTGCCAGGACAGGTCGTAGCGCACGTGCAGGCGGTCCAGCCGGTTTGCGGTCTGGTAGGCCCACCCGCCGATCAGCGCGACGGCAATCACTGCCACCGCGACCGCGAGGACCAGCCACAGTGTCACCGTCGGCCTCCGGAGAGCTCGCTGCGGCCCGCGGCGCCGGAGACCGCGACCTTGATGCCGGGGCCGGCCACCGTCTCATAGACCCGCATGATCTGCCGGGAGACCTCCGACCAGTCGTAGCGCTGCACCGCCTCGTCGGCGGCGGCGACCAACCGGGCACGCTCCGCGGAGTCGTCGAGCACCTCGATCAGCGCGGCCGCCAGCGCCGCGGAGTCGTCGACCGGGACCAGCCGTCCCGCGCGGCCGTCGACCAGCACGCGCCGGAACGCGTCCAGGTCGCTGGCCACCACCGCGGTGTGCGCGGCCATCGCCTCGACCAACACGATGCCGAAGCTCTCCCCGCCGGTGTTGGGCGCGCAGTACACGTCGGCGCTGCGCAGCGCGCTGGCCTTCTCGACGTCGTCGACCTGTCCGAGGAATCTCAGGTGCTTGGCCAATTTTCCTGCCGTGCTGCGTAATTCGTCCTCGTCGCCGCGCCCGACGATGAGGATCTCCACCTCGGGGAACCGGTCGACCAGCGCCGGCAGGGCGCGCAATAACACGGCCATGCCCTTGCGGGGTTCGTCGAAGCGGCCCAGGAACAGCACCGATTTGCCCGACCGCGGATAGCCGGGCATCGGGACGGCGTCGGCGAAGGCGGTCACATCGACGCCGTTGGGGATCTCGACCGCGTCGGAGCCCAGCGCCTCCATCTGCCAGCGCCGCGCCAGATCCGACACGGCGATCCGGCCGACGATCTTCTCGTGATAGGGCCGCAGGATGCCCTGGAACACCGACAGCGTCAGCGATTTCGTGGTCGAGGTGTGGAAGGTGGCCACAATCGGTCCTTCGGCGGCCTGCAGCGCCAGCATCGACAGGCTCGGCGCGTTGGGTTCGTGCAGGTGCAGCACGTCGAAATCGCCCTCGGCGAGCCACTTTTTGACCCTGCGGTGGGCGGCCGGGCCGAAGCGCAGCCGGGCCACCGACCCGTTGTAGGGAATGGGCACCGCCTTGCCGCCGGACACCACGTAGTCCGGCAGCGTCACATCGCTCGACGACGGCGCCAGCACGCTGACCTCATGCCCCTGGGCGCGCATCACCTCGGCGAGTTGCAGCACATGCGACTGCACCCCGCCCGGGACATCGAATGAGTACGGACACACCATTCCGATGCGCATCAACGCTCCCCCGCGTCGTCCAGTCGTGCTCGTCGTTCGTCGGACAGATCGGCTATCCACTGCGGCTGCAGCATGTGCCAGTCTGCGGGATGCGCCGCGATCCCGGCGGCGAACCGGTCGGCGAGTTCCTGGGTGATCGTGGTGATGTCCCCGGAGCTGACGTCGACCGGCCCGGACACCTCGAAGCGCCAGTCCTCGGGTTCGTTCCACAGATGCGCCGTCAACAGCGTCGCGCCCGTCTCGAGCGCGAGTCGCGCGGGGCCGGCGGGCAGCCGGGTCGCCTCGCCGAACATGTCCACCTGTACGCCGCTGCGGGTCAGGTCGCGGTCGGCCATCAGGCAGATCATCCCGTTGGCGCGCAACCGCTCGCAGAGCACCTCGAAGGTGGGGCGCTCCCCGCCGGTCAGCGGCAGGATCTCGAACCCGAGGGTCTCGCGGTAGTCGATGAACCGCTGATACAGCGACTCGGGCTTGAGCCGCTCGGCGACGGTCGTGAGCTTGCCGTAGTGCTGGACGAACCACACCCCGGCCATGTCCCAGTTGCCGCTGTGCGGCAGCGCGACGATGGTGCCGCGCCCGGCAGCCATGCCGGCCTCGAGGTGCTCGCGCCCGTGCAGGCACGGGTCGAGGCGCTCACCGAGCTTCTCCAGGTCCATCGCCGGGAGCCGGAACGCCTCGCGCCAGTACCGGGCGTAGGAGGCCAGCGCCGCGCGGATCAGCGAGTTGGGCACCTCCGAGGGCGCCACGCCCAGCACCCGCGACAGATTCTTGCGCAGCTGCTCGGGACCGCCGGAGCGCGATGCGTATAACGCGCCGGCGTCAAAGGCGTTGCGGGCAAGGGTCTCCGGCATGGCGCGCACCAGCCGCCAACCCGCCGCATAACCCCAATCCGACAACTGGCCGTGCAACGGCGTGGTCAGACCCCGCACCTTGGGCACCCCCGGCAGGCCCGACGTGGGGGTCGACATCAGCGCCCGCTCGGTTCGGGCGGTTGCGGCGACCCGCCGTCGGGCTCACCGGCGATCGGCTGCCCGTCGGGCAGCGGGTCGATGGCGCCGGGCGAACTGCGCACCGCGTGCACCCGTTGGGCCACGGTGACCATGCTGGCCACCGCCAGCACCCACATCGCGACGTCGAGCAGCCACGGCAGTCCGAAGAACGGCAGATCCGACAGGCCGGCGCCGACCAACACGATGATCAGCCGCTCGGGCCGCTCGATCAGGCCGCCGCCGCCGCTGAGCCCGGTGGCCTCGGCGCGCGCCTTCACATACGAGATGACCTGGGAGGTGACCAGGCAGATCATGGTCGCGACCACCAGCGGGGTGCTCTGCAACCCGAACGCCGCCCACCACAGCAACCCGCAGAACACCGCGCCGTCGGCGATCCGGTCGCAGGTGGCGTCGAGCACGGCGCCGAATCGGGTGCCGTAACCGCGCTGCCGGGCCATGGCCCCGTCGAGCATGTCGGCCAGGACGAAGAACGACACCGCGACCGCGCCCCACCACAGCTGCCCGACCGGGAACAGCGTCAGCGCCGCGATCACCGTGCCCGCGGTGCCGATGATGGTGATGCTGTCCGGGGTCAGCCCGGCCTTGAGGGCCACCTTGGCGACCGGGCGGCTGAGCTTGGCGTAGGCCGCCCGGGTCATCAGGTAGAAGTCGCTCACGGCAGCTGGGACCATTCCTCGGCCAGCAGGGCGCGGGTGTCGCGCAGCAGTTGCGGGATCACCTTGGCGCCGCCGATGACGGTGATGAAGTTCGCATCGCCGCCCCACCGCGGCACGATGTGCATGTGCAGATGCTCGGCCAGCGACCCGCCGGCCGAGCGCCCGAGGTTGAGCCCCACGTTGAAACCGTCCGGCTTGGACACCGACTTCATCACGCGAATCGCCTTCTGCGTGAACGCCATCAGCTCCGCGCTCTCGTCGGCGTGCAGGTCCTCGAGTTCGGCGACGCGCCGGTACGGGACCACCATCAGGTGGCCCGGGTTGTACGGGTAGAGGTTGAGCACGGCGTAGACCAGCTCGCCGCGGGCCACCACCAGCCCGTCCTCGTCGGCCATGTGCGGGATGTCGGTGAACGGCTGCTTGGAGACCGCCGAGCCGGACGCCGCCGCCGAGCCGCCCTCCTTGAGCGCCCCGATGATGTAGTTCATCCGATGCGGAGTCCACAGCCGCTGCAGGTGATCGGGTTTACCCACACCGGAATCGCGCAACTGCCCCTCGTCGTCGCTCATCGGTCGCCCCCGTGGCCGCCCGCCTCGAGCAGGGCGCTGACCAGCTCCGCGGTCGGGGCGTCGTTGCGCCGGTCGGCCACCCAACCGACGATGGCGGCCACCGCCGCGTCCCGGGGCACACCGTTGACCTGGGTGCGGTCGGCGAAGCGGAAGCTGATCGCCGAGGCCTCGACGTCGCGGTCACCGGCCAGCAGCAGGAACGGCACCTTCATGTTGGTCTGGTTGACGATCTTCTTGGCCATCCGGTCGTCGCTGGAGTCCACCTCGACCCGGATGCCGTGGGACTTCAGTTGCGCGGCAACGTCGTCCAGGTACTCGACGTGGGCGTCGGCGACGGGGATGCCGACCGCCTGCACGGGGGCCAGCCAGGCCGGGAACGCCCCGGCGTAATGCTCGGTGAGCACGCCGAAGAACCGTTCGATGGAACCGAACAGCGCGCGGTGGATCAGCACCGGCCGCTGGCGGGTGCCGTCGGCCGCGGTGTACTCGAGCTCGAAGCGCTCGGGCATGTTGAAGTCGAGCTGGATGGTCGACATCTGCCAGCTGCGCCCCAGCGCGTCCTTGACCTGCACGGAGATCTTGGGCCCGTAGAACGCGGCGCCGCCCGGGTCGGGCACCAGGTGCAGCCCCGAGGATTCCGCGACCTCGCGCAGCGTCTCGGTGGCCTGCTCCCACACCTGATCCGAGCCCACATACTTGTCGGGATCCTTGGTGGACAGCTCCAGGTAGAAGTCGTCCAACCCGTAGTCGCTCAACAGGTCCAGCACGAACTGCAGCAGCGAGGCCAACTCGTCGCGCATCTGCTCGAGGGTGGTGTAGATGTGCGCGTCGTCCTGGGTCATCCCGCGCACCCGGGTCAGGCCGTGCACCACGCCGGACTTCTCGTAGCGGTACACCGAGCCGAACTCGAAGAGCCGCAACGGCAATTCGCGGTAGGACCGACCGCGCGAGCGGTAGATCAGGTGGTGCATGGGGCAGTTCATCGGCTTGAGGTAGTAGTTCTGCCCCGGCTTGCGCAGCTGCCCGTCGGCGTCGTACTCGGCGTCGATGTGCATGGCCGGGTACATGCCCTCGGCGTACCACTCGAGGTGCCCCGAGGTGACGTAGAGCTGTTCCTTGGTGATGTGCGGGGTGTTGACGAACTCGTAGCCGGCCTGGGCGTGCTTGCTGCGCGAGTAGTCCTCGAGCTCCTTGCGGATCACACCACCCTTGGGGTGGAAAACCGGTAGGCCCGAACCCAATTCGTCGGGGAAGCTGAACAGGTCGAGCTCCACGCCGAGCTTGCGGTGATCGCGGCGCTGCGCCTCCTCGATCAGTTCGAGGTGATGGTCCAGCGCCTCCTGCGACTCCCACGCCGTGCCGTAGATGCGTTGCAGGCTGGCGTTGTTCTGGTCGCCGCGCCAGTAGGCGGCCGAGCTGCGGGTCAGCTTGAACGCCGGGATGTACTTGGTGGTGGGGATGTGCGGGCCGCGGCACAGGTCGCCCCAAACCCGTTCCCGGGTACGCGGATTGAGGTTGTCGTAGGCGGTCAGTTCGTCGCCGCCGACCTCCATGACGTCCGGGTCGCCGGACTTGTCGTCGACGAGTTCGAGCTTGTAGGGCTCGGACTGCAGTTCGCGGCGCGCCTCGTCCTTGGACTCGAAGACGCGGCGTTCGAAGAGCTGACCGTCCTTGACGATCTTGCGCATCCGCTTCTCGAGCGCCTCGAGGTGCTCGGGGGTGAACGGCTCGGCGACGTCGAAGTCGTAGTAGAACCCGTCGGTGATGGGCGGGCCGATGCCCAGCTTGGCCTCGGGGAACATCTCCTGGACGGCCTGGGCCAGCACGTGCGCCGCGGAGTGCCGGATGACGCTGCGGCCGGCCTCGGTGTCGGCGGCCACCGGCGTCACCTCGACGTCGGCGTCCGGGACCCAGCTCAGGTCGCGCAGCTGGCCCTCGGGATCGGCCACCACCACGATGGCGTTGGCGGCACCCCGGCCCGGCAGATCGGCCTCGCGGACGGCCGCGCCCGCGGTGGTCCCGGCAGGAACCCGGATCGGGGCTGCTGCGTCGGGGTGTGCGGGGGCGCTCATCGGCGTATCTCCAGTCTCGTAATGCGGGGCAGGTGTGCGGGGGTGCAGACGGCGACCATGCTATCGGGGCGGGTCTGGGCAGTTGTACTCATGACCCGATGCCCAGCGGGCTCTTGAGCCAGGGCCAATCGAGGCCGACGAGACCGGCGCCCCAGCCGAGGGCCCCCAGCACCCACAGGGTGCCGACCACGACGGCCGCGGTGAACAGTGCGCCCAGGATCTGGATCCACAGCCCCTGCAGCCAGAACCAGGCCATGAATCGGTCGTAGCGCACCCGGACGAACCTCAGCACGCGCTTGGCCCAGGCGAACTCGGTGGCCAGGATGCCCAGGCCCAGGAACACGATGGCCCAGCCCGGCCCCGGGTACGGGATGGCGATGATGCCGACGGCCAGCACCAGGGTCCCGACGGCGCCGAGCACCGCGCGGTAGACGGCGTCGGCCACCGGACGTCGGCGCAGCCCGTCGCGCCAACGCTGCCAGGTGCGGACGAACTCCGGGGTCACGGCTGACCGGGCTTGAGCTTCACGAACAGGGCGTGGGATTCGGCCAGCAACACCGCCCCGGCCTGATCCGGGTCGTCATCGTCGTAGAGGCTGGCCTCGACGAAGATCTTGCGGCCCTCCTCCCCGGCCAGCCGGGCCTGCACGCGCAGCGTCTTCTCCACCGGCACGATCTTGCGGTAGTCGACATGCAGGAAAGCCGTGCGCTGATGCATGCCGCCGGTCAGCACCGCCGCGGTATAGCCGAGCACCGAGTCGAACAGCAGACCCAGGCTGCCGCCGTGGGCGGCGCCGTTGCGGCCCAGGTAGAACCGGTTGAACCGGACCGGCCCGGACACCTCGTTGTCGCCGGTCCTGGCCAGCTCCGACGGGACACCCAGCACCCCGCCGCGGTTCGGCAGGTCGAAGCGCCGCCCCGAGGGCGTGGTCCACTCGTCGCCGTCGTACGGGGTCAGCAGGGCCGAGAGCTTGTCGAGCAGGTCGGCGGCCTCGGTGATCACCTCGTCGGGCGCGTCGATGGTGCGGGCGTGGTCCCCCAGACGGCGCACGCCGGCAACGAACCTTCCGAAATCCGGGCCGCCCTTGGTGGTGGGCTCCGGAACGTTGAAACCGCCACCGGAGTGCCGCTGATCGTTGACCACGCTGACCACCGTATTGCCTGCCCGACGCGGCGCTGCTGCCGGATCGGCGTGGGACGCCCTGCGGGACGCTCACGCTCCCTAGGATTCGGTCATGCCGGGCAAAATGTCGCTGCGCAACGCGCGGTCGGTGTTGGCCGCCGAGGTCGACAGCATCCGGCGGCGCAACCCCGACCTCGACGCCGGCGACATCACCCTGTTCACCTTCCCGCTGCTGGTGCGCGCCGTCGGGGTGCTGGCCATCGGGGTGGTGCCGCTGCTGGTGGTGCGCAGCGACAGCGAGGAAGACGCGCTGCTGGTGCCGCTGATCGGCTCGCTGGCGCTGGTGATCATCTGCACGGCGATCGTCGCGTGGCTGACCTCGGTCGTGATCTCCGGCCTGGTGGTGATGATCCTGTACCGCACCGGGCCGCGGGCCGCGTCGCGCCTGGTCACCCGCATCCTCAGCGACTCGTTCCGCCGGGTCGGCGACTCCAGTTCGCATCTGACGCTGCTCGCGCTGGTGGCCGGCCTGTTGTCGCTGGCGATCGGGTTGCCGACCCGCCGCGGCGACGAGCTGGCCAATCCGGTGATCGAGGATCTGCTGGCCGCCCAGGTCGGCGTCCTGCTGGCGGTCTTGGGGTTCGCGTTCATCGCCGAGTCGATCCGCTCGGCGGCCGACATCGTCGACGACCAGTCGCTGATGTTGGCGTGGCCGTGGGCGCTGATCATCGCGTGTGTGTCGTGGTCGGTGGCGACCCTGGTCGGACCGTTCGAGATCACCCGGATGCTGCGGATCCTGCTCAACGAGTGGTTGCCGGCCTTCGTCGACGGTGTCCCGCGGGCGACGGTGATCGCCGAACTGGTGCCCCCGGACGCCCGGTGGTGGGCGGCGCTGGGTCCGCTGCCGGTGATCGCGCTGGTGTGGGTGATCCAGGCGTGGCGCCACCAGGGACTCATCCAGATCCGGGAGTTCCTCGAGGGCGACGACGAGGTGCCGTCCACGCGGCTGCCCTGACCGGCGGGAAGGTTTGAACCGGGCCGTTCCGGAGAACTGCTGTGGCACCACATTCGCCGTCGCAGGAGGAATCATGGCCACCTCTCCACCGTCACGTACCGGGCGGGCTCCGGTGCAACTTGCCGCCCTCGTCGTCGGCGCGGTGTTCCTGTTGGTCGGGATCCTGGGCTTCGTCCCGGGCATCACCACGAACTTCGACCAGCTGACCTTCGCGGGACACCATTCCGGGGCGATGCTGCTGGGAATCTTCCACGTCTCGATCCTGCACAACCTGGTGCACCTGGCGTTCGGTGCTGCGGGGTTGGCGCTGTCGCGGACGTTCGTGCAGGCCAGGTTGTATCTCCTGGTCAGCGCCGTGATCTACGCATTGCTCGGGGTCTACGGCGTGGTCATCAGCCAGGATTCGGCGGCCAACTTCGTGCCGGTGAACACTGCCGACAACTGGCTGCACTTCGGGCTGGCCGCGCTGATGCTGGCACTCGGTCTGGCGCTGGGCAAGGGCGGCGCGGAACTGACCACCCGGCGCAGCACCGGGATCGTCGAATAGTTGACCCGACACATGGCCCACGTGCTGGCGCCGAAGATCTTGGTGAATGCCATTGCGCCAGGACCGTTTCAGTCCAAGACGATGGCCGCAACGATCTATTTGGCGTCGCGCGCCACCAATTTCGTGACGGGCGCGGTGATCCCGGTCGACGGCGGCCTGAGCACCACGGCGGGCCTGTCGGTCTGACGGATTTTGCTCGCCGAAGACCGGATACACCCCGTCGTGAGCCACATAGGCTGGCCCCATCGGAACCGTCTGAGCGCACCGTGAAGGAGACCCCGTCATGAGCCATTACGCCGTCGTCGATCCGGCCACCGGGGAAACCATTCAGGAGTACCCGACCGCCACCGACGAGCAGATGGAACAGGCGCTGGCCGCAGCCAGCGCGGCGTTCCGGGACTGGTCCAGGACCAGCTCGGTGGCCGACCGGGCCGCGCTGATCCGCAAGGTCGGGCAGTTGCACGCCGAACGCGCCGACGAGTTGGCCAAGATCATCGGCCGCGAGATGGGCAAGCCCTACGACGAGGCCAAGGGTGAGGCGGAGTTCTCTGCGGCGATCTACGAGTACTACGCCGACCACGCCGAGAAGTTCCTGGCCGACGAGCCCATCACGCTGCTCGAGGGTGAGGGCTCGGCGCTGATCCGGCGCTCGCCGGTCGGCGTGCTGCTGGGCATCATGCCGTGGAACTACCCCTACTACCAGGTGGCCCGTTTCGCCGGGCCGAACCTGACGCTGGGCAACACCATCGTGCTCAAGCACGCCCCGCAGTGCCCCGAATCCGCGGCCGCGCTGCAGCAGATCTTCGATGACGCCGGCTATCCGCCGGGCGCCTACGTCAACGTCTACGCCACCAACGAACAGATCGCCGAGGCCATCGCCGACCCACGCGTGCAAGGGGTTTCGCTGACCGGCTCCGAGCGCGCCGGGGCCGCGGTGGCCGAGGTCGCCGGGCGCAACCTCAAGAAGGTGGTGCTCGAACTCGGCGGGTCCGACCCGTTCATCGTGCTCGGCTCCGACGATCTGGACGCCACGGTGGAGGCCGCCGTGGAGGGCCGCTTCGAGAACACCGGGCAGGCCTGCAACGCCGCCAAGCGGATCATCGTCGCCGAGGGCATCTACGACGACTTCCTGGACAAGTTCACCAAGAAGGTGCTCGAGAAGGCCGACGGGCTGGCCCCGCTGTCGTCGGTGGCCGCCGCCGACCGGCTGGCCGAACAGGTCAAGCGCGCCGTCGACAACGGCGCCAACCTGGTGTCCAACGGCGACCGCAAGGGCGCGTTCTTCCCGCCCGGCGTGCTCACCGGCGTCACCCCGGACTCGCCGGCCTACCAGGAGGAACTGTTCGGCCCGGTGGCTACGGTCTACAAGGTGTCCTCCGAGGACGAGGCCGTCGAGTTGGCCAACGACACCCCGTTCGGATTGGGCTCCTACGTCTACGCCACCGACAGCGAGCAGGCCAAGCGGGTGGCCGACAAGATCGAGGCCGGCATGGTGTTCGTCAACTGCGTGGGTGCCGAGGGCGTCGAGCTGCCGTTCGGCGGGGTCAAACGGTCCGGATTCGGACGCGAGCTCGGCCGCTTCGGGATCGACGAGTTCGTGAACAAGAAGCTGATCCGCATCGCGTGAGGTGGCTCGGAAATACGAACGGCGGCCCGAGTGGGCCGCCGTTTGTGTTCGTTGTGGTCCCGGCTGGTTTCGAACCAGCGACCTTCCGCGTGTGAGGCGGACGCTCTCCCACTGAGCTACGGGACCGGAATGCAATGGGTTTGGACGAGGCAGAAGACTAGCACGCCCGCGGAGCCCGCCCAGAATCGATATCCCATTCGCACTCCGCGGGCCCGACCTGCGGATTATCTTGACGCCATGCAACGTCTGATCGTGCTGGCCGCGTGCCTGTTGGGGTCGCTGACCACCGCGCCGGTCGCCGGTGCCGACATCGAATTCTTCACCTCGCCCAGCGGCAACATCGGCTGCCTGATCGAGCCCGGCCATGTCCGCTGCGACATCGACGAGCGCACCTGGGCCCCGCCGCCGCGGCCGGCGGACTGCCCGAGCCAGACGGGGTACGGACAGGGCATCAGCCTCAACGCCCACGGACCGGCCGAGTTCGTCTGCGCCGGGGACACCACCCTGGGGACCGGTTCCGCGTTGCCCTACGGACAGTTCCACGCCAGCGGCGGAGTGTCCTGCAACAGCGAGCCTGCCGGGATGCGGTGCAGTAACTCCGACGGCCGCGGGTTCACGATCTCGCGGGAGGCCTACGACCTGTTCTGAGACCTGTTCTGAGCCTGGTCGGCAACACCGATCAACGCTGGCGAGCAAGGGATTTGTGTCTGCGTGCCTGCGTGGACTAGTGTTCTGCTTCGCAACGAGCGACGATCTCGCTCGTAGCGCGCGGACGTGGCGCAGCTGGTAGCGCACAACCTTGCCAAGGTTGGGGTCGCGGGTTCGAATCCCGTCGTCCGCTCGAAGGTGCAGTGGCATCAACCCCAGCGGTGGAGTGGCCGAGTGGTGAGGCAACGGCCTGCAAAGCCGTGCACACGGGTTCGATTCCCGTCTCCACCTCCAATTTTCGACCCGGCGCGATTAGCTCAGCGGGAGAGCGCTTCCCTGACACGGAAGAGGTCACTGGTTCAATCCCAGTATCGCGCACCACGTTCCAATGCAGGTCACAGGTACTAGTTAGAACTTCTAACCACATCGCATGTAACTAACATGCAACATCCCCTCTCGGCAGCGGCACAGTTAGCTACGCCGATCTACGAGGGGACACACCATGACACTGACAACCTGGGATGCTGCAAAGTGCGCCGGGATGGACACGGAAATCTTCTTCTCCGACGATCCCGAACCGGCCAAGGCGATCTGTCGAGGATGCCCGCTACGCGTCCCCTGCGCCCACACAGCCGCCAAGGATGGACTCTCGGGCGTGTGGGGTGGGACAACCGAGCCCGAACGCCCGAAGCACCCCCAGCCGCGCCGTCCCCGCATGGATGGGAAGTTCCTGAAGGTGCGACTTGTGCGGGAGCGCCACCGCAACCTCAGCCCCGAGGATGCGCAGTACGTGTTTCGGGCCTATTGGCATCCCGAAGAGTCTTACGGGGACATTGCGAAAGTGTTTGGCAGCACCGCTGAAACTGTGCGCCGTCGCATCAACACGGTGTACGCGGAGATCGCTACGGAGCAGGGCCAGTGACGCGCGAAGAGCTAGCCGAGGTGTTCCGGTTGGCTGACGAGTTCGCCGAAACGTTCTCGCCCGATCAGCAGGGCGAGGCCGCCTATCAGTTCCTCCGGGCGTGGTGCCTACCCGTGACGGATTGACCCAAGACAAGAAGAATCCCCCGACCGGCCGTAATGGTTTGTCGGGGGATTCTTTGTCCGCAAGCCCTGGGAAGCTGTGCGTGCTCATTTTGGGGAGCTTGCCCCCGCCGCCTGAAGGGATGACATCGACGGCGGGGGTTCGCCCCTAGCTAGTCGCATCTTGAGCTACGACCAGCGGCTACAACACCAAGAGGAAAGAGAGAGAGTCAAACCCTTGGTGGAGCCTGCCCGCGTGGAGAACTTTAAACAACACGCAGGCCAAGTAACGCACCCGTGCAGGGGGTGCGGGGAGTCGCCCCATTTGGACTCCCACTGTCGGCGGCACGAGAGCTGGATAGCCACCGCCAACAGCTTTGCCTTATTGGGCGGTAACCCTGTAGCGGTTCAACACAATCCGATCAGACGTGCTAAACCCCATCGGGCTACCGCTGGCAGAGATGGCAGACGGGCCGTGAACTTCATAAACGGCCATCTGTCGGGGTTCACCCACCACTCTCGCGGCCATGCCGATGATGACGGCGGCGATCTCCGCGTTGGGGATACCGTCTAGGAATCCGTTACCACGGGTGTAGGCGCTGCACAGTGCGGCGCAAACTTTGATTACCTCGGCGGCCTGCCCCGTATCCGTGATGCCCGAGATACGCCCGCCAAGGTAGTCAGTGAGGTTCGTTGCCGTTGGCATCACCACGATTACGCCTCGGTCAGCAGAGTGACAGCCTTGTCCTGCAACAGCGCGACGTCGTAGCGGGTCACCACGCGGATACCGACACTGTCGTAGTCGCCCCACGTCTGGTCGAGGATCTTGACCTCGGCGTCCACGTCACGCGCCACAACCACCTTGGACATGTCCACCAGGGCGACACGCTTCTTGGTCGAGGCGGCAGGAATGTTGTCGGTGATGATGACCGGCAGGCCGAACACCTGAAACGCGGTGCCGTTCTGGATCGTGCTGGGATCAAACAGGTACTGCTTGTACTCGGCAACCCCGTTGGTGTCATCCGGGACAGCGATCTTCAGCTTGCGCAGGGCAGTGAACGCGGCCGGAGTCATCACCCAATGACTCGGGGTGACCTTGTTCGCCATCGCGGTAGCCATGCCGTCAATGAGACTGTCAGCGTCGGCCAGGTCCAGAACGCCGGTAGCGATACCGGAAGCCCGCAGAATGCCCTTAATCGAGTTCGTGGTGCCCGCACCGTCCCACAGGGCGGCGTCCAGGGCGTTAGACACATCGGTGATGAGTCGCTGCTGAAGTACGCTTTCCAGGCCGACGACGCTC
Source organism: Actinomycetes bacterium (assembly GCA_023460175.1). Lineage (GTDB taxonomy): Bacteria > Actinomycetota > Actinomycetes > Mycobacteriales > Mycobacteriaceae > Mycobacterium. The sequence continues at coordinate 22,444 of JAEWRC010000220.1, forward strand.
TGACGAATCAACTCGTTAGACACCCGCACCAGAACCTTCAGGCTCTTGAGGGTGGACGGCAACAGTTGGACCTCATCAAAGGCAACGTCGCCATCGGTGATCTGTGCGCCCTCGGCCACGAATCCCGGAGTCACGCCAGAGGCGATACGCGGAATACGGACGGGGTTGGAACTGTCGATGATCTGCGGGCCGGCAGACAGGAACGTGCTCGCCTGCTCAAGAGGCTGCACCAGCAGGGATGCGACCTCGGACTGCAAAAGGGTGGAGTTGCCACCCGTGACTTCAATAGCCATGAGTAAACCAATCGGTAAAAGAATTGAGAATCACTGCCACCAGGACAGGAAATAGAATCGGCATCAGGCCGGTAAAAGAATTGCGGAAAACTCCAGGCTTTCCTAATTCCAAGTATATCAGTCAGGGTGTTTTATGCGCCGCGCAAAAGAGACAGCCAGGAAGCGGGTTGCGTGTCGCCTCGGTTGCCTTGGCCGGCGTCCCCGTGCAGTTGGCGGGCCGCGAGGTGAGGCTTGGTTTCGAGCAGTGCGTCTATGGCGGCGGTGAGAGCATCGGGGTCGTCCAGATGTTCAGCCGCATAGGCGAGGTCGGTAGGGTCTGCGAGGCGTCCTGTAGCTGTTACGTGGGCGGTGTGCAGGGCGTGCTCAAGTTCGCTGATGCGGGCCTCGGCAGTCTTGGCGCGGTCCCGGTACCCGGCTGCTTCTTTCCGCAATTTCTCCACAACTGCACGCGGAAAACTGTCAGCACTACCCTCGGTGGGAATTGCATTGCTCGTTTCTGCGCCCGGAATGGCATTCTCCGGGACGTTCTCAGTTTCTTCGACCTCAGACATGGGTTCGGCGGTTTCGTCGCTTAGAATGTCACTCACAGGTTCATCCCCATTTCTCGGCCATAGCCAGCTTCTCGGGTCAATTGTTCGATCTGATCCATGCCAACGATTTCCTCGGCGCGGATGCGTTCAATTTCGGCGATTTGTTTCTGCGTGTAGCCCAGACGCATCAGTGCGAAGCGGACCGGCAAGATACGGGCATCGACAAGTTTCATCGCGGCGTCTGCCATCGCAGCCTCGGACGAAACCGAGGGGTCGCCCCAGATAACCGAGCACTCCACAGAATCGGGGCTGACTCCGGTACGCACGGCGTGCAGTAGCTTGCCCACGGTCTCCCACGACCGGCCGAACTGAGCTTGCTTGCTCTCCGCCTTGGACGTGAGGCTGATTTCCTGCGATTTCAGAGCTTCAGCGGAGGCGGGATTGCTATGGAACACCCCAAGTTGGTGCGGTGCCAGGCCAGTGACCGCGCAGAGTTCCGACAGGATCAACTCGGCAACGGTCTGATAGCCGTCCAGGGTGGACCCGTTCAACTGCCCGAACTTCGCCTGATCGTTCTCCGCAATCATGAAACGGTCGTCATCACCGAACGGGTTAACGAGGTCCATCACGGGTTCCCCGCCCTCTAGGACCGGGTTGCCGTCGTCGTCCAGTCGTGGGACTTCCCGCAACTCGGTGCCAGTCGAATACCGCCGCGGCTTCGCCATGTACTCCGAGCCGGTCATCGCGTCAATCGTCAGCTTGGACAGGGCATCGGTCAGGCCCAGAATGTCAGCGATCTCCGAAACGGGTTCGTCGGCAATGAGATCGGAGTTCAGGAATCGTGCGACAGGGACCACGCCCAGCGGGTTGTCCAAGGTTTCTTGCAGTTCAAACGCGGTAGTCGATGCGCCAGCCTGGTTGGCTTTCCATCGTTCGATGCGGTCCGGGGCATAGATGACGGCAAAGGTCTCTTTGTCGGTGCGCCACCGTTTGATGCCGTACTCAATGCGGCGGGTAGCCGGATCGGTGACCACCTGAAACTGTTGCGGACTCTCCACACTCACAGTGGGGTTTTGCCCATCACCCCACACCGTGACAAAGCTCTGCCCGTAGAGGAGGGCGGTCCGATGCACGGCTGGTGACAGTTGGTCCAACTCGGCGGCGAGCCATTCATCCCACAGTGCGGGTTCGCCCTCTAGGCCGATGACCCGGAGGCGGGCGGCAAGGGAGCCGATGACGACCTTCGGCACGTTGACCACCAGGCGAGCCAGTCGGTTACCGATGGCTTTCTGTGACTCCGGGGACACAAAGCTAATCGGCTGCTGACCGAGGTAGTAGTTGCGGTACACCGAGAGCCGGTGCTGTGGGGCATCTAGTTCCTGAAGCAGATGCACCAATAGATCAGACGACAAAACAGTTCCTCCCAGTAGGATTCAGTACGCGAAACTTGCGGAGCGGCGACGTTTCTTGGGGCGGCTAGACAGCCACGAACACCGGCTATGAGCCATCACGAGGCAGGCGGCGAGGTCGATCTTTTCGGCGGACCGCTTGCGTGATGTCTTGCCGAGACGCAAACCGCCCTGATCGGATTCGATTACGGTCGCGGCCAACACATGTCGGCGCAGACTCTCATCGCCGGAATGGCTGATACGTCCATTGACGATCCCGGAGTGCAGATCAGTGGTGGCGGAGGTCAGTCGAGACGGGGAGTGCGGGAACTCGGCTATCGGAATGTCCTCGGCGGCGAGTACCTGTAGTGAGCGGGTCCAGCGGAATGGGTCGGCTACGACTTCTCGGACGTTCCAGCGTTTACAGGCGGCGCGTATGGCGTCCTCTACGGCCAACACGTCGATGTGCTGCCCCTCGGCGGGGGTCCACAGTTGCACCGTGTCAAAGTGCGGTGTCGCGCTTACCGTGCCCACCAACAGGGCGGTGCAGTCGCGGCTATGCGAACCGTCCAGGGCGATCACGACCTCGGCCCCGTCCGGCACTCCCATGCCCGTGGAGAGCCCGTCCCACGTCGGAGCGTGAACAAACGGGGATTCGTTCGTGGTGACCACCTGGCACAACCGTTTACGGCGGTACTCGCCCTCGGTGGTCTGCTTCAACAGGGCGGTAGCCCGGTCCCGCGACAGCAGGTCATCCAACTGCGGATTGGCCAGTTCTAGGCAGTGGGTGCAGTTGGCGGGGTGATGCTCGAAACCGTCAGCGGAGAACTCAACAAACGCCATCGTCGGGTCGTCCGGGTTCGCGCGGCAGGCGTCCCGCAGATCAGTGAGTACGGATGTTTCACGGTTGGGCGGGGTACCGATCCCCAGCGCCATCGCATTGTCGAGCTTGCCCGCACCCAACAGCAGAGTCGCCCATGTATCCGGGTCGATCTCGCCCAACTCATCCGCCAGCGCCAGAGTCCACGTACCAAGGCCCTCAATGCGTTTAGCCTCGGCAGGCAACGCCATCAGCACCGACCGCTTACCGGGGATCTCTATCCGGTCCCGGTACACAATCGCCCGTGAAGCCAACTCGGGATTCAGTTCGACCATCTGCGCAGCCGGTTTCAACAGCCTGCCGGCCATCCGCTCATCGACAGCCACAATCGGGATCTCGTTGCCGTCCGGGCCATCGAACACCGACCACAATCCCAGCGCCGCGAACACGCCCGTCTTCCCGAGGCCGCGCGGCCCCATGATCGCCCCGACCACCGGACGCGGGTCCGGGTCCAAGAACGGACGCAGCATCTCCCGTTGCCAGTCCCGCAGTCGGAACCGTTCACCCACGCCATGCCCTTTAGGGACGATCAGGAATTGCTCGCACCAATCAGCGAACCTGTCAACGCCATTCTTTTCGGAATCGAATGGAAACGGTGACATATCCACCGGACCTTTAGGGCCTCTGCGGGTAGTCAATTCTATTTCTCAATTTCGGGTGAGTTAATGCGGGCGAATTAATTAGAGACCGCGCTTAGGCGACACCGCCCCGGCGATGGCCTGGTGGGGCGCAGCCCCCTGACCTGCATGTATGCTGTTTTGTGCATGTGTTTGCCGACTTGCGGAGTCCAGGATTGCGAGGCCTTGACCTGCGTGTTTACCCGGTTTGCGCGTGGGTCTCGGCGTGACCTGCGGTTATGCGGTTAGCTAGGCCGGTGTTCGTACGGGTGTTCGACCATTGTTCGCGTCGAATAGAACACACTTTCGACCATTGTTTTCGACGGGCTATTCGGTGCGGATTGTCACGGTTGGTAGCGTTGAATGCGTGCTTTGCGTTGCGCGATCAATGCTTCGATCTCGTCTATGTCTTGCTGCGTGTGTGCTGCCCGTTTGGATGAGTTGCAGCGGCGGCAAGCGACTGCGAGGTTGAACGGTTCGTGTCGCCAGTCGGGGCGGGCTACGACCGGGACGCGATGGTCAACGGTCAGGTCGTGGGTGTGTCCGCAGTAGGTACACCACGGCTGGTCGCGGCGGAGCTTCCTACTCAGGCGGTCCCACTTGGCGTCGTATCCACGCTCACGAAATGAAGTTTTGTTTTGTTGAGGTTTTTTGCATTTGTTGCAACGAGAATTGTTTGACAGTTCTCCGCAGCCAAGGCAAGGCCGTTGCAGGGTCACGCGGGGGTGATGGGTAGGCCCGTGGTGTCTACGACGTACTCGGGGACAGTGGCTGCGATCCAGGAGGCGAGGACCGCGTTGGGTGGTGCAACGGTGGTGTACACCCTTGCTCCGTCTGTGCGTCGGACTGCGGGGCCGTCAGGGTGCATGAGGGCGTATGCGCGTGCTACCCGTCTGCTTGGGGTCCAGGACCAATGGTCGCGGTTCTGGTGGGTGCTGCCGCGATACAGCCGGGTTGGTTCTGCGGGTGGTGTGAAGTGTGCGGCCCGGAACAGGTCACGCCATTGGTCGTCGGTGAGCCAGCCGGGTTCGCGCTGGTGCGTGGCCTCGGTGATCCAACAGTCCATGACGTTGCGGCGTAGTTCGGGGCTGGTGCGGATGGCACCGGCTCGCCAGTCCTCGTACAGGAGGCGGGAATACTGCGTCATTCGTCGTGGTGGCTGCGTGCGTCGAGGATGCTGGCCTCGATCATGCTCCGCAGGTGTGCGAATGGTTCGGGGTCGAGCACGAAGTTGTGGGTTGCCCCGCTGTGGTCGCAGATTCTCAACACATAGAAACCGAAGTCGGGGACATAGCAGGTTGATGCGGCGAGGGCCTGGCGGAGTTCGGAGGCCGGCACGGTTTCGGTGTACATGTCAGGCATTGAGGGCACGGTCCAATTCGGATCGGAGGATGAGGGCTAGATCCCGCGTCAAACACACGCGAACGTCGTCGGGTTTGTTCACGTCGCACAGAATGTCGAGTAGTGCGCCTGATGGGTGTGATTCGATGCGCAGGGATACGGGGTTTATCATTTGCGTTTCTGACTGCTCCTGAATCGTTCCCCGGTATGTTCACCCTCGGGGTGGGTGTTCGTTCGTCTCCGTGCGCCTGAGGGGGCAACAATCGGCATTACGTGGTTTAAGGGACGCGCCGATCCATAGCAGGTGAGCACTGCACAAGAGTTTCCAGCCAGTTCCTCACATGGCGCACGAGGTCGGCTAATTCATCTTCAGGCGTATTGCCGTGCAGACGGTACTGGGGGAAGCGGATGCCGAATTCAAGTTCAACGGGACGCCAGTCGGCAGTCCTGTACGCCTCGCGCATCACCTCAAGCTGATCGGAGGTGACATTGCGGAGAATGGACTGGTCAGCCTCATCGGGGTTCAGTCCCGATCCCGTGCAAGGGGCATTGCGTGGGCCGTGCATCCGAAAGGTTCCGGTAGTGAACAATGCAACGTGTCGTCCGCAGAGCGCGCAGTGTGCTTTCATTGATTCCTCCCACACCCATTATATCGAGAATGTGTGTTGACCTGCGGTTCTATCCCGCTCATGCGGATTGGTCGCATTCCTCGTGTTTCCTATCTGGAAACCGTTGGTTTCCATTTTGGAAACCGAGCACCGCCCTGGCCTGCACTTTTCTTACGCTGCTCTCTATATCTCCTATAAGGGCTTCAGCTTCAAAGTCACGAACGACAAAGTTTTTCTTCATCTTGGACGCTTTACCAGTGCATTGAGGGCAAGGCTTGTTCTGTCCCCGCAGGTTGTTTTCAAACCCATCAACAGGGAGGATGAGGCAATCTCGGCTGGAGTTCGGGTCCAGGTATCCGGCTTCGATCAGCTTCTTGATTGCTTTCCACACTGCGGCGCGACTCGGATAGGTCCCGGTTCCCTCGCCTAGCAGGCAGACCAGCTCGCCACGGTACGCGCCTTTTTCGTCCCGGTCCCCCTTACCCATAGGGCAGTGCAAGTTAGGGGCGCAGCGGGCCATCACGACCGCAAAAATACGGTCGTCTAGCGCTAGGTCCGGGTTGTGAATCCTGCCTTCCCACCACTTTTGTGTGGTCATCAGGAAGGGGTCTCGTCCTGGCTTGAAGATTTTTCTATCGGTCACTTCTTACCCAGACTGGCGCGCAACAGTTCACGGATATAGAACTGGCGGGTTACGCCATCCTTGCCAGCTTTATCAGCGAGTTGTTTCGCAAGCGAATTGGGCAGGGATAGGCAAAGGCATTCGGCCATAGTAATTGCTCCATAGGAATGGCGGGCATTTGTTCTCCGCCTACTTATATAATAGCATATTGGTCTTTATGGGTTTGAAATGCGGAAATGCCGGGAAAGCGCAATGTCCTCCCGGCACTTTCTGGGGGTCAATTCACTGGACCGCCCCGCCGCCTTCCTGCCAGCTCACCCATTCCGCGTAGCGTCTGCGCAACATTCCCCAGTCCGGCCCACGCTCATCCCAATCCCAGCAATCAGCAAGCCTCTTCAAAATGTGCTCCTCGGTATCGCCTTCGCGCACCTGGTCGAGTACATCAATCATTGCTTTGTACGGCCCCCATGCGTTATCCCGCGCGTCTCGGACCCAATAGTAATCGTTCACCGATGCGCCCCCGCTCCGATTAGATTGTCGATTGATTCGCGCTTGACCCGAAGCAGTCGCGGCCCCACACGTTTCGCGTCGAGTGTTCCATCCGCGATCCATCTACGAATGGTGCGGTCATGAACTTGCAGTACCTCTGCGGCCTGCTGAATGGTCACTGTTACCGGCAATGTGCTTTTTTTGGACATAGTTCAATTGTTGGCGGAATGTGTGTAAACCCTCTGCGAGAACAGCGTACGTACTACGCATCGCAGGTCAGGGCATGTTTCCACCAACACGCGACACGCCGATAACGTCAACATTAAAGGGCTTGTGACCTGCGACTTTAGGGCATTTTCTTGCGTCCCCGCAGTTCCACCATTTCCGACAGTGCGGCGGCGATCTGCGCATCCCTCCCCTGGGCCGCGTGCTGGTATGCGAGTGACGCCTGTTGGCTGGAGTGCCCAAGCCTCACCATGAGTTCCTTTATGGTCGCACCCGTCTGCGCCGCAAGCACTGCCCCGGAATGCCTGAGGTCATGGAACCGGAGGTCAGCCCGATCGGCCTCCGCACGTGCCTTGTAGAACCATCGATACAGAGTCGAGGGTTGCAGGTACCCGCCGTTCCGGGCAGGGAAAAGTAGATCCTCGGCGTTCGGCGCGTACCGCTTCAGGTGCGCCGTGATCTGCGGCAGCATGTGCGGCGGGATTGCTACGTCACGAACCCCGGCTTCCGATTTCGGCTCGCCCACGATCCAACCGTCATCGGTGCGAACAACACCTCGGCGAATCATCACCACACCGTGTTTCGTGTCGATGTCCTTGCGCCGCAACTCGATAATCTCGCCGAACCTAAGGGCCAGCAAACCTGCTAACGGGATCATCAACTGATGCGATTCCGGCATCTCAGCCTCAATGACCGCGAGTTCTTCCAGCGTGGCCGGCCTCGGCTTGATCTTCCTGGTGGCACCACCCGCGCCCCGGATCATGCACGGATTAGAGGCAATCAACTCCTCGGTGCGCGCGGTCTCAAGCACAGTGCGCAGCAAGGAATAGGTGTGCGCTCGCAGGGTCGGCTTGTCCGTCAGGGTCTTGGCATACCAGCGACGAACCATGTCCGGGGTGATGTCACGGATGGCTTTCGCCCCGAACGCCGGAATCAAGTGGTCGTCCAGCAGTTGCGTGTAGTGCTGTTTGGTCCTCGGCTTGAGGGGGCGACCCTTCACGGTGCGTGTTGTCACCCACTGTGTGGAGTATTCAGAGAATTTGGTGGCCGCTTTCTTCTGCAATTTGGCGCGGCGCTTCTCTGCTTCGGTGGCCGGTGCCGACCACAAGTCGCGGTCGATCTCACGGCGGCGATCCGACAACCAACCCTCGGCGTCCTCGCGCAAGGCGAAAGTCTTGGGCGCGCGGTACACCTTGCCGTCCGGGCCGGTGTACGCCGCCTGCCAGCGCCCGGAGGGTTGGCACTGGCGAATCCGCCCGAAACGTCGCCGTTGTTGCATGAGGTCCAATCATACGAGATTCATGCAACAAGCGTGCCGCGTGTGCTTACTTCCGTACCGTCGTGTCCAGTGGTACTGTTTCGCCTATCAGCAGGTCAGATGCCTGTTGTTGCTGGCAGTGAAGTTTTCGAGAAGTGGATACGGTTACAAGTTCAATCCCAGTATCGCGCACCAGCATTTTTCTGACGTGACGAACACCACGCCCGACCAGATTCGGCACTCGCCAGCGGCTTCGTGAAGGTTCCGTCCAGTCCTCCCGAGATATATATCCGCACTTCAGCGGCCGTCTCCTCAGCGCGCCTCAACGCCGATTGGCCCACGTCACACCTCCGGACCGCCCAAAAGGGACACCGCAGGATCGCCGCCCGCGGTGTTTGAATGCGGGGACAACATCTATGGAGTCCTTTTGAGCAACGATCCGCACCCCACCATCTGGGTGGACTACGCCCCCGAGCACGAGGCGGCGACCTTCAACACCGCCGGCGATCCGATCCTGGCGTACCGCTGTTCGGCGACCACCGGGGCCACCCGCGACGGCAAGCCGCGCCCCGACGGCTGGGTGCTGTTCACCGCGGACGGCGAGGAATTCATCACCGGGCTGACCAGCCTGACCGATGTCGAGCGGGCCGTCACCGAGGCCGAAGATCACCTGCTGTGGCTGCGCGAGACCCAAGAGCGCAGCGCGGAGAATTCGCCCTCGGCATAGAAGAAGGAACGAAGTAGCGGCCGGTTTCGTTATCACCAAGAAGTGCAACCACTTCCGCGTGAGTAAGGAAACCGGCTGATTTGTCTGTGCCACTGAGCATTCTCGACCTGGTCGCCATCGCCGAGGGCGCCACCGCCCGCGACGCGATCGCGGCCTCGATGGAATCGGCGCGGCTGGCCGACCAACTCGGCTACCGGCGGCTCTGGTTCGCCGAGCACCACAACACCCCGAACCTCGCGGCCAGCGCCACCGCACTGCTGATCTCGCAGGCCGCCTCGGTCACCGAGCGGATCCGGGTGGGCTCCGGCGGCGTGATGCTGCCCAACCACGCGCCCCTGACAGTCGCCGAACAGTACGGAACCCTGGCCAACATCCACGGCAACCGGATCGACCTGGGCCTGGGCCGCGCCCCGGGCACCGACATGATGACCGCCCAGGCGCTCGCCCGCTCCTCGGCCGAACCGCAGGCGTTCGCCCAGAGCATCTACGACCTGCAGGGCTGGTTCAGCGCGGACGGGACCGCGCACAGCGCGCCGATCGTTTCGGCCGTCTCCGCCGGCACCGAGGTCCCCATCTGGGTGCTGGGCTCCACCGTCAACGGCGCCGCCATCGCCGCACAACTGGGCCTGCCGTTCTCGGTCGCCTCGCACTTCGCGCCCGATCAACTCGACGCGGCGATCCGCACCTACCGCGAGATGTTCTCCACCGAGGCGCCGACCGCCCAGATCGACCAGCCCTATGTGATGGCCGGGATCAACGTGATGGTCGCCGATACCGACGAGGAGGCCCGACGCGAATTCACCGTGGTGCAGCGGATGTTCCTCGACATTCAGCGCAACCGGCGCCGCAAGATCCAGCCCCCGGTGGACCCCGAAACGCTGGCCGCCCAAGGTGGCGGCACCAGTCCGATGCTCGAGTTCACCGCGGTGGGCAGCCCGCAGACCGCCAAGACGCAGCTCGACGAGTTCGTCGAACGCACCGGCGCCGACGAACTGATCACCGTCACCTACGCCTTCGACCCCGCGGTGCGCGACCGGTCGCTGGAGTTGCTGGCCAAGACCTGGTTCTGAGCTAGTCCCCCAGGTCACGCCGGTGCAACCGGCGCCGCTTGCCGAGCTTGCGCACGACGGCAACGGGTTCTTTGGTGGCGCGACCGGCGCCTCGACGCTTGTGCGGTTTACACATCGCGCAGCCGCGCCACGAACGCGAAGGATGCTGAGCCGACACCTGGACCCCCTGAGGACAACTCCGCACCAACGGCGAAGAGAGTCAGGCTAGTCTGACACCCGTTGTCGGTCAATCACTTTCAGGATCAACCCGGCCAGGATCAACCCGGCGTCGCGTCGCCCCCCACAGCCCCACGCCGATCCCGACGACGGCACCGCCGAGGCCCATGACCTGCTGACCGCGCTTGAGATCGCCGTGCACGCTCCAGCCGCCCAGCAGGTCCGACGCGTCGGCACCGCCGGAGGCCAGAAACCAGCCGCGGGTGTCGCGGCCCCGCAGCGCCGCGCCGGCCAGCAGCCCGCCGATGAGCGCGTCGCGGTAGCCCATGGACCTCAGCAGCAGCCGCGCCGACGGGCCGGGATCCTCGGATTCGCCCCACAGCCGGTTCGCCCGCAGCGGGTCCACCAGGAAGGACACCCCCGAGGTCAGTCGCAGGGCCCCGACGACGAGTGCTGCGCGGTCGATCGACATGGCCGCAGCCTAGGAGTTGGGCGCGCCGGACAGCGTCGAGTTGGCCGTTTGGGATGAACTCGGAACGGCAACAGAACATTCACGAACCGACTGCAAAAATCGCCCGAAACTATGGCTTAGGTAACAGTTCTGCAACTACAGCAAACATATTGGGTCGCGAAGCCCTAACCTGATGGCAGGTGTCGAGGCGGCCCTCACCACAACCCGATGCGACTTCCCAAACCGCTGTTGAACTGGTAATTTGATCACCATCCACCGCGCACTCCGGGCCCAAATTTGCATTCAAGCCCGTTCGAGTTTTGGTAATTCACGTCACAATTCCCGCGAAGAGTAATCGACGCCGCAAATTTTGCGGGCCCGGAAAACTTGTTGTTAACGTCCCGCCGCATGTTTGCTTTAGCCACGTTGTTGACGCTTGTCAATCAGGTGTCGGGCACGCCCTACGTCCCCGGTGGGGATTCGCCCAGCGGCACCGACTGCTCGGGCCTGGCCTCCTGGGTCGCCAACGCCGCCTCCGGCCGTGCCATCTACGGGGACCGGTTCCACACCGGGAATCAGGAGCGCGCCCTGCTCGCCCGTGGCTTCAAGCACGGCACCGCCCCCAACGCGTTGGTGATCGGCTGGAACGGCGGCCACACCGCCGTCACGCTGCCCGACGGCACCCCGGTCTCCAGCGGCGAGGGTGGCGGCGTGAAGATCGGCGGTGGCGGCGCCTACCAGTCCCAATTCACCAAGCACATGTATCTGCCGGCCGCCGAAATGGCTGGCGCCGAGCCCGCCCCCGCGGACCCGATGCTTCCTCCCCCGCCCGCGCCGGTGATCGTCGAGGCGAACACCATGCTGCCGCCGCCTCCCCCGCCGCCGGCGCCCGCGCCGTTGCCACCGCCGGGACCCGAGTTCATTCCGGCCGACGCGATGTTGCCGCCCCCGCCCGCGCCGCCGCTGCCGCCGGCGGACCCGATGCTGCCCCCGCCGCCCCCGGCCCCGGTCGGCGTCTAAGACTCGTCGCGGCGTCGGTCGAGCTCTCCCACCAGGCGCTCCGCCGACTCCCGCACCTCCGCCGGCACCGGAACCCGGTCGGTGGGATGCGGCAGATACATCGTCATCTCTTCGTCGGGCACCACCGGTTCCGTGCCGCCGGCACGGGCGCGGGCTCGGCGCCGCCAGATGACGAACACGAATCCGCCGATGCCAGCCAGGGCCAACAGGCCGACGCTGGCCACAGACGGACCGCCGCCGGAATCGTCGGGCGGCGGCGCCGGCTCCGGTGCGTCGACGGGCGCGGGCACCGTGACGGTGGTGGTCGGCGCCGCGGGTGGCGCGCTGTCGCGCTCGCCGAACGCCAGCACCACCATCAGCAGGATCAGCAGCGTGGCCAGCACGGCCGCCCCGGTGATCATGACGATGGAGATCCACCGGACCGGCGTGCGCCCCACATAGTCGGTGGTCCGATAGGACAGCGGGTTCACCACCGGCGGGCCGCCCTCGCCGGGGCGGGGCCGCGGCGAGGTCCCGATGACCGCCGAACGCAGCTTCTTCAACTCGGTGCGCAGCGCCGCCTCCTCGCCCAGCCACACCGCGTCGTCCATGCGGTGCACCACCTCGGCCACGGCGGGCCAGCGCTCAGGCGGCAGCGTCAGCCGCACCAGCGAGGTCAGCGCCACCGAGACCTCGTCGGTCAGCGCGGGGGAAAGCTCATCGGCCACAACGCCGGATCTTAAGTCAGCACCCCCGTCAACCGGTGGTTGACGCTAGGGCGTCGTCAACCTAGGGTTGACGCATGACTTCTCCTCCACCGGTCAGCCTCGACACCCTCATCCAGGCCATCAAGTCCGTGCACTCCGACGCGCTCGACCAACTCACCGACGCGGTCCTCGCGGCCGAACACCTCAACGAGGTCGCCGACCACCTGCTCGGGCACTTCGTCGACCAGGCGCGCCGCTCGGGGGCCTCTTGGACCGAGATCGGCAAGTGCATGGGCGTCACCAAGCAGGCCGCCCAGAAACGCTTTGTCCCCAAGGCCGACACCATGGACCCCAACGAGGGTTTCGCCCGCTTCACCCCGCGCGCCCGCAACGCCGTCGTCGCCGCCCAGAGCGCCGCCCGCGCCGGCCGCAACGCCGAGATCAGCCCCGACCACCTGATCCTCGGGCTGCTCGACGACCCCACGGGCCTGGGGCTGGTTCTCCTGCAGCGGCAAGGGATCGGCCTGGACGCGTTGCGCGGGCACGTGCACGTCGTGCCGGGCAACGCCGACGCGCCCGAGCTGATCCCGTTCAGCGCGGCCGCCAAGAAGGCGCTGGAACTCACGTTCCGCGAGGCGCTGCGCCTCGGGCACAACTACATCGGCACCGAGCACATGCTGCTGGCGCTGCTGGAGTGCGAGCACGACGGCGCCGAGCCGGGTCCGCTGCGCCGGATCGGCATCGACAAGGAAGCCTTCGAGGCCGATCTCGCGGCGGCGCTGGCAGCCCTGACACCACCCGAGGCCTGAGCCCGGGCTTTCGGAACAACCGACGATCGCCGCCTGCCGATATGCCATCATTCGTGGATGCGCCGTTGGTTTATCACCGTCCTGGCAATGCTGTCGGTCGCCGTGCTGGGCGGGGTGTCCGCACCGCTGCTGCCGACGGCCAGCGCGGCCGACATCCCCATCGGGCGCCTCGGTGAGACGCTGCGCGTGCAGAACGGCGACCTGATCGCCGACGTCACCGTCCGCAGCATCGTGCCCTCGGAGATCCCGCCGGGCTTCGGCTACCCGCCCCGGCCGCCGCGCCATCAGGTCTGGAAGGCCGAGGTGGTGGTGCAGGCCGTGCAGGTGCCCAACCCGTATGCGCTGGCGACCTCGTTGGTGTTCAACGGGGTGACCCCGACCGGCGACGCCTACCAACCCCGCAACAGCGACGGCCCCGAGGCGCTGAAGAACACCCTGAGCAACGCACCGCAGGGTTCGACCGTGGCGGGCTTCGTCTATTGGGACTGCTACCGCGACCTGGTGTCCAACGTGGTGATCACCGACAAGACCAGCGGTATCCGCCTGGCCCAGTGGAACGTCTGAGCCCTCGCGTCGTCGCGGCCACCGGCGCCCCCGCGGAGCTGACCGAGCTCGCCGACGTTGCGGCCCAGACGTTTCCGCTCGCGTGCCCGCCGGGAGCCGGCGCCGCCGACATCGCGGAGTTCGTCGCCACGCAGCTGTCCGCGCAGCGCTTCGCCGACTACGTGGCCGATCCCGAGCGCGCGGTGCTGCTGGCCCGCGCCGACGACGGTCCGATCCTGGGCTACGCCATGTTGATTCGCGGCGTGCCGGACGATCCCGACGTGCAGCGCGCGGTCCCCGGCCGGCCCGCGGTGGAGTTGTCGAAGATGTACGTGCTGCCGCAGGCGCACGGCGGCACGGTGTCCGCGGCGCTGATGACCGCGGCCCTCGCGCACGCGGCGAAACTCGGGGCGCGCAGCGTGTGGCTGGGCGTCAACCAGGAAAACCAACGGGCCCAACGGTATTACGCCAAGCACGGGTTCACCGTCAGCGGGACCAAGACGTTCATGCTGAGCTCGCGACTCGAGCACGACTACGTCATGGTGCGCGAAACCTGACTAGCCGACTTCCATGCCGGCTGCGGTCAGCGCCAGCAGTCGCGACGTCGCCCGCAGGTACTTCTTGCGGTACCCGCCGGCCAGCATCTCCTCGCTGAAGATGGTGTCCAGCTTCGCCCCCGAGGCCACCACCGGCACGCCGGCGTCATAGAGCCGGTCGGTCAGCGACACCAGCCGCAACGCCACGTTCTGGTCGTCGAGCGCGTGCACCCCGGTCAGGTGCACCGCCTGCACGCCCTCGATCAGGGTGAGATACCGCGACGGATGCATGGTCGCCAGATGCGCGCACAGCTCATCGAAGTCGTCCAACGTGGCGCCCTCGACGTGGGCGGCCCGCTCGGCCACCTGCTCGTCGGTCAGCGGCTCGGGCGCCGGCGGCAGGCCACGGTGCCGGTAGTCGGGTCCCTCGATGCGCACCGTGGTGAAGATCTGCGACAGCGTGTTGATCTCGCGCAGGAAGTCCTGGGCGGCAAAGCGCCCCTCGCCGAGTTGCTCGGGCAGCGTGTTCGACGTCGCGGCGATCGACACCCCGCGCTCCACCAGCTGCGAGAGCATCCGCGACACCAGCGTGGTGTTGCCCGGGTCGTCGAGCTCGAACTCGTCGATGCAGACTACCACGTACTCGGCGAGCAACTCGATGCACTCGGTGAAGCCGAACACCCCGGCCAGCTGGGTCAGCTCGCCGAACGTGGCGAACGCGGCCTTCTTGCCGTCGTCGCCGAAATCCGAGGCCGCCAGCGCGAAGTACGTCGAGGCCAACAGGTGCGTCTTGCCGACGCCGAAGCCGCCGTCGAGGTACACGCCCACCCCCGGCAGCACCTCCCGCTTGCCGAACAGCTTTTTCTTGCCCGCCCGCCGGGCCAGCGCCTGCTCACAGAAGTGCCCGCAGGCGACGACGGCCTCGGCCTGCGACGGCTCCGCGGGGTCGGGCCGATAACTGCCGAAGCTGACATCGACAAACGTCGGCGGCGGAACGAGCTGGGCAATCAACCGCTCCGGCGACACCGTCGGATGCCGGTCCACGAGATGGGGGGCGACCATGGCCAGAACTGTAGCCACGTGCTGCAATCATCTTCATGGCCGAACCCGTCGCTGGGACACAACTCACACTCCTGGGCGGGGCCGATCCCGTCGACGGGCAACGGCTTCTCGACCTCTACGCCTACCCGGATCCGCCGGCCCGCTGCTGGGTGCGGTCCAACTTCATCACCAGCATCGACGGCGGGGCCAGCACCGACGGCAAGTCCGGCGGACTCGGCGGCCCCGGCGATCGCACGCTGTTCGCGCTCATGCGCGAACTCGCCGACGTCGTGGTCGTCGGCGCCGGCACCGTGCGGGTGGAGAACTACGGCGGGGCCAAGCTCTCGGCCGCGGCACGCCAGGCGCGGCAGGCCCGCGGCCAGGCCGAGGTCCCGCCGATCGCCATCGTCACCCGCTCCGGCGAACTGGACCGCGACATGCGGGTGTTCACCGACACCGAGGTCACCCCCCTGGTCCTGACGGCGACCGACACCCTCGAGGCCACCCGCGCGCGCCTCGGCGCCGCGGCGGAGGTGATCGAATGCTCGGCCAAAGATCCCGGCGCCGTGGACATTCCGATGCTGCTGACGACGCTGGCCGGGCGCGGCCTGCTGCGGGTGCTCACCGAGGGCGGCCCGCGCCTGCACGGCAGCTTCATCGACGCGGGCCTGCTCGACGAGCTGTGCCTGTCGCTGGCACCGACGTTGCTGGGCGGGGAGGCGCCGCGGATCTCGGCCGGCCCGGGGCAATCCGCGACCGCGCTGCACCGCGCGCATCTGCTCGGCGACGACGCAGGCTATCTCTACGCGCGCTACGTGCGGAACGAGTGACCGTCGCGCGCCTCGCTACGCTTGGCGGCATGATCCGGCAGGCCCCGTTCGCGATGATCGTTGTCGCGGTGACCGCGCTCGTGGCGGGTTGCGCACCGCTGATCGGCACCGATCCCCGCTACGCCACCGAACGGGACCGCAACGTCAGCAACCCCGACGCCACCCCCGAGGAGCCCGCCGGCCCGCCACCGATCGCCGCCCCGCAGACCGACCTGGCCTGGCAGGAGTGCACGACGCGGGTGTTCGAGGACGCGGGCGTGGGCGCCCCACCCGGGGTGACGCTGGACTGCGCCACCTACGACGCCGACCTCGACCCGATCAGCGGTGCCAGCGGCATGCTGACCATCGGGGTGGTGCGCGCCCGGTCCGCCGCGACACCGGACGACGCGGGTCCCCTGGTCTTCACCACCGGCTCCGACATCGCCACCTCCCGGCAGCTGCCCGATTGGCTGACGCGCGCCGGGGCCGACATCCTCGAGACCAATCCGATCGTCGCCGTCGACCGCCGCGGCATGGGCCGGTCGAGCCCGGTGGACTGCCGGGACCTGTTCGACCGGCAGGAAATGCGCGACCAGACGCAGTTCGAACCCGGCGACGACCCGGTGGCCAACCTGGGCGCGATCACGATGACCGCGACCACCAACTGCACCGACATCATCGCCCCCGGCGACTCGGCCTACGACAACGCGCACGCCGCCGAGGATCTCGAACGCCTGCGCAACCTGTGGGACGTGCCCGCGCTGGCGCTGGTCGGGATCGGCAACGGTGCGCAGATCGCGCTCGCCTACGCCGGCTCGCACCCCGACAAGGTCTCCCGGCTGGTCCTCGATTCGCCGATGCCGCTGGGCATCGGCTCCGAGGCCGCCGCCGACCAGCGGGTCAAGGGCCAGCAGGCCGCCCTCGACGCCTTCGCCGCCCAGTGCGCGGCCGCGGGCTGTGCGCTGGGCCCGGAC
>JAEWRC010000221.1 GCA_023460175.1 Actinomycetes bacterium
CCTCCGGGTCGTGGGCCTCGCCGATGACGCCGGCCTGCAGCGCCTCGCGGATGGCGGTGCGGATCGCCGCCGAGCGGCGGTGCTCCCCGCCGGCGAGCACCCCGACCGCCAGCCCGTCGTACTCGAAGGTGGCCGGCGTCAGCGCCGTGCCCTCGCGGGCGATGTCGGCCCGCACGCAGAAGATCTGTCGCCGCTCGGCCTCGGCGGCCACCGCCGCGTTCACCTCCGCGTCGTCGGTGGCGGCGATCACGTACCAGGCGTCGGCCAGGTCGCCGTCGCGGTAGTCGCGCAGGATCACCGTGGCGCCGGCCATCGCCTCGACGGCCGGGGTGGCGGCGCGGGCGATGACGTGCACGTCGGCGCCGCTGGACACCAGCAGGCCGAGGCGGCGCTGGGCCACCGTGCCACCGCCGACCACCACGACCTTCTTGCCCGCGAGTCGCAGGCCGACGAGGTAGGCGTTATCGGTCACCCGGCGAGCTTAGACGCTGCGGCATGGGCCACGAAGCGACGCACCGCGGCCGGCTCGGCCACGGGATGGGTGTGCAGGTAGGACGCGTGCACGCCGCCGTGGACCGCGCCGTCGCGCACCGTGGCGCCGTCGGTGCCGCGATACATCCACGCCGCGGGGTATTCGGTACTGAATTCGACTGCGGTGCGGTGGAATTCATGGCCCGTGCTGCGGGCCCCGGTGGCGCGCAGCACCGAGTCCGCGGCGGCCACCGCATCGCGGTAACCCAGGGTCAGACGCTCGGTGAACCGCGCCGAACCGTGCAGCACATCACACATGCGGTACCCGTCGAGGTCGGTCATGAGGTAGGTCAGGCCCGCGCATTCGGCGTGGATCGGCCCGCGCGTGGCCAGCTCGTCGACGTCGCGGCGCAGCGCCTCGTTGGCGGACAGTTCGCCCGGGTACTGCTCCGGGAAGCCGCCGGGCAGCACCAGTGCGGCCGTCTGCGGCGGCAGTGCATCGACGAGCGGGTCGAACTCCGCGACGTGCGCCCCGGCCGCCCGCAGCAGCTCGGCGTGTTCGGCGTAGGAGAAGGTGAACGCGCGCCCGGCGGCCACGGCGACCACGGGGTTGCCCGCCACCGGGTCGCAGATCGCGTCGGTGGCCCGCCACGGCTCGGTGGCCACCGTGGTTGTCCCGACCCGCAGCAGCGCCGCGAGGTCGACGTGGCGGCCGATCAGCTCGCCCATGGCCTGCACCGCGGCGCGTGCCTGCGCACCGTGTTCGGTCGCGGTGACCAGGCCCAGATGCCGCGACGGCACCGTCAGCTCCGCCACCCGCGGGATCGCGCCGAGCACCGGGACGCCGGCCGCGTCGCAGGCCTGGCGCAGCACCTGCTCGTGGCGGGCGCTGCCGACCCGGTTGAGGATCACCCCGGCCAGCCGGGTGCCGGGGTCGAACGTCGAGAAGCCGTGCAGCAGCGCCGCGATGCTGTGGCTCTGCCCGCGGGCGTCGACGACCAGGACGACGGGCGCGCCGAGCAGCGCGGCGACCTGGGCCGTGGAACCGGCCGCGGGGCCGGCGACACCGGGCTGGATACGGCCGTCGAACAGGCCCATCACGCCCTCGATGACGGCGATGTCGCAGCCGATCGCACCGTGGGTGTACAGCGGCGCGATCTGGGCGGGTGGCACCAGCACCGGATCCAGGTTGCGGCCCGGCCGGCCGGTGGCCAGCGCGTGGTAGCCGGG
Source organism: Actinomycetes bacterium (assembly GCA_023460175.1). Classification (GTDB taxonomy): domain Bacteria; phylum Actinomycetota; class Actinomycetes; order Mycobacteriales; family Mycobacteriaceae; genus Mycobacterium. The sequence goes on from JAEWRC010000221.1 coordinate 1,702, forward strand.
GTCGATGAAGTCCGGGCCCACCTTGAAGCCCGCCACCCGGTGCCCGGCGCGCTTCAGCGCCGCCATCAACCCCGTTGCCACCGTGGTCTTTCCGCTGCCCGAGGCGGGGGCGGCGATCACCACCGCCGGTGCGGTGCGCGGGGTCGGTGCCATCGAGGGCCCCGGATCAGGCGGCGTCGCGGACGACGTCGGTCAGCGTGTCGGCGCGCAACTGCTCGAGCCGCAGCACGGGCGCCTCCAGCGCGGTCGCCAGTTCGGCCGCCAGGCCGAGCCGGACGTAGGAGTTCTCACAGTCGACCACCACCGCGGCGGCCCCCTCGGCCACCAACCGGGACGCCGCGATCCGGGTGCGGCCCAACGGGTCCGGCCCGCCGGTCGCGCGGCCGTCGGTCAGCACCACGACCAGCGGCCGGCGGGTGCGATCGCGGGCCTTCTCCCGGCGCACCATCTCCGCGGCGCGCAGCAGGCCCTGCGCCAGCGGCGTCTTGCCGCCGGTGTCGAACCGGGCCAACCGCCGCGAGGCGATGTAGGACGACGAGGTCGGCGGCAGCAGCACCCGGGCGTCGGCGCCGCGAAAGGTGATGACCGCGACCTTGTCCCGGCGTTGGTAGGCGTCGCGCAGCAGCGACTGGGCCGCGCCGCCGACCGCCGACATCCGGTCGCGGGCGGCCATCGACCCCGAGGCGTCGACGACAAAGATCACCAGGTTGCCCTCGCGGCCCTCCCGGAGCGACTGCCGCACATCGTCGCCCGCGGGCCGGATCCGGCCCGGGCCCGTCGACCGGGCGGCCGCGGCCAGCATGGTGGCGAACACGTGCAGTCCGTCGCCGCGGTCGGTCGGGCTGACCCCGACCACCC
>JAEWRC010000222.1 GCA_023460175.1 Actinomycetes bacterium
GTGACTTGTTTGCGGGCTTACTCGTGAAATAGGTGCAACAACCCAACTCTGGGGGTGCCGGGGCGCGGTGTGTGGGGGCTCGGCCTGCGTCGAGGGGTGACTTGTTTGCGGGCTTACTCGTGGAATAGGTGCAACAACCCAACTCTGGGCGTATCGGCCAGCAGTTACTCACAGGGGTGAATACCGCGATCCCCGGAATTCTTGCAGCATCTGCGGCGTGCCCAGACTGATCATGGCGACCGAGGCGTTGGCGTCAGGCGCGCTCGCGCGTCGGGACCTGGTGCGGCGGTACACGAAGGTCCATCGCAACGTCTATGTGCTTCGCGGCAGCGTGTTGTCCCCGTGCGATCGTGCCGTGGCGGCGTGGCTGTGGTCGAACCGTACCGCCACGGCATCCGGGTTGTCGGCCGCTGCGCTGTTGGGCAGCAAGTGGGTGCCACAGGAGGCGCCGGCGGAATTGGTGCGCGCCCAGCACGGATCCCCGGCCGGTATCCGCATCCACAAGGACGTGCTCGCCGACGACGAGGTGCAGGCGCTGGGCGGCATCCCGTGTACGACAGCCCCGCGCACGGTATTCGACATCGGCCGCCGTCTGCCTCTGGATAAGGCCGTGATTCAGGTGGACGCCCTGCTGAACGCCACTGCGATCGGCATCCCCGCGGTGGAGAATGTGGCTGCGAAGTATCCGGGAGCCCGCAACATTCGACAGTTCCGACAGGTGCTCGACCTCGCCGACGCGGGAGCCGAATCTCCGCAGGAGACCCGGGTGCGGCTGGTCCTGATCCGCGGCGGGTTGCCGCGACCGAAGACGCAGATTCCGATCCGCAACGCGGCCGGCCGGATCGTCCGTCGGATCGACATGGGCTGGCCGATCTGGAAGGTGGGCGTGGAGTATGACGGCGAGCAACATTGGACCAACGCGGGCCGTTACGCCGACGATATCGATCGGCTCGAGTACCTCGCGAGCCTTGGCTGGACGATTGTGCGGGTGTCGGCTGTGCACCTCGCGTACGACCATCCGGGGATCGTGAATCGGGCGCGGGCGGCGCTGCTGGCCGCGGGGTGGTGTGCCGAGGGGTGACTTGTTCGCGGGTCTACTCGCGCGATGGGTGCAACATGTCAACTTTGGGGGTGTGCGGGGCCGGGGGGGATTCAGCCCTTGAGCCGGATCTTCCACCGCACGAAGGTCACGTAGGCGAAGCTCAGACCGGCCAGCATGGCCATGTCGAACCACCAGGTCGACGAGTTGTGCTCCCACAGCGCGTCCTTGGGTGTCAGCGGCCCGGGCACCAGATGGATCAGGTCCACCGTCGAGGCCGAGGCCGCAAAGCCCCAGCGCGCCGGGGTGATCCAGGACATCTGATCGAGCACCAGTCGGTCGGTCACCGGGATCATGCCGCCGGAGAACACCAACTGGCTCATCACCGCGACCACGAGCAGCGGCATGATCTGCTCGCTGGTGCGGGCCAGCGCCGAGAGCGCCAGGCCCACCATGGCCGAGGTCACCGTGGTCGCACCCATCACGACGAACAGGTCGAGCGTCGGGTTGCCCAGGCCGATCGATCCTTGGGTGGGTGCGCCCTTGCCCATGATCGTGATGGCCGTGACGATGGTCGACTGCACGATCGCGAACACCGCGTACACGCAGACCTTCGCCAGAAGGTAGGCGGTGGTGGACAATCCGACCGCCTGCTCGCGGCGGAAGATGGCGCGTTCGCCGATCAGGTCGCGGATGGTCAGCGCGGTGCCCATGAAGATCGCACCCACGTTGAGCAACACCAGGATCTGCCCGGGCTCGTTGGGCGCGTCGCCCATCGGGTCGGGGATGCCGAAGCCGACGTCGCCGGGCACCGACAGCGACAGCACGCCCATGATGAACGGCAGCAGCGCGAGGAAGGCGAAATAGCCGCGGTCGGCGATGATCAGCCGCATCTGTCTGCGCGCGATGGTGGAGAACTGTCGCAGCAGACTGGTTTTCGCGGGTTTGCCCAGATCGCTCGGCGTCGCCGCGGCGGGTTGCACCGGCGTCGGCCCGGTGCGCTGCCGGTAGCGCTGATGGGCATCGTCGGGGTCGCCGGCCACCGAGCTGAAGATGTCGGCCCAGTTGGTGGTGCCCATCTCCGGACCGATCTGGCTGGGCGGACCGTAGAACGCGGTCTTGCCGCCGGGTGCCAGCAGCAGCACCTGATCGCAGACATCGAGGTAGGTCAGGGAGTGGGTGACCACCAGCACCACGCGGCCGGCGTCGGCCAGCTGGCGCAGCATCGTCATGACCTGCCGGTCCAGCGCGGGGTCCAGGCCGGAGGTCGGCTCGTCGAGGATCAACAGCGACGGTCCGGTGAGCAACTCCATCGCGACCGACGCACGCTTGCGCTGACCGCCGGAGAGCTTGTCCACCCGGGTCTGGCGGTGCTTGGTCATCTCGAGTTCTTCGAGGACCTGGGTGACGACCTGGGCCCGGTCGTCCTCGGTGGTGTCCGGGGGCAGCCGCAGTTCCGCGGCGTACATCAGGGCCTGGTCGACGGTCAGCTGTCCGTGCACCACGTCGTCCTGGGGGACCATCCCGATCCGGGAGCGCAGCGAGGCGTACTCGGCGTGGATGTCGTGGCCCTCGAAGGTGACGGTGCCGCTGGTCGGGTGGGTCAGGCCGGCGACCTGCTTGGCGAAGGTCGACTTGCCCGCACCCGACGGCCCGATGATCGCGGTCAGCGTGCCGGGGCGCGCGTCGATGGAGATGTTCTCCAGCAGCGTCTTGTTGTTCTCGATGGTCCAGGTCAGGCCGCGGACCTCGAGCCCGCCGGTGCGGGTGGCGGCCTCGGTCTCCGACCGGCGCGCCAGCGTGCCGCCGGTGAAGACGAGGTCGACGTTGCCGATGGTGACGACGTCGCCGTCGCTCAGCGCCGCCGAGGCGACGCGCTGACCGTTGACGAACGTGCCGTTGATGCTGCGGTTGTCGATGATCTCGGTGCCGCCGGGACCCGTCACCAGGGTGGCGTGATGGCGGGAGGCCAGCACGTCGGGGATGACGATGTCGTTGTCGGTGGCGCGACCGATCTTGATCCCGTCCGCCGGGATCTCCGGGGCCCGGCCCGGCCGCAGGATCTTGAGCATGCTGGTGGCCAGGTTGCCGTCGCCGGACTTGGCCGCCGCCGCGACGGGGCCCATCTGGGTGGGCAGATTGCCGGACTGCGGTTGCTCGCGCACCGGCTGCGAGG
>JAEWRC010000223.1 GCA_023460175.1 Actinomycetes bacterium
CGCATGTCTTGTGCACCGACGTCGACGGCGAGGCCGCCGAGCGCACCGCGGCCGCGCTGGGATCGCAGGCGCGCCCGGCGCGGGTCGACGTCACCGATGCGGCCGCGGTACAGGCCGCCGTCGACGACGTGGTGGCGCGGGCGGGCCGGCTGGACCTGATGTTCAACAACGCCGGCATCACCTGGGCGGCCGACACCGAACTGCTCACCCTCGAGCATTGGAACTCGATCATCGACGTCAACATCCGCGGGGTGGTGCACGGCGTCGCGGCGGCCTATCCCCAGATGGTGCGCCAGGGCGGCGGATTCATCGTCAACACCGCCTCGATGGCGGGATTGGCGGCCGCCGGCCAGATCACCAGCTACGTGATGAGCAAGCACGCGGTGGTCGGCCTGTCCCTGGCGTTGCGCTCCGAGGCGGCCGCGCACCACATCGGGGTGTTGGCGATCTGCCCGGCCGCGGTGGAAACACCGATCCTGGACAAGGGCCTGATCACCGGCATCAACGGCCGCGAGTTCTACCGAATGGGTCAGCGCAGCAAGGACTTCTACGACCCCGACCGGCTGGCCCGCGACACGCTGCGTGCCATCGAACGCAACCGCGCCGTGCTGGTCGCGCCCCGCAAGGCGTACGCGGGATGGCTGCTGGCCCGCTTCGCCCCGGGGGTCATGCAGCGCATGTCGATCCGCTTCGTGGCCCGCCAACGGACGGCGCAGGCCACTTCCATCAGTGCAGAAGGGTGACGACAATGACCGTGCCAGTGGCGATTCCCCGCTACCCCGACGACGTGACCCCGCAGTGGCTCACCGGGGTGCTGTCCGCGGCGGCCGGGACCGAGGTCGGCGCCGCGCAGGTCAGCGCCATCGGGACCGGGCAGACCGGCGCCACCTACCGCGTGGCGGTGGACTACAGCGCCAATCCCGCCGGCCTGCCGGATACCTTCGTCATCAAACTGCCGACCACCGACGACACCGTGCGGGACCGCGTCGCGCTGGGCTACCGCAGCGAATGCGCGTTCTATCAATCGGTGGCCGACCGCGTCAGCGTCCCGATCCCGCAGTGCTTCCACTGCGAGATCTCCGAGGACGCAATCGATTACGCGCTGCTGCTGACCGACCAGGCGCCGGCCGTGCAGGGCGATCAGATCGCCGGCTGTTCGCCGGAGCAGGCCCGGCTGGCCGCGACCGCCATCGCCGGTCTGCACGGCCCGACGTGGGGACAGTCGGAGTGGCTGACCTTTTCGGGCCTGGCGATGACCACCCAGGACGACGCCGCCAAGAAGGGCCTCGGCGACATCGCGGCGATGAGCGCCGACATCACCGTCGAGAAGCTCGGCGACAAGCTCAGCGAAGCCGACCGGGTCACCCTGCTGGAGGCCCTGGGCCTGGTGACGCCCTGGCTGCAGAACGACTTCGGCCGGTTCAGCCTCATCCACGGCGACTATCGGTTGGACAACCTGCTGTTCGATCCCGACGGCAGTGCGGTGTGGGTGGTGGACTGGCAGACCCTGGGGGCGGGGTTGCCGGCCCGGGATCTTGCCTACTTCACCGGAACCAGCCTGGAACCCGCGGTGCGGGCGGAGGTCGAACGCGAGCTGGTCGGCGCCTACCACGCGGCGCTGCTGGACCAGGGCGTGGCCGACTATGACGCGGACGCCTGCTGGCAGGACTACCGGTACGGGATGCTGCAGGTGCTGTTGATCTCGGCGCTCGGCGTGGCTTTCGCCGTCGGCACCGAGCGCGGCAACGACATGATGGCCGCGATGCTGCGCCGCGGCTGCGCGGCGATCCGCGAGTTGGACACCATCGCGCTGATCAAGCAAACCGCTGGGCTCTGAGCGCGCGCAGAGGGACAAAGGAGTCGCCGTGCCGAACCCGTCACCCCGCACCGCCATCATCGGAGCGGGCATCAGCGGTCTGACCGCGGGCAAGATGCTGAAGGACTACGGGATCCCGTACACCACGTTCGAGACCTCCGACCGCATCGGCGGGAACTGGGCGTTCGGCAATCCCAACGGACGCAGCAGCGCCTACCGGTCGCTGCACATCGATACCTCGAAACATCGCCTGTCGTTCAAGGACTTCCCGATTCCCGAAGACTACCCGTCGTTCCCGCACCACTCCGACATCAAGCGCTACCTCGACGACTACGCCGACGCGTTCGGGCTGCTCGACAACATCGAGTTCGGCAACGGTGTGGTGCACGCGCGGCTGGCCGATGACCGCTGGGAGATCGAGGACCAGGCCGGGGCGGTCCGCGAGTTCGACCTGCTCGTGGTCGGCAACGGCCATCACTGGGACGCCCGGTTCCCGGACTTCCCCGGCGAGTTCACCGGCGAGTCGATCCACTCGCACCATTACATCGACCCCGACACTCCGCTGCCGTTGACCGGCAAGCGGATCCTGGTGGTGGGGATCGGCAACAGCGCCGCGGACATCACCGTCGAACTGTCTTCGAAGGCACTGCAGAACTCGGTGACCCTGTCCACCCGATCCAGCGCCTGGATCGTGCCGAAATACCTTGCCGGACAGCCGGGCGACAAGTTCTTCCGCACCACGCCGTACCTGCCGCTGTCCTGGCAGCGCAAGGCCGCACAGTGGTTCGCCCCCGTCGTCGGTGCCGATCCGACCAAGTACGGGTTGCCGCCGGCCAACCACAAACTCTTCGAGGCGCACCCCACCCAGTCGGTGGAGCTGCCGCTGCGGTTGGGCTCGGGCGACGTCACCCCGAAGCCCAATGTGACGCTGCTGGACGGTCAGACGGTGCACTTCGAGGACGGCACCAGCGACGAGTTCGACGTGATCGTCTACGCGACCGGCTACAACATCACCTTCCCGTTCTTCGATCCGGAGTTCATCAGCGCGCCGGACAACCAGATCCGGCTCTACAAGCGGATGTTCAAGCCGGGCATCGACAACCTGGTGTTCATCGGCTTCGCGCAGGCCATCCCCACGCTGTTCCCGTTCGTCGAATGCCAGTCGCGGCTGCTGGCGGCCTACGCCGTGGGGCGCTACGCGCTGCCGTCGGTCAGCGAGATGGAGCGGGTGATCGACGCCGACCAGCAGTTGCACGCCGGACACTGCACGGACCGCCCGCGGCACACCCAGCAGGTGGACTACTTCTATTACGAGCACGACATCCGCGCCCGGGAGTTGCCCGCCGGACTGCGCCGCGCGCGCGTGCGCCAGACGGTGGGATAGGGGGGCCATGCCGTATCGGGAGCTGTCGTTCTCCTCCGGCGGAACTATCTGCAGTGCCTGGCATTTCGCGGCAGACGGCGGTGAGGGGCGGCCGGTGGTGGTGATGGGCCACGGCATCGGCGGCACCATGGACTCCGGACTGGCGCCGTTTGCCGAGCGCTTCGCCGCGGCCGGCATGGATGTGTTGACTTTCGACTACCGCGGCTTCGGGCACTCGCAGGGACAACCGCGCCAGACGGTGTCCATCGACAACCAGGTCGAGGACTACCGGTCGGCGATCGCGCTGGCCCAGACCCTGCCGCAGGTCGATCCGGGGCAGGTGGTGCTGTGGGGCGCATCGCTGTCCGGCGGTCACGTCATCCGGGCCGGCGCCGGCCGCGACGATGTGGCCGCGGTGATCGCGCTGACCCCGATGGCCGATGCGGTGGCCACCGCCGTTGCCGTCGGAAAGCAGTATCGCCCAGCGGCACTGGCACGCTCGGCGGCTTCCGGAGTGCTTAGCCGCGCGGCCGGCGCGTTGGGCCGCGACGCGCTGATGATGCCGCTGGTCGCGCGACCCGGGCAGCCCGGCGCGCTCACGCTGGAGGGCGCCTACGAGAATTATCTGGCGCTGGCGGGGCCCTCCTGGCGCAACGAGATCGATTCCGCGGTGGGTATGGAGCTGGCCAAGATCCGAGTGCGCCGCTACGCCAAGCAATTACGCAGCCCGCTGCTGGTGCAGATCGCCGACTTCGACAGCTACGTGCCGGCCGACGCGGCGCTCAAGGTCGCGGTGGCCGGCCGCGCGCAGGTCCACCACTACCCGTGCGACCACTTCGACGTGTGGCCGGGCCACGACTGGTTCGAGCGCGCGGCCGCCGACCAGATCGCCTTCCTGCGCCGCGTGCTCTAGCCGAGTCAGACCTGACGCAGGCGGTCACTCGCAGTTTGCCTGCCGGGAGTCTGACTCGAACCTGGGTCCGCCGACCTAAAATACCGTCGAGCCGAGATCCACCGCGATCTGCGCGGCGGTGACCAGCCGGGACTCGTCGCTGGCCAGCCAGCACACCGCGTCGGAGATGTCCTCGGGTTCGGCGATCCAATCCGGAAGGAACGGCGTCACCATCTGCATCAGGCCGGGATTGGTCTCGTTGGCCCGGTTCAGCGCGGCCATCATGTCGCCGGTGCCCATCGGGGTGTTCACCGCACCCGGGTGCAGGCTGTTGACCCGGATGGAGTGCTTGCCGAGCTCGGCGGCGAACGCGCGGGCCATGCCCGTGACGGCGTGCTTGCTGGCGGTGTAGTGCACCATGAACGGCTGCATCTTGATCCCGGCCGCCGAGCTCACCAGGATGATCGAGCCGCCGCGGCCGCCGTCGATGATGGTCTGCGCCCCGGCCATCACGGCGTTCCAGGTGCCCGTGACGTTGGTGTCCATCACGTCCTTGAAGGACTCGGGGGTGATCTCGTTCCACGGCTGCGGCACCGTGATCCCGGCGTTGGCGACGATCACGTCGAGCCGGCCGAACTCCGCGACGCCCTTGCCGACGATGTCGCGCATCGCGTCCAGGTCGCGGGTGTCCGCCGCCGCGGACACGATGCCGCGCCCGGTCTCCTCGACCAGGCGTACGGTCTCGGCCAGATCGTCAGGGGTGGCCGAGTCGTAGGGGACGCTCGGCGGCAGCGGTGCGGCGAGGTCGACGGCGATGATGTTCGCGCCTTCCTTCGCCATCCGGATGGCGTGCGCGCGGCCTTGTCCGCGGGCCGCGCCGGTGATGAAGACGACCTTGTCGGTGAGCCGTTCGCTCATGGGTTGCTCCTCGTGGTTGACGTCAGTGCCGGCGCTGCGCGGCCTTGACCAGGCCGCCGCCGATGATCAGGCGTTGAATCTCGCTGGTGCCCTCGTACAGGCGCAGCAGCCGGACGTCGCGGTAGATGCGCTCGACCGTCACCCCCCGCATGTAGCCGGAGCCGCCGTGCACCTGCACCGCCAGATCCGCCACGGTGCCGGCCATCTCGGTGCAGAACAACTTGGCTACCGACGGCGCGATGCGGCGGTCCTCGCCCTCGACCCACTTGCGCGCGGCGTCGCGGGCCAGGGCGCGGCCGGCCATCACCTGGGTCTGCTGGTCGGCGATCATCGCCTGTACCAGTTGGAAATTGCCGATCAGTGTGCCGCCCTGGGTGGCGGTGGCGGCATAGGACACCGACTCGTCGAGCGCGCGTTGGGCGGCCCCGACGGCCAACGCCGCGATGTGGACCCGACCGCGGGCCAGCGAGGTCATGGCCGCCCGGTAACCGATGTCCTCGGCGCCGCCGACCAGCGCCGAGTCGGGCACGCGGACGTCGTTGAACGTCACATCGGAGGTCCACGCGCCCTCCTGCCCCATCTTGGCGTCCTTGGCGCCGATCTCGACCCCGGCGGCGTCGGCCGGCACCAGGAACACCGCGATGCCGGCGCCCTGCTCGTCGGCCGGGCGGGTGCGGGCGAACACCACGAACAGCGTGGCGGTGGGGGCGTTGGTGATGAACTGCTTCTGCCCGGAGATCACCCAGTGCTCGCCGCCGCGGACGGCCTTGGTGCGCAGACCCGACGGGTTGGAGCCGGCGCCCGGTTCGGTCAGCGCGAACGAGGCGACCACCTCGCCCGAGGCGATGCCCTCGAGCCAGCGCGCCTTCTGCTCATCGGTGCCGAAGCCGACGAGCACCTGTCCGGCGATGCCGTTGTTGGTGCCGAACATCGACCGCAGCGCCAGCGAGGTGTAGCCGAATTCCATTGCCAGCTCGACATCTTGAGCCAGGTTCAATCCGAGGCCGCCCCACTCCTGGGGGATGGCGTAGCCGAACAGGCCCATCTGCTTGGCCTGGTCGCGGATGTCGTCGGGCACCTTGTCCTCGGCCAGGATCTCCTGCTCGCGGGGCACCACGGCGGTGTGTACGAACTGACGTGTCTGGGCGAGGATCTGCTGGAAATCGTCGTCGCTGACGTCGCTCATCGGCGGGGCTCCTCGAGAAGAATCGGACGGGCTCGCATACTTCCGCAGAATCATATATGAAATATGATGTTGGAAAACGGGGACCCTCACCCGGGGTGAGGACTGGACGTGAAGGAGTGCGGGTGAGCCTGCTGGCGGATCAAACTGCGGTCGTGACGGGCGGTGCCCAGGGGCTCGGCCTGGCCATTGCGAAACGCTTCGTGGCCGAGGGCGCCAAGGTGGTGCTCGCCGACATCAACCTCGAGGCCACCGAGGCCGCGGCCCGCGAACTCGGCGGGTCCGACGTGGCCACCGCGGTGCGCTGCGACGTGACCAGTTCCGAAGAGGTCGACGCGCTGATCGCCGCGGCCGTGCAATGGGGTGGCGGACTGGACGTCATGATCAACAACGCCGGTATCACCCGCGACGCCACCATGCGCAAGATGACCGAGGAACACTTCGACCAGGTCATCGCCGTGCACGTGAAGGGCACCTGGAACGGGCTGCGCGCCGCGGCCGCGGTCATGCGCGAGAACAAGCGCGGCGCCATCGTCAACATGTCGTCGATCTCGGGCAAGGTCGGCATGGTCGGCCAGACCAACTACTCGGCGGCCAAGGCCGGCATCGTCGGCATGACCAAGGCCGCCTCCAAGGAACTCGCCTACCTCGGGGTGCGGGTCAACGCGATTCAGCCCGGGCTGATCCGTTCGGCCATGACCGAGGCCATGCCGCAACGCATTTGGGACTCCAAGGTCGCCGAGGTCCCGCTGGGCCGCGCCGGGGAGCCCGACGAGGTCGCCAAGGTGGCGCTGTTCCTGGCCTCGGACCTGTCGTCGTACATGACCGGCACCGTCCTGGAGGTCACCGGCGGTCGGCACCTGTGATGCGTGACGTCGTCATCTGCGAGCCGGTCCGCACGCCGATCGGCCGCTACAACGGGATGTTCAAGTCCCTGACCGCCGTCGACCTCGGCGTCGCCGCGCTGCGCGGGCTGCTGGAACGCACCGGCATCGATCCCGCGGCGGTGCAGGACGTGATCCTCGGCCACTGCTATCCGAGCATGGAGGCCCCGGCGATCGGCCGAGTCGTCGCCCTGGACGCCGGACTGCCCGTCACCGTCCCCGGCATGCAACTCGACCGCCGCTGCGGGTCCGGGCTGCAGGCCGTCATCCAGGCCGCCCTGCAGGTGGGCAGCGGTAACAACGATCTGGTGATCGCCGGCGGCGCGGACTCGATGAGCAACGTCGTGTTCCACTCCACCGACATGCGCTGGGGCGGCGCCCGCGGCGGCGTCAAGGTGCACGACGCGTTGGCCCGCGGCCGCACGACGGCCGGCGGTAAGAACTATCCGGTGCCCGGCGGCATGTTGGAGACCGCCGAGAACCTGCGGCGGCAGTACTCGATCCCGCGCGCCGAGCAGGACGAGCTGGCCGTGGCCTCGCATCAGCGGGCGGTGGCCGCCCAGACCAACGGGATCCTCGCCGAGGAAATCATTCCGGTGACGGTGCCCACCCGCGACGGCGATCGGGTGATCGACACCGACGAGCACCCCCGCCCGGACACCTCGATGGAAAGCCTGTCGAAGCTCAAACCCGTTCTGCTCAAGCAGGATCCGGAGTCCACCGTCACCGCGGGGAACTCCAGCGGTCAGAACGACGCGGCCTCGATGTGTGTGGTCACCACCCCGGAGCGCGCCGCGGAGTTGGGGTTGACGCCGCTGGTCCGGCTGGTTTCCTGGGGAGTGGCCGGGGTCGCGCCCAACGTGATGGGCATCGGCCCCGTGCCGGCCACCGAGGCCGCGCTGGCCAACGCCGGGCTCACGCTGGCCGACATCGATCTGATCGAACTGAATGAGGCCTTCGCCGCCCAGGCGCTGGCCGTGATGCGGGAGTGGAAGTTCACTCCGGCCGACCTGGAGCGCACCAACGTGCACGGGTCGGGGATCTCGCTGGGCCACCCGGTGGGCGCCACCGGCGGTCGCATGCTGGCGACGTTGGCCCGCGAGCTGAACCGGCGCGGGGCGCGCTACGGGCTGGAGACCATGTGTATCGGCGGCGGGCAGGGCCTGGCCGCAATTTTCGAAAGGGTGGCGGCGTGACGCGATTGGCGCAGACGCTGGGTCTGACCGAGTTCCAGACCGAGATCGTCTCCACGGTCCGGCAATTCGTCGACAAGGAGATCATCCCGGTCGCCCAGGAACTGGAGCACTCCGACACCTACCCGCAGGCGATCGTCGATCAGATGCGGGAGATGGGCCTGTTCGGGCTGATGATCCCGGAGGAGTACGGCGGGCTCGGCGAGTCACTGCTGACCTACGCGCTGTGCGTCGAGGAACTCGCCCGCGGCTGGATGAGCGTCTCCGGGGTGATCAACACCCACTTCATCGTCGCCTACATGATCCGCCAGCACGGCACCGAGGCGCAGAAGCAGTATCACCTGACCAAGATGGCCACCGGGGAATCCCGCGGCGCGTTCAGCATGTCCGAGCCCGAACTGGGCTCCGATGTGGCGGCCATCCGCACCCGCGCCCGCCGCGAGGCCGACGGCAACTACGTCATCGACGGCCAGAAGATGTGGCTGACCAACGGCGGCAGTTCCACGCTGGTGGCCGCCTTGGTGCGGACCGACGAGGGTGCCGAGAAGCCGCACCGCAACCTCACGGCGTTCCTCGTCGAGAAGCCGTCCGGTTTCGGCGAAGTCGTTCCGGGGCTGACGATCCCGGGCAAGCTCGACAAGCTCGGGTACAAGGGCATCGACACCACCGAGCTGGTGTTCGACGGCTACCGCGCGAACGCCGACGATGTGCTGGGTGCCAAGCCCGGCCACGGTTTCGTCCAGATGATGGACGGCGTGGAAGTGGGGCGGGTGAACGTGTCCGCGCGCGCCTGCGGCGTCGGCATCCGGGCGTTCGAACTCGCGGTGCGGTATGCCCAGCAGCGCTCCACCTTCGGCAAGCCCATCGCCGAGCATCAGGCCATCGCCTTCCAGCTCGCCGAGATGGCCACCAAAGTCGAAGCGGCACATCTGATGATGGTCAACGCGGCCCGGCTCAAGGACTCCGGCGAACGCAACGACGTGGCCGCCGGTATGGCGAAGTACCTGGCCAGCGAGTTCTGCTCGGAGGTCACCCAGCAGAGCTTCCGGATCCACGGCGGCTACGGCTACTCCAAGGAGTACGAGATCGAGCGGCTGATGCGCGACGCGCCGTTCCTGCTGATCGGCGAGGGCACCAGCGAGATCCAGAAGCAGATCATCTCCAAGCGGCTGCTGTCCGAGTACCAGATCTGAAACAGCCGTGACCGTCGGAGATTTCGCCACCCGGCCCCAGCTGTCGGAGGACGTCGCGCGGCTGGTGCGCCGCCGGATCTTCGACGGCAGCTACGCCGCGGGCCGCTACATCCGGTTGGAGCAGTTGGCCGCGGAGTTGGGCATCAGCGTCACCCCGGTGCGCGAGGCGCTGTTCGACCTGCGCGCCGAGGGGCTGTTGGCGCAGCAGCCGCGCCGTGGGTTCGTGGTGCTGCCGGTGACCCGCCGCGATATCGCCGATGTCTCCGAGGTGCAGTCGCACATCGGCGGCGAACTCGCAGCCCGCGCCGCGGCGAGCATCACCGCGGAGCAACTCGCCGAGGTCGAGACCATCCAGGACCGGCTGGAGGCCGCCTACGACGGCGACGACGACGATCTGGTGGTGCGGCTCAATCACGACTTCCACCGGGCCATCAACGTCGCCGCGGATTCACCGAAGCTGGCCCAGTTGATGTCGCAGATCACCCGCTACGCCCCCGAGGCGGTGTTCCCGACGGTGGCGGGTTGGCCGGCAAAGTCCATCCGGGACCATCGCCGGGTGCTGGCCGCGTTGGCCAAGGGCGACGAGAAACAGGCCCGCAAGGCGATGTCGGAGCATCTGTGTGAGGGCGCCGAACCGCTGATCGAGCATCTGATCGACCGCGGAGTCATCGCGGAATGACAACCCGGCCGCGAGATAGGGGAGACAATGGGCGTTCTTGACGGCATCCGCGTACTCGACTACGGCCGGTTCATCGCCGCCCCCTGGTGCGGCGCCCTGCTGGCCGATATGGGCGCCGACGTGCTGCGGGTGGAGAAGCGCACCGGCGGTGAGGACCGCTGGGTGCAGTCGGTGACCGAAACCGGCGAGGGCGGAACGTTTCTGCAGTGCAACCGCAACAAGCGGTCGCTGACGCTCGACTCCACCACACCCGAGGGTGCCGAGATCACCCGTCGGCTGGTGGCCGGCGCGGACGTCGTGATCGCGAACATGCCGGCGGCAGGGATGCGGGCCAGCGGCCTGGACTACGACACCCTGCGCGCGGTGAAGCCGGACATCATCCTGGCCAGCGCCACCGCCTACGGGGAGGGCGGCCCCTACAGCGACCGCATCGGATTCGACGGCGCCGGCCAGGTGATGTCGGGAGCCGTTGCGCGCCAGGGATTGCCCGAACAGCCGATTCGCACCGTGGTGCCCTACGCCGACTACGGCACCGCGCTGACCCTGGCCCTCGGGGTGATGATGGCGCTGTACCACCGCGACCGCACCGGGGAGGGGCAGCACATCGAGGGCGCACTGCTGCCCACCGCGCTGATGTTGTCGAACGCGTTCCTGATCGAACGCGATCTGCTCGGCATCGACAAGCCGCGGATGACCAACCAGGGCGGGTCGGTGGCACCGTGCGACCTCTACCGGACCAAGGACGACGGCTGGGTGCTGCTGCAGATCGCCGGCCAGCCCATGTTCAAACGCTGGTGCCGGTTGGTGGGCCGCGAGGACCTCTTCGACGATCCCCGCTACGCCGACGACGACCTGCGCTGGCAGCGCAGCGAGGAACTCAACGGCATCATGGGGCAGTGGTGCGCCGACAAGACCAAGGCCGAGATCATGGCGGCGCTCGAGGCCGCGAAACTGCCTGCGGCGCCGATGCTCACCACCGCCGAAGTGCTCGAGGACCCGCACGTCGAGGCCATGGGATTCCTGCAGCGGGTGCCCTTCCCCGGAACGGCCAAGGACGTGCCGATCATCGAGACCCCGTTCCGGATGTCGGCGACACCCGGCGAGATCCGCACCCGCGCACCGCTACTGGGCGAGCACACCGACGCGGTGCTGGGCGAGATCGGCTACGGCGCGGCTGACATCGAGGACCTGCGTCAGAGAGAGATCGTCTGACGCGTCTGACGCCGAGAGTCGGATTGTTCGCGCGGCCACTCGCGCGATGCGTCTAACAAGTCAGCCCTCGGCGCGTGGTTCGGACTCGCTGAACTGGGCGCGGTCATCGGTTCGTAGACGGCGAAGCGGAACAACACGTCGAGGATGATCTCCGCCACCCCGTCCCAGGGCAGCGCCTGCACCGACTCGGTGGAACGGAACGGGAGTACGACCGCGGTCGCCGTGCCCGCCGACGTCGGGATCTCGAGCGTCGACTCGGTCGGGACCGAAACCCCGCCGGCGAACATGTCGTTGATCCAGTCGGCCGAGAGAATTTTCACGGCCTCGATGTTCTGCGATTGCGAGAAGCCTGCGACGAGGTATTCGGCGAGTTGCAGCACCACGTTTCCACCCTGCAACGCGTCGATGTGCCGACCGCCCACCAGCACCACACCGTTGAACTGGCCCGGGCGCGCCTCCTCCAGTTGGTCACCGACCACGCCGCCCAGATTCCACACGTAGCGTTCGGAGGAGATGTTCAGCACCGGAACGTCGTCGCCGAGGGCGTCGAGCGCACCGGGCAACACCCGGTTGGTGTCCACCGCGTCCAGCAGTACCACGCCGGCCAGATCCTCGACCACCCCGTTCTGCGCCATCCGGCCGGCGGCACCGGTGACCAGCATCCCGCCCAGGGAGTGCCCGACGAGGACGAACCGGTCGGGCAGGTCGACCGGGGCACCCGCGGCCGCGGTGGCGCTCTCGGTGAGTTCGACGCGATCCCCGGCGAACAGGTCGGCCACGGACTGGTGCATCGTCGATCCGCCGAGCCATCGTGCCCTGGGGTCGAAGAGGTTCGAGGACAGTGACGGCGCGACGACAATGCTGTTGGTCTCCTGCGCCAGGTGTGCCGCGGTGTAGCTGTACATGGAGCCCGTCGCCATGAAGCCGTGCTGGAGATAGATCAACTGAGTTGAGTCGTCGACGGTTTCGGGAAAGTACCAGTCCGCCCTAACCGTCTGGTCGGTGCCGGGCATCGTCAGCGATGAACTGCGTACCGTGACCGTGCTGTTGGCGGGCAGCACCGGCGGCCCGGAGAAGATCTGCAGCGCGGCGCCGACGATGTTGAACACCGCGGAGCCGATGAGGTTGAGCAGCGGCGCGTGTCCGGGTGAGCTCATGGAGCTGCTGATCGCCGCGGCGCTCGGCCGGACGAACGACTGTTGAACTGAGGTGGTCGCCGGCCGCTCGAGGATATCGGCAATGATCGGCGCGACACGGGACTGAATGCGATCCAACACGGGTGACGAAACCGGTTGCGTCGACGTAGGTTCGGTATCCGAGGCGGTGATCTCGGGTACCTCCGGGACGGACACCGGATCGTCGGTGATGGTCGGTGGCGCCAACACCGGATCGGCGTCACCGGCGTCTTCGCGGACGAGGGCGGCTTCCGGCGGTGACCGGTCACCGCCGGACAGCTTCGGCGCGTTCGGCCGATCGATGATTCCCGTGAGCAGGGTTCGCCCGCGTTCCCTGAGTTCGGCGACCGCGTCCTGCACCGGTCGGATCCGCGGCTCCTCCGGGCTGGCCTCGGGCAGCGGCTCGGAGGTCTGCGGATCGGGCAGCGACTCGGGGGTCTGCGGATCGGGCCGCGTCTCGGCGTGCCGCCAGCGGTGCAGCGTGCGCCGTTCGAACCGTTCGGAGAGGTCGGAGCGCTCGCGGGAGATCCGATCCAGTACCGCCCGACCGTTCTCCCGGGAGGATCGGGCACCCCACCGCTGCGGGCCGCGACGGTCGTCCGTGGTGGCACGATCCTTCGTCGTCGAGTCGGTCGTGGAGCCCTTCGTCGTGGAGTCGGTCGTCGAGTCGGCAGCATCGTCGCGCTCGGCGGTCGACCGTGAGCTGTCGGAGCCGCGGGCATCGCTGCCGTCGTCGGCGTAGGCCGGTGAACCGCTGCCCACCAGCAGCGCCGCCCACAAGACGGCGACGAGAAGGCCCAAGGCCACGGTCAGCAATCGGTGCGCCACTGATGTCTGCGTCATCGCCCGGTTCGTCCCCCCACGTTGTTGTCGGCCGTCGTCTGAGCACGTTAACCAGGAGAACCCGTCCGCGAAGCAAAATGCACAAATCAGCTGAATTGTTCTATTAAGCCGTGGTGATCCTGGACCCGAGTCCGCCCGCATCCGGCATACTGGGAACCCCGCACAGGCTCTCCCGAGCAGGACACAGCGATTGCCAGGACCACAACGACGACACCGAGGGCGACCGGTCGGCGGCGGAAAGACGGCCGAGGAGACCCAGCAGCTGTTGTTGGATGCCGCCGAAGAACTCTTCGTCACGCGCGGTTACCAATCCTCGTCGATGGAGGTGATCGCCCGGCACGCGGGCTATTCCCGCACGGCGATCTATCGCCAGTTCCCCAGCCGGCAACGGCTTCTCGAAGCCTTGGTGCAACGCACCACCCAGCGGCACATGTCGTCGATCCTCGGGCGTGTTCCCGCTGACGCCGGGCCGGTGGACCTGCTGGTGGAAAGTCTCGTCATCGTGTCGACCGAACTGCCTCGGGATCCGCTGCTTGCCACCATTTCCGACCAGACGGCCGACGGCACCCTCGCGTCGCTGATCGCGAACGATCCCGGCCTCACCGGATTGGTGGAGGCGACTGTCGCCGAGATGATCTCGGCCGACGCTCAGCGATTTCGCCCTGGTTTGCGCCCGCATGACCTCGGCAGGTTCATCATCGCCACCGCGATGAGCATGCTGACGGGGATCGTCCCGGGGCTCGACGATCCCGGCGTGGCACGCCGCTACGTCGAGACGTTCATCCTGCCGGCCTTCGTGGCGCGCCCGCCCGACCCGTCGTCCGTGTTCAGGGGCTCCGACGACCCGCGCTGAACAGGGCGCGCAGCCGGCGGGTATCGAGTTTCCCGGTGGCACCGCGTGGCACGAGGTCCTCGTCGTCGGTCAGTAACCACCGGGTGGGGACCTTGAACGCGCTCAGTTCGCCGCGGGCTGCCGAGGTCAGCGTGTCCTCGGTCAGTACGTCGAGGTCACCGACCACCAGCGCGGCCACCGTGTCGCCCTGCGGCCCCGGGGTATTCGTGACGAACGCGGCGCGGACCCCCGGCAGCCGCCGCAGCACGGCCTCCACCTCGCTGGGATACACCGTGGCGCCGCTGACCTTGAACATGTCGTCGGCGCGGCCGTGGTAGAACAGGAAACCCTGCGCGTCCAGACGGCCCAGGTCGCCGGTGGGGTAGTAGCCGTCCGCGGTGAAGACCTCGTGGTGCTCGCGTCGACACAGGCCGCGCATGACGTGCGGCCCACGGATCTGGATCACCCCGACCGTCCCGGTAGCCACGGGAACCCCGGTGTCCGGGTCGACGATGCGAACGTCCATGCCGGGGAACGGCTTCCCGCAGCTACCCCAGGCCGCAGTCGGCATGTCGGTGTCGGCGGGGTAGCCGCAGTACGGTCCGAACGATTCGGTCATGCCGAACAACTTCGCCCGCGCGCCCGGGGCACCGCGTAGCTGCGGCGGGAGCAGCGCTTCCAGGCTTCCGGGCCGGAGGCTGGACAGATCCGTGCCGGCCGCGTCGGGGTGGCGGGCCAACGCCTCGGCCTGATCGGGCCAGCCCCGAAACAGGGTGACGCGCTCGCGGGCCAGCAGCGGCAGGGTGGTCTCCGGCGCCGGGATCGCTTCGGTGACCAGCGTGGCCCCGGCCGCCAGCGCGGTCATGATCCCGCCGCTGAAGCCGCCCACCCAGAAGAACGGCATGGGCAGATAGAGCGTGCTGTCGGCGGTGACGCAGCGCGCGGCCAGTCCGGACCGCACGGCATCGAGCGCGTTGCCGTGGCTGTGCCGCAACCCCTTCGGCGCCCCGCTGCTGCCCGAGGTGAAGATCACGGCCAACGGGTCGGCCGCACGCACGGTATCCGCCAGCGCCGCGACGAAGCCCTCGGGCACCTCGTCGGCGCCGCGCCGAAACGCGGCGTCCGCGTCCCAAACCTGCTGCAGGGCCGGAACGTCGGCGCGGTCCAGAGCGGCGAACTCGTCGAGGAAGCGTCGCCCGCGGAACTCGGCGGTGGTGATCACGTGCTGCACCGCCGCGACGCGCAACTGCGCGGTGAGTTCACCCCCGCGCAGCAGGGTGCTCAGCGGGACCAGGACCGCCCCGATCCGGGTCAGGGCGCAGGCCAGCTGGACCCAGGTGGCGCTGTTCGGCAGCAGCACACCGACCCGGGTGCCCTTGCGGATCCCCGCGGCGACCAGGCGCGCGGCGAGGCGTGCGCTGGTGGAGTCGAGATCGCGGTAGCTCAACCGGGTCTCGGGGTCGACGACGGCGGTCTGGCCCGGGGTGGCGGCGCTGTGCCGACGCAGCACGGCGTCGATGGTGCGCAGGGACTCAGTCATCGAAAAGCCCTGCCAGAGCGGGGAGGTCGACCTTGCCGCTGGAGAGCACCGGAACCTCGGCGGGCCGACGCACCACGAACCGTCGCGGAACCTTGTAGGCGGACAGCCGCGCGCGCAGGGCGGCGCCAAGCTCGGCCAGGGCGCCCGCATCCCAGACGGTCGGATCCTCGGCGACGATCACCGCGGCGACCACCTGGCCCCGTTCGGAATCCGGCAGGCCGACGACGTGCGCCGCCGTCGCGTCGGGGCCGAGCCCGGGAAGAGATTCCAGCACGGCCGCTTCCACCTCGGCGGGGGCGACGTTGGCGCCGGCGGTCTTGATCATCGACGTCGCGCGGCCGAGGAAGTAGTAGTAGCCGTCGGCGTCCCTGCGCAGCACGTCGCCGGTGTGGAACCAGCCGTCGGCGTCGAAGCAGTCCTCGCGGGCCAGGCCGTAGTAGTGCTGCATGAGGTACTTGCCGCGCACACAAAGCACACCCGCCGCGCCGTCGGGGACCGGTGCACGGGTTTCGGCGTCGACGATCTTCGCCTCGAAGCCCGGCGCCAACCGGCCGAACGAACCGCGCCGCGACTCGGGTTGATCGGTGTCGTCGGCGTCGATCAGGACCACGCTGCCGGTTTCGGTCATGCCCAGCATGTTGTGCCGCAGGTCGGGATCGGCGGGGCGCGCGTCGGCGGGCATCAGTGGGTACAGGTTGCCGCGCCGCAGGAACGACAGGTCGCGCTGCGCGAAGCTCGGATGGCGCGCCAGATGAGCGACGCCGGCGGCGAAACCGTTGGTGACGGTGGGCCGTTCGGATTCCAACAGGTCCAGCGTGACCGCCGCGTCGGTGGCATTCGAGCACACCAGCGTGGAGCCCGCCACGACGGTGGCCAACAGGCTGAAGGCGAATCCGCCGATCCAGCAGAACGGCGAATTGGAAAAAAGCTTGTCCGTGGCGGTCAGTCCTCGGATCGCGTTGAGGTTCGACTGGTGCTCCAGCAGCGCGCCGTGGGTGTGCACCGCACCCTTGGGTAGGCCGGTCGACCCGGAGGTGTAGACGATCGCGAGCACGTCGGCGGGCACCACATCGGCCTCCATGCCACTGAGCCGCGCCGGAGCGACCGCGGTGCCCCGCTGCGCCAGGGTGGCCGTGTCGAAGATGAGGTGCCGCAACGCCGGTGCCGCCGGCAGGTACAGGGGATCCTCCGAGTCGAAGCCCTCGGTGGCGACGCCGAGGGCCTCGGTCAGCCGCTGCCGATAGTCGTGGTTGCGGTAACCGTCCGTCGCCAGCAGGACCCCGACGTCGCTGCGCAGCAACTGATCACGCAGCTCGGCGGCCGTCATGAAGGTGGAGAACGGCACCACCACCGCGCCGATGCGGGCCGCGGCCAGCGTCGCGATCACGAACTGCGAGCCGTTGGGGTACAACAGCCCGATGTGGGTGCCCTCCGCGACACCCAGCGCGAGCAGGCCGCGCGCCACTGCGGCCGACCGTTCGTCGGCCTCGGCGTAGGTGAGCCGGTCGTCGTCGCAGATCAGCAGGGGTGCAGCGCCGCGGCCCCGGTTACGGTCGAGCAGGGCCGCGACGGTCCACTGCTCAGCGCCCATGTGTCGCCTGGACGAAGTGTTCGCGGACGGCCCCCAGATCCGGTTTACCCGAGGGGGTGCGCGGGATCTCGGCGACCACCGCGATGTCGGCGGGCAGCTCGTAGCGGGCCAGCCGCGCGGTGAGGAACTCGAGCAGCTGCGCGGGCTCGGCGTCGGCGCGCAGTTCGACCAGAGCCACCGGCACCTCGCCGAGCCGGTCGTCGGGGCGCCCGACCACCGCGGCCCCGCGCACCGCCGGATGAGTTTCCAGGGCGGCGCGGACATCGTCGGGCATGATCTTGAACCCGCCGCGGATGATGGCCTGATCGGCGCGGCCCAGGATCCACACGAAGTCGTCGGCGTCGATCCGGGCCAGGTCGGTGGTGCGCATCCAGTCCGCCTCCGGGCCCAGCTGGGCGGGCTTGACCTCGAGGATGCCCTCTTGGCCGGCGGGCAGCGGGTTGCCGGTGTCGTCGATGACCCGGAGTTGGGCGCCGGGATTGATGCGGCCGACGCTGCCGCGCTTGGTTTTCCAGTACCGCTGATGGTCGGCGAGCGTCCAGCCGGCCACGCCCCCGCCGAATTCGGTGGCGGCATAGGATGTCAGCACCGGGATGCCGAACTTCTCGGTGAAGGCGTCGGCGTCGTCGGCCGACAGCGGCGCGGTGCCGGAGGTGACGACGCGCAGGCTCGACAGGTCCTCGCGGGTCAGGTCCGAGTGCAGCACCATCCGCAGCGCCGCAGGCACCAGGGAGGCGGCCCGGGGGCGGTGTTCGCGTACCGCCGCCGCCCAGCGCTGCAGGTCGAACTTGGGCAGCAGGACGAACGAGCGCGCCTCGGCGATGCACAGCAGGACCCGGAACACCCCGCCGACGTGGACCAGCGGCGAGTTGACGATCGCGACCCCGCGGCGCAGTTCGGTCGGTGCCGGGGCGTGTGCCGGATCCTTGCCGATGACGCTGTGCGCCAACATGTCATAGGTGAGATCGACCCGCTTGGGCGGCCCGGTGGTCCCGCTGGTCAGCATCCACACCGCGACACCCGGGCGACCGGTATCGGCGGCCGGCGTCCGGGCCGGCACGACGGCGGGTTCGTCGTCGAGACCGGCGATGGTCACCACCGCGGTGCCCGGCGAGTCGACGCTGTGGGCCGCGAGATCCTCGGCGGTCCCGATCAGCATGGGCAGGTCCAGCGTCGCGAGATCGGCCCGGATCCGTTCGTCACCGCGCGCCGGGTTGATGACGACGACGGTGCCGCCGGCGCTGAGCACCCCGAGTAGCACCGCGACGTGGGCGGGCTGGTTGCGCAGCATGATCCCGACCCGGGACGGGCCCCCGGTCAGCGCGGCGATCTGCCGGGTCAGGGCGGCGAGTTGCCCCCACGTCGACCAGCGGCCGTCGTACTCGATGGCCCCGGCGTCGGGGTCTAGGGACAGGACGTCGTCGATGCGTCGGCTCAGTGGATGGGTCATCACCGGATCCGCGGTGCGGCCTTGGGTGTATCGGAGCGCTGCTGGGCGGCGAGTTCGGCCTTGCCCAAGGGGTTTCCGAGCCGGGTGTAGATCAGGCCGTGATCGAGTGCGGCGCGGTAGGGCTTGTCCAGCGACTCCCAGATGGCCTTCACCGTGCCCTGGGTGGCCGACGGGGGTTTGGCCGCGATGGTGGCCGCGATCTCGTGGGCGCGCCTCCAGAGTTCGTCGGCGCCGACCACCTCGGTGACCAGGCCGATGCGCAGCGCGGTCTCGGCGCCTACGCGTTCGTCGTTGCCCATCAACGCCATCCGCAGCGTATCGCCGAGCCCGACCCGGCGCATGAGCCCGACGGGTTCGAGCGCGGAGACCAGCCCGGCCGTCACGTGGGAGTCGAAGAAGGTCGCCTCCTGCGAGCAGATGACCACGTCGGCCTCGTTGACGAAGTACAGCGCCCCGGCGGTGCACATGCCCTGCACGGCGCAGACCACGGGCTTCCACATCTTCTGCCACTTCGGGCTGAGCAGCTCGCCGGGATCCTCGTGGTTCCAAACGTTGTCGGGCTGGCCGTAGTCGGACTTGATGTCCAGACCGGCGCTGAAGGCGCGGGTGCCCGCGGCGCGCAGCACGACGGCGTTGGTGGACTCGTCGTTCTTGACGATGCGCCACACCGCCTGCATCTCCTCGCACATGGTGCGGTTGAAGGTGTTCAGCTGATCCGGCCGGTTGAGGGTGATCGTCGCGACCTTGGCGTCGCGGTCGAACTCCAGCAGGATGGTCTCGAAAGGCTGAGTGCTCATCGGCATTTCCATTCTGGGGCGCGCTTCTCGACGAAGGCCAGCGGACCTTCTTGGGCGTCTTCGGTGCGGACCACCCGCTCCCGGAAGGTCTCGGCCAGGATCTCGCCGTCGTGCAGTGGCAGGTCGAGGGTCTTGTGGATGGCCAGTCGCGTGCCGCGCACGGCCAGTGGGGCATTCGAGTTCACGATGTCGGCGATCTCGTGGGCGCGTTCCAACAACCGGTCGTGCTCGACGATCTCGGTGATCATGCCGAGTTCATAGGCCCGCTCGGGCGTCATCCGCTCGTGCTTGCCCATCAGCGCCATCCGCAGCGCGGCCGAGCGGGGCAGCACCCGCGCCAGCCGGACCATCTCGCGGGCGGCGACCAGGCCGATGCTGACGTGCGGGTCGAAAAAGCTGGCCTTGTCCGAGGCGATCACGATGTCGCCGGTGGTGACCCAGTCGAGGCCGGCCCCGCAGCAGATGCCGTTGATGGCGGCCAGCACGGGCTTGGCCATCTGACGGAACGGCGGGGTGCCCTCCTGCGGGGCCTCCCACTGGTCGTAGGTGGACAGGTAGGGCCGCTCGTAGATGACCTTGCCGTCGTCGGGAATCTCCTTGACGTCGGCGCCGGTGCAGAACGCCCGCCCGGTCCCGGTGACGATCGTCAGCCAGATGGTGTCGTCGCTCTCGGCCTCGTCGTAGGCCGCCCGCAACTCGTTGATCATGTGCGGCGAGAGCGCGTTGAGCGCCTCGGGCCGATTCAGCGTGATGGTGGCCTTGTGGCCGTCGACCTCGTACTTGATGGTGTCGAACTCGGCGGTTGCCGACATGGGGATCCCTTCGGTGATGGCGGGCGGCTCAGCGGCCCTGGAAGTCCGGTGCGCGCCGTTCCCGGAATGCTGCCAGACCCTCCTTGAAATCGGCGGTGCGGCAGGCGAGTTCGAGGCTGGCCAACTCCGCGTCCATCGCTTCGGTCAGCGTCTGGTTCGCCGCGCGGGCCATGGACTGCTTGGCCAGGCCGATCGCGATGGTGGGGCCGGCGGCCAACCGGTTCAACAGGTCGTCGGCGGCGCTGTCCAGATCGACCTCGGCCACCGCGCTGTCGATCAAACCCCAGTCCGCCGCATCGGTCCCGCTGACCTGCTCGCCCAACAGCACCATCCGCTTGGCGCGGGCCACCCCGGCCAGGCGGGGCAGCAACCAGCTGGCCCCGGAGTCGGGGGTGAAGCCGCGGGCAATGAACGGTTCCCAGAACGTCGCCCCGGCCGACGCCACGGTGAAGTCGGCGGCCAGCGCCAGGTTGCAACCCAGGCCGACGGCCCAGCCGCGGACCGTGCACACCACCGGCAGGTGCAGCGTGGTGACCAGTTCGATGAGCCGGTGCGCACCGTGCGGGATGCGCCGCACCAGGTCGCCGGTGCGCGGCCGCTGCCCGGAGGTGTTGGTGGCCACCCAGTCGGCGCCGGTGCAGAAGTTCCCGCCGGCGCCGGTGATGTGCACGGCGCGCAGCGAATCGTCGGTCGCGGCGTCGGTCAGGATGGTCACCATCTCGCGGATCATCGCGTGGCTCAGGGAGTTACGCCGATCCGGGCGGTCGAGGGTGAGCCGCAGGATGGCGCCGTCGCGAGTGGCGGTGACGCCGCCCTCGGCCGCGGCCGACCCTTGCCGATCCGTCATCGGTACACCCGCTGTGTGCGGACCATATGGATACCCCTACAGTAGGCGCTACGATTACTCTTCGTACAAGCTAGCAAGTATGCGTCGCCGACGGAACACGCGGGTGGCGACGGCGCGAAAGGACGCTCCGACATGACGACCGCAGATGACCGCGTGCTCTTCGAGGTTGACCGCGACCAGCGCATTGCCACCATCACGCTGAACAATCCGGCGCAGCGCAACTCGTATGACGCCGGCATGCGGGATGCCCTGGCGCGTCACCTCGATGTGGTCGCCGAGGACGACGACCTGACCGTGGTGCTGCTACGTGGGGCCGAGAACGTCTTCAGCACGGGCGCCGACATGAACAACGCGTACGGCTGGTACGGGGAGAAGGGCAAGAACGACGGCCCGCCGGCCAAGTCACGGCCCAGTCAGCGTCGTCGACTCACCGTGGACCGCAAGTCTTTTGGCTTCTACCACAACCTGATGGGATTCCCGAAGGTGACCGTCGGGGAGATCAACGGCTTCGCCCTGGGCGGCGGCTTCGAGATGGCCCTGATGATGGACATCTCGGTGATCGGGCGCGACACCCGGATCGGTATGCCCGCCACCCGGTTTCTGGGCCCGGCGCTGGGCAGCCTGCACATGTTCTTCCACCGGCTCGGGCCGGTACTGGCCCGGCGCCTGCTGCTCACCGGCGACATCATCGAGGCCGGCGAGATCGAACAGCTGGGGATCTTCACCGAGACCTGCGCCCCGGAGAAGGTGGCGGCGCGGGCCCGCTACTGGGCGGAGAAGACCGCCAAGATGCCGGCCGATGGTGTGGTGATCGCCAAGGAGGCCTTCCGGCTCGTCGAGCAGAGTCAGGCCTATCAGGGCGAGGAGGTCGCCAGCTACATCTTCCACGCGTACGGCACCAACCTGCAGTTCGCGCCGGGGGAGTTCAACTTCGTCAAGACGCGCGCCCAGCACGGAACCAAGGAAGCATTCCGGTTGCGCGACGAGCACTTTCACGTCCCCGAGCCGGACTGAGTCCGATCAGTCGCGGGCGCTCCCTTTGCCCTTCTTGCCGGCGCCGGCCTCGATCTTGCGCGCCGCGTGATCCAGGATGCAGTTCAGGCTGTACTCGAAGTTGGTGTCGTCGGCGGCGATGATGTGGTGGCCGGTCGCGCTGACCTGAGCCAGCAGCGGAGCGCTCTCCGGGTCGATGACCATGCTGTCCTCGAGCGACGGGCGGCCCTCGGCGGCGAGGTTCTTCTCGTAGAGCCGCTGCAGCACCACCGACCCGCGCACGTGCACCGACATGGCCGAATAGGTGTCGAAGGCGTCCTCGGGCGACAGTCCCGCCTCGACCAGGCCGGCGATCGCCTTCTCGACCTCGAGCACGCCGAGTTGGGCGGCGCGCGGGCTCAGCGCCGAACGGATCAGGATCAGGTCGCACAGGATCGGGTTGCCCAGGAACGTCTTACGCATGGTCCAGGCATGGTTGCGCAGCGTCTCCCGCCAGTCCTTGGCCTCGACGTACGGGGTGGCGAAGACGTACTGCTTCAACGCGCGGTCGGTCATCGCGTTGAGCAGATCGTCCTTCTTGCGGAAGTACCAGTAGATGCTGGTGACGCCGACCCCGAGGTGCTTGCCCAGCAGCGGCATGCTCAGGTTGTCGATCCCGACCTGCTCGGCGAGTGCGAAGGCGCCCTTGATGATGTCGTCAGGGTTGATGGAGCCGCGCTCGCGCCGTTGGCGTTTCTCCGCGGTTGCTTGCTTTGCCACGACGGGCACCTCCATCGAGATCGTTTCCGCTGTGCGCGGATCCCCGGCCCGGGGTTGGTCTATTCGGATTTGGTGGCCGCCGTGGCCTGTCGTGCGACGTCGTTCGCGTGTCCGGTGGGGCGGCCGTCCCGTCGATGCTACCGGTCGGGCTTCGGTACCAGCCCTGCACGGCCCCATGGTGAGACGCCCGCCACAGAGTTTGCGGATGCGCGGTCCACATCTCTGGACCTGCCTACGGTAACAAATATAGTAACGTTTTCCAGATGGATCTGGGTCTCCGAGATGCCAAGGCTGTGGTGGTCGGCGGCAGCCGCGGCATGGGGCGCGCGTCGGCGCAATGCCTGGCCGACGACGGCGCCCGGGTCGCGGTGATCGCCCGTGCGCAGGCCCAGCTCGACGACGTGATCGCCGACCTCGCGCGCCGCGGCAGCCCGGACGCGGTGGGGCTGGTCGCCGACGTCACCGACGCCGCACAGGTCGACGCGGCCTTCGCCGAACTGGCCCGGAGCTGGGGCGGTGAACTCAACATCCTGATCAATGCCGTCGGCCCGAACGTGCGGGGCGGTTTCGAGGACCTGGCCGACGACCAGTGGCAGCAGGCCATCGAGGTCGGGGCGATGGCGATGGTGCGGTGCGTGCGGGCCGCGCTGCCGCTGCTGCGGCAGGCGGACTGGGCGCGGATCGTGAACTTCTCGGCCAGTTCCACCAAGCGCCAGGGCGCGTCGCTGGTGGCGTACACCGCGGCGAAGTCGATGGTGACCAGCGTCTCGAAGAACCTGTCGCTGTCGTTGGCGCCGGACGAGATCCTGGTCAACGTCGTCTCCCCGGGCAGTGTGGCCTCCGAGGGGCTGGTGGGCTGGGCCAAGTCCGTCGGCGTCGACGGTGACGACCCGTATCGGCTGATGGAGGCCATCACCGAGCATTTCGGCCATCCCGCACACCTGCCGCGCACCGGCCTCCCCGAGGAAATCGGTCCGGTGGTGGCGTTTCTGGCCTCCCGGCGCAATTCGTACATGACCGGCGCCAACGTCAACGTCGACGGTGGCACCGACTTCAGCTGAGCGGCAACGCGTTTGACCGAAGGGAGCCGCGGTGGCAACGGCACGTGAGGCGCGCGACTGGGCCCGACGCGCGCTGCGCGGGATCGGCGATTCGCTGTACACGCCGTTTGCCGGCGACGACGGCGACGACATCGACTGGGATGCCTATCGGACGCTGGTCCGCTACTGCGTGAAGGACCTCGGGCACTCGATGCTGTGGTGTACCAGCGGCGTCGGTGAGTTCTGGGCGTTGACCCTCGACGAGCGAAAGCGCCTGTTGGAGATCGCGATCGAGGAGGGCCGCGCGCACAATCCGGACCTCGTGGTGCAGGCGTGCACGGCGGCCGCCGGGGCCAAGGACTGTGTGGAACTCACCGCGCACGCGCAGCAGGTGGGTGCCGATATCGCCTACATTCAGACGCCGATGATGGAAACCCATGGCGGCGAGGGTGTTCTGCGCTTCTTCCGGTACGTCGCCGAGCGCACCGACATCGCCCTGGGCATGTTCAACTCGCCCTCGTCGGGCTATGTGCTGACCGCCGCCGAAAGTGCCCGCATCTACGAAGAGATCCCGGCGGTCTGCGCCACCAAGGAGGGGGCCTTCCGGCCGCGCAACAGCCGGATGCTGCACGACCTCGTGCCGGAACTCGTTATTTGGGAATGCGACCTCATGGTGTACCGCGCCGGCTGGCTGCGCGAGGGGGTGGTGTGTCCCGCGCAGCTGGGCACCGTGGGCTATCTGAACGAGACCCCGCAGCGCAGGATCCTCACGCAGTACTGGGATCTGGTGTATGCCGACCAGATCGAGGACGCCATCGCCCATGCCCAGGCGTCGGGGATGGATCAGTTCGAACGGGACATGGGCAGCTGGTACACCTGCTATCCCGGGCGGCCGGATTACTTCACGCACTGGGGTGCGGCGTTCAAGCACGCCGCCGCGGTGCTCGGGCTGCCGATCGGCAGCTATCCGCACTCCCGGCCGCCGCAGGTGCTGCTGCCCGAGGCCGCCAAGACCCAGATCGAGGCCGCCTACCGTCGGCTGGGCCTGGTCTGACTTAGGTCCTGTTCCGCCGAGCTCGCATGCGGTGTACGTCGTAGCGGCGTTTTGCGTGCACTCGATGCAAGCTCGGCACAAAGGCACCGGCGCCGCGCCACCGAAGTGGTGACGCGACGCCGGGTGGAACGGTTACTGCTTAGTCGTCGGAGCCGCCCGACTTGCTCTCGGACTTGCTCTCGGACTTCGACTTGGAGCTGGACTCGGACTTGCTCGAGTCGTCGTTGCCTCCGTCGTTACCTGCCTTCGAGGTGCCGGGCTTCTGCGCACGGTCCGGCAGCCCGAGGCCCTTGCGGATGTTGGAGCCCACCCGCTGGACCGCGTCGCGGGCGTTCGAGATGCGCTCCTTGCGCTGCTCGACGCGCTCGGCACGCTTCTCGGCGGCCTGCTCGCGCAGCAGCGAGATGCGGTCCTTGCTGGTCAGCTCCTTGGCGTCGCTGGCCTCGTCCGCGGTGCCATCTTCGACCTCGACGACGGCGTCATCGGTGCCCTCGGTGACCACACCCGTCTCGTCGGCCTCACCCTCGGTGACCGGTGCGTCCTTGGCAGGTGCCTCGGTGACGGGCGTTTCGGGAGCCGAGCCGTCGACGTTGATGGCGACGGTCTTCCGGTCGACCTTCGTATCCGTCGCCGACACCAGCGCGGCGGGCGATTCGGGAGTGCCTTCGCCTTCGTCTTCGCCTTCGCCGTCTTCGTCATCGTCATCGCCCGGGACCGGCAGCTTCTGAGCAGCGAGGTTCGTGGCGATCTCATTGGGGAGCTGGTTGAAGACGAAGTCCAGCGGACCGGTCGGGGAGAAGATCCCAGGGAATGCCTGACCGCGGCCGGCCTCCATCGAGAAGTCCATCAGCGGACCGGGTACGTATCCGGTGAGGAAGGCCCCGGTGATCTTTGCCGGTGCTGCAACCAGCTCGGCGATGGCCAGATCGAAGTCCTCTTCCTTGACGAACTTCTGCACGTCATCCAGGATTTCCATGGTCTGGAAGATCGCAGTGATCGGCGGGGCCAGCAGTGCTCGACCGAGGTTGCCGATCACGGACCGGCCCAGCAACCCGCCGTTGGCGCTGAGCCCGTACTCCTCCATCGAGGAATGCCCGAGGACGTTGGCCAGCGGGTCGAGCCCGAGGTCGAGCAGAATGTCGCCGGGGAGACTGAGGATGCCGCCGTCGATCTGCGACTGCCGGCCGGCGGACAGCCCCTCCACCAGGAACCAATAGTTGATCTCGCTGAATGCCGCGAAGAATTGGCCCTCCGACAGCAGGGTAAGCGTTCTCTGCAGTGCGCCGTCTTGCCCGTCGGTACCGAGCAGGGTGGCGAAAGCGTTCTCGAGGAAGTCGCCGCCGAGATCGCCGGAGGCCGTGAAGCGCTCGGCGTACTCGGGCAGGTTGCCCAGCACGCCGAGGAGACGCTCGGGGTCGGCCAGGTTCTGGATGGCGTTCGCAAACCCGGCGTGGACCGTCTCGTTGGTCAGCGTCTGGACGAGGTTGTTGGAGGCGTTGGAAACGTTGTTGATCAGGGAGTCTTGGAACTGCTTCTCCCAGGTGTAGCGATTGGGGTCGTTCGCGGGCATGTTCCAGGGACTATCCGGGTCGTCTGGGTCGAGGCGCTCGCGGTGATCAATTCGTACGTCGACATCCCGCCCCGTCACGATCTCGCCGTAGAGGTTCTTGACGAGCGCGCCGTAAGGCCCGAATGCGCTGTCGAGCGCCGTCATCGCGTAGGCGTCGGTCCGCGCCAACTCGATTCGGTCGACCTGGACGTCCGGCAACGTCGGTGTGGCGATGACAGGGGTCAGCGCCAGGGCGCCCGCGCTGGCCAGCGCGACGCCGGCCACCGCCAGCTTGGTGCGGCGGGACGACGGCCGTGGCAGCGACTCGGCTGGGTCGTCAGCCAGCTCGACATTGGGGTGTGTTTGCACGAATTCTCCTGAGTGAGTGCAGAGGGACACAGTGGAATGTCTCTGTGAGACACATGAACGCTAGCTGTGTAGAACCTATGAGACAAGAGGGTTGGCTAACCTAATAAATTCATCTGAGGTAGCCACCCATTCGCGGTTCGTCTGCCCTAAAGTGTTTTGCCCATCGCGGACGCATGGGGCTTGGCGCGCTGGGTCGTGGACGCCGCGCCGGCGGGTCTGAGAAAAGGAATGATTCGCACCGGCGGTCGCTGCCCGCGTCGCGCTTGAAAAGCATTGCCTGAGCTGCATGTTCGTTGGTCGCCGCAGCATCCGTGACCGCAGTTGCAGAACCCAGTACCGATAGGTATACAGTATGAGTTAACACAACCGCCCGTTCCTGCCCCGAACGATTCGAGGAGGCTCCTCTCGATGAGCGTTGCCGATGGCGTCACCGCGAGCGAAGCGGCGACCGAACCGCCACCCGCGGTGCTCTACGAGGTCCGGGACTCCGGCGTTGCTGTGCTGACCTTCAACCGCCCGGAGCGGATGAACGCCTGGGGCGGGGCGCTGGCGTCGGGCTTCTACTCCTACATCGAGCAGGCCGAGGCCGACTCGCGGGTGCGGGTCATCGTCATGACCGGCCGCGGCCGGGCGTTCTGCGCCGGCGCGGACATGGGCGGGCTCGACACCATCTCGGCGACCACCGTCGATTCGGCCAGCAAAACCGACGTCAGCGCGCTGGTCGCCGGCAAACATCCGTACTTCCTCACTCAGGTCTCCAAACCCGTCATCGCCGCGATCAACGGCGCGGTCGCCGGGATGGGACTGTCGCAGGCGCTGATGGCCGACGTCCGCTTCGCCGCCGCCGGCGCGAAGTTCACCACCTCCTTCGCGCGGCGCGGCCTGATCGCCGAATACGGCATCTCCTGGATCCTGCCCCGACTGGTCGGCTGGGGCATCGCCGTCGACCTGCTGATCAGCGGGCGCACCTTCCTCGCCGAGGAGGCCGCCGAACTCGGACTGGTCAAAGAGGTCGTCGCCCCCGAGCAGCTGATGGAACGCGCCCTGGCCTACGCCGAGGACATCGCCGCCAACTGCGCGCCCAGCTCCATGGCCATCATGAAGCAACAGCTCTACGCCGACGCCGGCCTGCCGATGATCGAGACCAGCAACAAGGCCGAGAAGCTCATGCACGAGTCGATGACGCGCACCGACTTTCTCGAGGGCATCACGGCCTTCTTCGAAAAGCGTCCCCCCAACTTTCCGCCTCTGGCAGCCCAGGACTGATAGGAGATCCCGAGATGACCACACTGGAGCGGCCCCAGCCCGCCAAGCTCGATTACGCGGCGATCGACGTCGACAACCACTACTACGAACCGATCGACGCCTTCACCCGCCACCTGCCCAAGGAGTTCCGCAGCCGCGGCGTGCAGATGGTGCAGGACGGCAAGCGCACCCTGGCGGTCTTCGGCGGTGTGGTCAACCACTTCATCCCGAACCCCACCTTCGACCCGATCATCGAACCGGGCTGCCTGGACCTACTGTTCCGCGGCGAGATCCCCGAGGGTGTGAATCCCGCGTCGCTGATGAAGGTCGACCGCCTCGCCGATCACCCCGAGTACCAGAACCGCGACGCCCGGGTGGAGATCCTCGACAAGCAGAACCTCGAAACCGTGTTCATGCTGCCGACTTTCGCGTGCGGCGTGGAAGAGGGCCTCAAGCACGACATTCCGGCCACCATGGCCTCGGTGCACGCCTTCAACCTGTGGCTCGATGAGGACTGGGGCTTCGACCGTCCCGATCACCGCATCCTGTCGGCGCCGATCATCTCGCTGGCCGATCCCGAAAAGGCCGTCGAGGAAGTCGATTTCGTCCTGAGCCGCGGCGCGAAGCTGGTGTGTGTGCGGCCCGCGCCGGTGCCCGGGGCCGCCAAGCCCCGCTCGCTCGGCGACCCGATCCACGACCCGGTGTGGGCGCGGTTGGCCGAGGCCGGCGTTCCGGTGGTGTTCCACCTTTCCGACTCCGGCTACATGGCGATCCCGGCATTGTGGGGTGGCAGTGGGGTGTTCAAGGGATTCGGCAAGCGCGACCCGCTCGACATGGTCATCATGGACGACCGCGCCATCCACGACACCATCGCCGCGATGATCGTGCACCAGGTGTTCACCCGCCATCCCAAGCTCAAGGTGGTGAGCATCGAGAACGGTTCGTACTTCGTCTACCGCCTGGTCAAGCGGCTCAAGAAGTCCGCCAACAACGCGCCGTACCACTACCAGGAAGATCCGGTGGAGCAGCTGCGCAACAACGTCTGGATCGCCCCGTACTACGAGGACGACGTGAAGTTGCTGGCCGAGACCATCGGCGTCGACAAGATCCTGTTCGGCTCGGACTGGCCGCACGGCGAAGGGCTGGCGGACCCGACGTCGTTCACCGCGGACATCCCGCAGTTCCCGGAGTTCAGCTACGAGGACACCCGAATGGTGATGCGCGACAACGCCCTTACCCTGCTGAGCGCCCACCGGCCGAACCCCGCCTGACGGCCGGATCCCGACCACCGATATGACGCAATGGACGCTCGGCGCCGTACTGGATGCCATCGCCGAGGTGGTGCCCGAGCGCACCATGACGGTGTGCGGACAGCGCCGCAGTACGTTCGCCGAGACCGCGGAGCGCACCCGTAGACTCGCCAATTTCCTGGCAGCGCACGGATTCGGGGCGCACCGCGAGCGCGCGGAACTGTCCAACTGGGAGTGCGGTCAGGACCGGATGGCCCTGCTCATGCACAACGACCTGTACCCGGACATGGTGCTCGCCTGCCTGAAGGCACGCGTCGTCCCGGTCAATATCAACTACCACTACACGCCGCGTGAGGTCGCCGAACTCTTCGAGTACCTGACGCCGCGCGGGGTCATCTATCACCGGTCTCTGGGTGCGCAGTTCGCCGAGATCCTGCCCGGCGCAGCCGAATTGCTGATCTCGATCGACGACGGCAGCGCGGCCCCGGAACTGCCGGGT
The DNA here is from genome assembly GCA_023460175.1 of Actinomycetes bacterium. Lineage (GTDB taxonomy): Bacteria > Actinomycetota > Actinomycetes > Mycobacteriales > Mycobacteriaceae > Mycobacterium. The sequence continues at coordinate 29,979 of JAEWRC010000223.1, forward strand.
GCGGTGAGTCTCGACGACGCCCTGGCCGCCGGTGACACCGCTGCGACGCCCACCGGGTCACCGGACGACCTGATCATGGTGTGCACCGGCGGGACCACCGGCCGGCCCAAGGGCGTGTTGTGGCGCCAGGCCGACATGTACGTCGCCTCGATGAACGGCGCCGACCACCAGGCGGTCACCGAGATCCACGACAAGGTCCAGCATCTGGGCGCCCCGTGGTTCGCGGTCTCACCGCTGATGCACGCGGCCGGATTGTGGACGGCCTTCTCGGCGGTGCTCAGCGGACAGACGGTGGTGTTGCACGACACCTCGAAGAAGTTCGACCCGTGCGCGGTGCTGCAGACCGCCGAGCGGGAGAAGGTCGGGCTGATGACGATGGTCGGCGACGCCTACGCCGGGCCCATCGTCGCCGAACTCGACCACAACAGCTACGACCTGGGCTCGCTGTTCGCGATCGGCACCGGCGGCGCCGGCACCAACCTCAAAAACCAGCAGGCCCTGCTCGAACATCTGCCCAACGTCACGCTGATCAACGGCTACGGTTCCTCGGAAACCGGCAACATGGGCTTCGGCCACAACCAGCGCGGCAACCACACCGAGACGTTCACCTTCCGCGACGGCGGACTGGTGCTCGCCGAGGACTACCGTCGCTTCCTGGAACCGGGGGAGGACCAGATCGGCTGGGTCGCGCGCAAGGGCCGAATCCCGTTGGGGTACTACGGCGATGCCGCCGCAACCGCCAAGACCTTCCCGGAGGTCGACGGTCTGCGGGTGGTGATCTCCGGGGATCGCGCCGCCATCGAAGCCGACGGCACCCTGCGACTCTACGGCCGCGACTCGCTGGTGGTGAACACCGGCGGCGAGAAGGTGTTCGTCGAGGAAGTCGAGGAGGTGCTGCGCGCGCACGGCGAGGTCGCCGACGCGGTGGTGATCGGCCGGCCCAGCGAACGGTGGGGGCAGGAGGTCGTCGCCCTGGTACACCTGCGCGCCGACGCGCGCGCCGGTGCCGACGAATTGCGCGATCAATGCGCCGCCGCGCTGGCGCGGTTCAAGGTGCCCAAGGAGTTCCTGTTCGTAGAACAGGTCCGCAGGCTGGGCAACGGAAAGGTCGACTACCGCTGGGCCAAAGAAGCGGCGCTGCAATCGGTATCGGATCTACAAGGCGAGGGATGAGATGACGCAGAGCGAACCCGGCTCCCGGGCCATCGACTGTCTGGTCAACGTGCACTTCGGTGAGACCGAGGTGCAACCGAAGTTCATGACCAAGGTCCGGGACGACTACTTCAAGGGCCCAAAGTCCATGTTCGACCCGGTCGACCTCTCCGAACTGATCGACGAGATGGACTCCCACGGTGTGGTCAAGGCCATCTTGATGGACAACCTGGCCAAACCTTCGGTGACGGCCCGAAAGTTCGTCGAGGCCAAGCCCGAGCGGTTCGCCCTGGCGATGGGCGGGGTGAACCTGTTCCGTCCGGTGGCCTCGTTGCGTGAGCTCACCGCGGTGGCCGCTGACCTGCCGGTGGCGTACTCCATTGTGGGGCCGAGCTTCTGGGGCGACGGTCAGTATCCGCCGAGCGATGCCGTGTACTACCCGCTCTACGCGAAGTGCGCCGAGATGGGCTTGCCGCTGTGCGTCAACACCGGCATCCCCGGCCCGCCGATCCCCGGCGAGGTGCAGAACCCGATCCACCTGGACCGGGTGTGCGTGCGCTTTCCGGAACTGAAGCTGTGCATGGTGCACGGTGCGGACCCATGGTGGGACATCGCAATTCGGATGCTGATCAAGTACGAGAACCTGCGCCTGATGACGTCGGCGTGGTCGCCCAAGCGGCTGCCCGATTCGCTGCTGCATTACATGCGGACCCGCGGCAGCGGCAAGGTCATCTTCGCCTCGGACTGGCCGGTCCTGCGCCAACACCGCGTGGTCCCCGAGGCCAAGGCCCTCGACCTTCCGGCCGAAGTGCTGGACAACTACCTGTACAACAACGCCGAGCAGTTCTTCTTCGAGACCCAGGAGCAGTAAACGCATGGACCGTTACGAGTTGCGGAGGCTGGATTACAGCCTCAGCGAGGACCACCAGGATCTGCAGACGGCGTACCGGCAGTTCTTCGAGACCCACAGCACCATCGAGGTGGTCTGGGCCGCCGAGGAAACCGGGTTCGACAAGAGCCTGTGGGAACGCCTGTGCGCAACCGGTGCGACCTCGATGGCACTCGGCGAGGACGTCGGCGGCGACGGCGCCACGATGGTGGACCTGGCCCTGGTGGCCGAGGAGTTGGGCCGCGCGGTGGCGCCGGTGCCCTGGATCGACCACGTGTGTGCGGCCCGACTGTGGGCGCGCCTCGGCGGCGACAAGGACGACCTTGCCGACGCCGTCGCGGGCACTCAACTGCTGGCCTTCGACGCCCAGGGCGCCGATGCCCCAGGGGCCCGGCTGATCGCCGCCGCGGCGGTGGCCGACCGGATCGTCGCCCGCGACGGCGACGACGTGGTGCTGCTGAGCTACGACGCCCGGCCCGATCGGGTGAACAACCTCGGCCGGCTGCCCATGGCCTGGGTGGACCCTGCGGCCGCGGACCGGCGCACGGTCCTGGGGTCGGGTGCGGCCGCGGTGGCCGAATATCAACGCGCGCTGGATGAATGGCAGGTGCTGACCGCCGCGGCGCTGGCCGGACTGGTGGAGCAGACGATGAACATCGCGGCCGAGTTCGCCAAGAACCGTTACACCCTGGGCGTGCCGATCTCCACGCTGCAGGCCATCTCGCATCCGCTGGCCAACATGGCGATCACCGTGCAGGGCGGCCGCAACCTCGCCCGGCGCGCGGCCTGGTTCCTGGACAACGAGCCCGACGAGCGGCCCGAACTGCCCGGCTGTGCCTTCGTGTTCATGGCCGAGGAAGCCCCCAAGGCCGCCACCATGGCCGTCCACATCCAGGGCGGACTCGGTGTCTCGGTCGAGGCCGCGGCCACGGCCTACCTCGTTCGTGCGCGCGGGTGGGCGCTGGCCGGCGGCGACCCCGGCGGCGCCGCCAAACACGTCGCTCAGATTGTGGCCGACCGCGAAGCCGCCTCGGCGTAAAGGAAGACAACCCCATGGATTTCAGCACTGTTGAGCTCAGCGACGAGGACCGGGCATTTCGCACCGAGGTGCGCGAGTTCCTGGCCAAGCACGTCACCGAGGAGGTCCGTCGTCGGGACCGGGAGACCGGGGACAACTTCGACGAGGGCGTGCACCTGGCGCTCGGGGCCGCGGGATACCTGGAGAACGAGTGGAAGCCCGAGGAGGACGGCGGTTTCACCCGCGTCCGCCGTCGCATCTGGCAGTTGGAGAAGCGACGCGCACACGTGCCGTGGGTGACTTGGGGGACGACGCAGCTGGTGGCCCGCTCGGTGCAGGCCTCGGGCAAACCGGAGCTGGTCGAGGAGGTACTGCCGAAGGTCTTCAGTGGCCACGTGCGGATGTGCCTGGGCTACACCGAACCCGAGGGCGGCTCGGACATCGCCACCTGCAAGACTCGCGCGGTCCGCGACGGCGACCAGTGGGTCATTAACGGCGCCAAGATGTTCACCACCGGCGCGCACAACTGCCAGTACGTCTTCCTGATCACCAACACCGATCCCGAGGCCCCGAAGCACAAGAGCCTGAGCATGTTCCTGGTGCCGTTGGACCTGCCGGGCATCGAGATCCAGGGCATCCGCACGGTCGACGGCGACCGGACCAACATCGTCTACTACAGCGACGTGCGCGTCGACGAGAAGTATCTGCTGGGCGAGGCCAACGGCGGTTGGGCCGTGCTGCGCGGACCGCTGGACGCCGAGCACGGCGCGGTGCCGGCCACCCCGGACGGCCTCGACGATGTCGCGATCATGGCGCATCAGGCCGGCTTCATGTCCGCGGCGCTGGATGCGGTCGCGGCGTCGACCGCGCACCCGGACGCCCGCGGTCGGCGGCGCATCGACGACGGCGCCGTGGCCTATCGCCTCGGCCGCAGCGCCGCCCGCCTGGAGGCCGCCCTGTCCACTCCCAGCATCTTCGGGCGGGTGGCCCAGGCGCAGACCATGCGCGACATCGGCCCGGATCTGATGGATCTCGCGGGACCGGCGTCGGTGCTGCCGATCGAGACCGACGGCACGCTCGATGACGGGAAGTCGGAGTACCTGTACCGCTTCGCGCCGCTGGCCGGGATCTACGGCGGCTCCCTCGAGGTGTTCCGCAACATGATCGCCCAGCATGTGCTGGGTCTGGGCAAGCCGAACTACTCCCCGCCGAAGAAGAAGGCGTCCTAGCGACCCGGCGGCTGGACCCAGTGCCAGACCGCTCTGCCGCTCGGCCGAAAATGCAGTCAGGGTCGTGGTTACATGCGAACCACGCCCCAGACTGCACTTTGG
>JAEWRC010000224.1 GCA_023460175.1 Actinomycetes bacterium
GGCCATCCGCGCGATGGCCGCCGACCGCGCCGTGCTGCGCGCCGCGTTCGCCGAGGCGGGTCTGGGGCTGCTGCTGCTCGGGGCCGATCCGCTGCGGCCGTTGCAGCGGATCAATCCCGGCCCCCGCTATGCGGCCATGGAACGGTTTTTCGCGGCCAGCGGCACCGACGAGGCCGGCGCCGCGATGATGACCGCCACCGCGTCGGTGCAGCTCAACCTCGAGGCGGGCCCGGCCGCGGGCTGGGCCGAACGGGTTCGGCTGGCGCACGCGTTGGGGCCGACGATGATCGCGATCGGCGCCAACTCGCCGCTGCTCGGCGGGCACTTCACCGGCTGGGTCTCGTCGCGCCAGCAGGTCTGGGGCCGGCTGGATTCGGCGCGCTGCGGCCCGGTGCTCGGCGCCAGCGGCCTGGACCCCGCCACCGACTGGGCCCGCTACGCGCTGAAGGCCCCGGTGATGCTGGTGCTGCCCGACGCGATCCCCGTCGAAGACTGGGTGCCGTTCGCCGACTGGGCCGAGGGCCGGGTGCTGCTCGGCGGCCGCCGGCCCACCACCGCCGACCTCGACTACCACCTCACGACGCTGTTCCCGCCGGTCCGCCCGCGCGGGTGGCTCGAGATCCGCTACCTCGACGCCGTCCCCGACGCCCTGTGGCCCGCGGTGGTGTTCACCCTGACCACGCTGCTCGACGATCCGCGGGCCGCCGCGGCCGCCGAGGCCGTGGCCCCGGTGGCCGACGCCTGGGACACCGCGGCCCGCCTGGGGCTGCGCGACCAACGGCTGTACGCGGCGGCCGTCGCGTGCGTGCAGACCGCCCTGGAGCTGGCGCCGCCGGATCTGGCAGAGTCGATGGCGCTGCTCGCGGGCGCCGTGGACCGCGGCCGGTGCGCGGCCGACGACTTCGCCGACGCCGCGGTGCGGATGGGCGTGGCCCCCGCCGCAGTGGCTCTGGCACAAGGAGATTCGTGAGCATTCACCGCCAACTCGCCGACGGGCTCGGCCGGGCCCGGGACCGCACGCTGAGCCTGGTGAACTTCGACGCCGACGAACTGCGCCGCCAGTACCACCCGTTGATGAGCCCGCTGGTGTGGGACCTCGCCCACATCGGTCAGCAGGAGGAACTGTGGTTGCTGCGCGGCGGTGACACCGCGACCCCCGGTCTGCTGGACCCCGGCGTCGAGGGCCTCTACGACGCCTTCGTGCATTCCCGTGCCAGCCGGGCCGAGCTGCCGCTGCTGACCCCCAGCCAGGCCCACGGGTATCTGAAGACGGTGCGGGACAAGGTGTTCGACGTCTTGGATCGGCTGCCCGACGACGACCCGGGCTTCGAGTACGCGCTGGTGATCAGCCATGAGAATCAGCACGACGAGACCATGCTGCAGGCGTTGAACCTGCGGGCCGGGGCGCCGATCCTCGGGCGCGGCGCCGTGCTGCCGCCCGGGCGGCCCGAGGTGGCGGGCACGTCGGTGGAGATCCCCGGCGGCCCGTTTGTGCTCGGCGTCGACGCTGCCGCCGAACCGCACTCGCTCGACAACGAGCGGCCCGCCCACGTCGTCGACGTGCCCGGCTTCCGCATCGGCCGGGTCCCGGTGACCAACGCCGAATGGCGGCAGTTCGTCGACGACGGCGGCTATCGGGAACCGCGGTGGTGGTCGGAGCGCGGCTGGGCGCACCGCACCGAGGCCGGCCTGAGCGCGCCGCAGTTCTGGAACGAATCGGACGGCACCCGAACGCGATTCGGGCATATCGAAGCCCTGCCCGACGACGAACCCGTCCAGCACGTCACCTACTTCGAAGCGCAGGCCTACGCCACGTGGGCCGGTGCGCGCCTGCCCACCGAGGCGGAGTGGGAGAAGGCCTGCGCGTGGGACCCGCGCACCGAGACCCGGCGGCGCTACCCGTGGGGCCCGGCGACTCCCGATCCCGCGCGGGCCAATCTCGGCGGCGAGGCCCTGCGGCCCGCCCCGGTCGGCGCCTATCCGGACGGGGCGTCGGCCTACGGCGTCGAGCAGCTGCTGGGCGACGTGTGGGAGTGGACCAGTTCCCCGCTGCGGCCGTGGCCGGGCTTCACCCCGATGCTCTACGAGCGGTACAGCCAACCGTTCTTCGACGGCGACTACCGCGTGCTGCGCGGCGGGTCGTGGGCGGTTTCCGCCGACATCCTGCGGCCGAGCTTCCGCAACTGGGACCACCCGATCCGGCGGCAGATCTTCGCCGGCGTGCGCCTGGTCTGGGACCTCTGATGTGCCGACATCTGGGCTGGCTGGGGGAGCCGGTGTCGGTGCACTCGCTGGTGCTGGAGCCGCCGAACGGCCTGCTGACCCAATCGTATGCGCCGCGCCGGCAGAAGCACGGGCTGATGAACGCCGACGGCTGGGGCGTCGGCTTCTTCTCCCCGGAGCTGCCCGACGGCGAGCCCGCCCGCTGGCGCAGCGCCGCCCCGCTGTGGGGCGACGCCTCGTTCGCCTCGGTGGCGCCGGTGCTGTCGAGTCGCTGCGTGGTGGCCGCGGTGCGGTCGGCGACCATCGGCATGCCCATCGAGGCCTCGGCCAGCGCCCCGTTCACCGACGGGCGATGGTTGTTGTCGCACAACGGGATCGTCGACCGGGCGGTGCTGCCGTTATCCGCCGCGGCCGAGTCGGTGGTCGACAGCGCGGTGCTGGCCGCGCACATCTTCGACCGCGGTCTGGACAACCTCGCCGAGACCATCGCCCGGGTCGGCGCCGACGATCCGGGCGCGCGCCTGAACATCCTGGCCGCCAACAGCTCTCGCCTGCTGGCCACCACCTGGGGTGACACCCTGTCGATGCGGCGTCGCGCCGACGGCGTGGTGTTGGCCAGCGAGCCCTACGACGACCACCCGGACTGGGTCGACATCCCCGACCGCCACCTCGTCGAGATCCACGACGGACAGGTGACCTTGACCGCTCTGAAGGGATCATGACGGTGCTGCTCACCAACCACCTGCCCGCCGACCACGCCGCGCGTGAACTGCGCAACGACGTCCGCGACGGTCTGACCGCGACGCCGAAGTCGCTGCCGCCCAAATGGTTCTACGACGCCACCGGCAGCGACCTGTTCGACCAGATCACCCGGCTGCCCGAGTATTACCCGACCCGCAGCGAGGCCGCGATCCTCACCGCGCGGGCCGACGAGATCGCCGCCGCCAGCGGTGCGGACACCCTGGTGGAACTGGGCAGCGGAACCTCGGAGAAGACCCGGATGCTGCTCGATGCGCTGCAACGCGCCGGGACGCTGCGCCGCTTCGTGCCCTTCGACGTCGACGCCACCATCCTGGCGCAGGCCGGCGAGGCGTTGCAGCGGCAATACCCGGGCGTCGAGATCAACGCGGTATGCGGCGACTTCGAACGCCACCTCGACGAGATCCCCAGCGGCGGAACCAGATTGGTCGCCTTCCTGGGATCCACCATCGGCAACCTCACCCCCGGCCCGCGCGCCGCATTTTTGGCGGCGGTGGCCGAGACGCTGCGGCCCGGCGAGATGCTGCTGCTGGGCACGGACCTGGTCAAGGCGATCCCGCGGTTGCTGCAGGCCTACGACGACAGCGCCGGGGTGACGGCCGCGTTCAATCGCAACGTCCTGGCCGTGATCAACCGCGAACTGCACGCCGACTTCAACCTCGACGCCTTCGCGCACGTGGCGCGCTGGAACCCTGAGGCCCAGCGGATCGAGATGTGGCTGCGCGCCCGCGGTCCGCAGCGGGTGCGGATCGCCGACCTGGACCTGGTGGTGGACTTCGCCGACGGCGAGCAACTGCTGACCGAGGTGTCCTGCAAGTTCACCCCCGACGGCATTGCCGCCGAGCTGGCCGCCGCGGGCCTGACCCGCACGCACTGGTGGACCGATCCGGCCGGGGACTTTGGGCTGTCGCTGGCCGTCAAGTGATCGACCAAGTGATCGACGGGGACCTGGGCCGGCGGTGGCGCGCGGCCCGACCGCCGATGGCCGGCGTGCACCTGGACTCCGCCGCCTGCTCCCGGCAATCGCACGCCGCGATCGAGGCCGCCGCCCAGCACGCCCGCCACGAGGCGGAGGTCGGCGGCTACGTGGCGGCCCAGGCCGCCGTTCCCGTACTGGACGCCGGGCGGGCGGTGATCGCCGCGCTCACCGGGATGGCCGCGGCCGACGTGGTGTTCACCACCGGATCGGGTCACGCGCTGGACCTGCTGCTCGGCTCCTGGCCGGGGGCGCGCACCGTGGCGTGTCTGCCCGGCGAGTTCGCGCCGAACCTGGCCCTGATGGGCGCCCACGGATTCGCGGTGCGCACGCTGCCGGTCGACGCCGACGGCCGGTTGCGGGTGGCCGACCTCGCGGCCGACCTGCGCGCCGACCCGCCCGGGTTGGTGCACGTCGACGGCATCGCCAGCCACCGCGGCCTCGCGCAGCCCATCGCCGAGGCCGCCCAGGTCTGTGCCGCCCAGGGCATCCCGCTGGTGCTCGACGCCGCCCAGGCGATGGTCCAGCTGGACTGCGCGGTCGGGGCCGCCGCGGTGTACTCGTCATCCCGCAAGTGGTCGGCCGGGCCGCGCGGCGTCGGTTTCCTCGCGGTGGCCCCCGAACTGGCCCAGCGGTTGGTGCGGCGGGTGCCGCCGCCGGACTGGGCGGTCGGTGGCACCGCGTTGCAGGCCTTCGAGCACGGCGAGACCAATCTGGCTGCCCGGCTGGGCTTCTCGGTGGCGCTCGGGGAGATCCTGGCCGCCGGCCCCGCAGCGCTGCGCCGGCGACTGGCCACGGTCGGGGCGGCCACGCGCGCCGCGCTGGACGGGGCCGCCGGCTGGCGGGTGGTGGAACCCGTCGACGAACCCACCGCCATCACCACCCTGGTCCCGCCGGCCGGCGTCGACCCGGTGGCCGTGCGCGCCGCACTGATCGCCGAGCACGGGATCGTCACCACCGTCGCCGAGGTGGCCCGCGCCCCGTTCGAACTGACCGGGCCGGTGCTGCGGCTGTCCCCGCACGTCGACGTCACCGACGAGGACCTCGACCGCGTGGTCGCCGCGCTGAATGCACCCCCGCTGAATGCACCCCCGCTGAATACACCAACGCCGCCAAGCTAGGGACTTCCGGCCCTCCCGCTGCGTCCGGCGCCCATCGGATACTGGTACCGGACGTCACACATAGTTCGGAGGTAGTCGGCCATGGACAAGTTGACGACCCTGGATGCGGGCTTCCTCGAGGCCGAGGACTCCGACCCGCACGTCAGCCTCGCGATCGGCGGGCTGGCCATGCTCGAGGGGCCGATGCCCGACCCCGCCGCGCAGCTGGCGACGCTGGGCCAACGGATCGGGGCCTGCCCGCGGTTCAGGCAACGACTGCGCCGCCGACCCTTCGACCTGGGGCCACCCGAGTGGGAGGACGACCCGCACTTCGACCTGACCAACCACGTGCGGCGCATCGCCGTGCCGGGCCCCGGCCGGGACCGCGAACTCTACGACCTGGTCGCCGAGGTGATGTCCTGGCGGCTCAACCGCAGCGGCCCGCTGTGGGAGATCTGGGTCATCGAGGGGCTGCGCGAGGGCCGGTGGGCCATGTTGATGAAGGTCCACCACTGCGTCGCCGACGGCATCGCCACGGTCCACATGCTCGCGGGCCTGTCCGACGACGGCATCCACGACAGCTTCGCCGACCAGATCCGCGCGGCCGCCCACCCCCGCCCGACCGGGCTGCGCACCCCCGCCGACCTGAACCCGCTGGCCTGGATCAGCGGGCTGTGGGGCATGTCCGGGGCCGCCGTGCGCGCGGTGCGCGGCGCGGGGGAGATCGCCACCGGCTTGCTGCGCCCGAGCCCGTCGTCACTGAACGGGCCGCTGTCGGGGCTGCGCCGCTACCACGGGGCGCGGGTGGCGCTCGACGACGTGCGGCAGGTGTGCCAGGCCTTCGACGTCACCATCAACGACGTCGCGCTGGCCGCGCTCACCGAGAGCTACCGCGCGCTGCTGCTGCGCCGCGGCGAGCAGCCGCTGCCCGACTCGCTGCGCACCCTGGTGCCGGTGTCGCTGCGAGCGGCCGAGGCGCTCGACCAGCCCGACAACCGGGTGTCGCTGATGCTGCCGTACCTGCCGGTCGACGAGGCCAACCCGGTCGAGCGGCTGCGCAAGGTGCACGCGCGGCTGGCCCGCACCAAGCGCACCGGACAGCGTCAGGCCGGCGGCGCCATCACCGCGGTGACCGACCGCATCCCGTTCCCGCTGACCGCCTGGACGGTCCGGCTGCTGACCCGGCTGCCGCAGCGCGGCGTCGTGTCGGTGGCCACCAACGTGCCCGGGCCGCGCGAACCGCTGCGGATCCTGGGCCGCAAGGTGATTCGCGTGCTGCCCGTCCCGCCGATCGCGATGCAGCTGCGCACGGGCGTCGCCATGCTCAGCTACGCCGACCACCTGTACTTCGGCATCCTCGCCGACTTCGACGCCGTGCCCGAACTCGACGAGTTCGCCCGCGGCGTGGAGGACGCGGTGGCCCGCCTGGTCGCCAGCAGCCGGCGGCCGCGGCATCGCCGACTGGCGCTGGTGGTCAGCAACTAAGCGGGCTTGTGCGCGCTGAGCAGGAACGCCGGCATCTTGATCCGGCCCTGCTCGTCGCGCGGGAACGGCGGCACCGGAACCCCCGGCAGCTCAGGCATATTGGCGTGGATCGCGGCGGGGCGGACCTCGTCGATCGTCCAGTACTTGCTGACGGCCTCGCGCAGTTCGGCCTCGTCGACCTCGTTGGGCTTGGTCTCGAGGTCCGGCGGGAACGCACCCTTGGCGAACACCAGGATGTAGAACCGCGCCCCGGGTGAGGCGGCCCGCAGCGCCGAGCGCAGATAGCCGTCACGGCCCTCGAGGGGCAGCGAGTGGAACAACGTGCTGTCGACGATGGTGTCGAACTTCTCGTCGAACCCGGTGAACGTCGTGATGTCGTCCTGGACGAACGTCGCGGTGCTCAGCCCGCGCTCCTCGGCGGCCTTGCGGGCGGCGGCCACCGCGGTCGGGGTCAACTCGATACCGACGACGGTCATCCCGCGCTCGGCCAGCGCCAGCGACAGCTCCGCGTGACCGCAGCCCGCGTCCAGCACGGTGCCGGTGATCTTGCCCTGCTCGATCAGCGCCGCGAGTTCGGGCTGCGGTTCGCCGATGTTCCACGGCGGCGGGCCCGGAATGTCGCTGTCTCCGCGGTAGACGCTGTCCCAGTCCATACCTTCAACAGTCATGGGCTCCACGCTACGCGCGGGCCGGGCCGTCCCAGGTGTGCACGGGTTCGTTGCTGTGCATGCGCTCGCAGTACAGCCGCAGCATCTCGGCCAGCGCCTGCGGGCGGGTCAGGCCGCGCTCCTGCAGCGCCCCGACGGTGGCCACCTGCCAGCCGGCACCGGTGCGGCCGGTCTTGGCGCGGCCCTCGATGACCCCCAGGTAGCGGTCGCGGACCTCGGCGGCCACCCCGCGGCGGCGCAGCCCCTCGTGGGCCATCGGCAGCAGCGCGCGCAGCACCAACTCGTCGGCGGTCACCGAGCCCAGCCCCGGCCAGTACAGCCGCGCGTCCATGCCGTGGCGCGCCGCGGTGTGGAAATTCTCCTCTGCCGCAGCGAAACTCATTTTCGTCCAGATCGGCCGGTCCTCTTCCGACAGGGTGCGCAGCACGCCGTAGTAGAAAGCGGAATTGGCCATCATATCGATCACCGTCGGCCCGGCGGGCAGCACCCGGTTCTCCACCCGCAGGTGCGGGCGGCCGTTGACCACGTCGTACACCGGCCGGTTCCACCGGTACACCGTGCCGTTGTGCAGGCGCAGCTCCGGCAGCGTCGGCGTGCGTCCGGCGGCCAGTTCGGCCACCGGATCCTCGTCGGAGATCTCCGGCAGCAGCGACGGGAAGTAGCGCACGTTCTCCTCGAACAGGTCGAAGATCGAGGTGATCCAGCGTTCGCCGAACCACACCCGCGGGCGCACCCCCTGGGCCTTGAGCTCGTCGGGGCGGGTGTCGGTGGACTGCGCGAACAGCTCGATGCGGGTCTCGGCCCACAGCTGATGGCCGAAGAAGTACGGGGAGTTCGCGCCGACGGCCAGCTGCGGGCCCGCCAGCACCTGCGCGGCGTTCCAGTTGTCGGCGAACCCCGACGGCGAAACCTGCAGGTGCAGTTGCATGCTCGTGCACGCCGACTCCGGGGCGATGGTCTCGGCGTACATCGACAGCCGCTCGGGGCCGTCGATGTCGATCAGGATGTCCTCGCCGCGCGCGGTGAAGATCGAGTCGTTGAGCACCCGGTAGCGCGCCGAATCGCTCATCCAGTTGTGGTCGAGGTGCTCGGGCATGAGCGTGGGCAGGATGCCGATCATCACGATGTGGGTGCCGCCGCGGGTCGCCTTCTCCTCCGCGGCGTTGAGGCTGGTGCGGACCTCGTTCTCGAGTTCCAGGGCGGACTGACCGGGCAGCGGCCGCGGCGGAACGTTGAATTCGATGTTGTAGGCGCCCAATTCGGTCTGATAGGCCGGGTCGGCGATGGAGGCCAGCACATCGGTGTTGGTCATGGCGGGCTGATAGCCGTCGTCGACCAGGTTGCACTCGATCTCCATGCCGGTCAGCGGCCGGTCGAACTCGAAACTCGATTGCGCCAGCATGGTTTCGAAGACGTCCAGGCACAGCTGCACCTTGCGCCGGTACTCCTGGCGGTGCGCCCGGGTGTAGTTCGCGCCCTTGACCTGTTCGCCCACGCCTCGATGTTATGGGCTGGCGCCGCAGTTGGGGGCCGATGTCGTGGTTGCACCCGATTCGGTGGCCGCGGTAGACCATCATGGACCTCGCACCGACTGCGGTAGGAGAGACGTTGGCTGATTTTGTTGCGGCGATCGACCAGGGCACCACGAGCACCCGCGCGATGATCTTCGACCATTCGGGCCGCGAGGTGGGCCGCCATCAGCTCGAACACGAGCAGCTGCTGCCCCGGGCCGGCTGGGTGGAACACAACCCGGTGGAGATCTGGGAGCGCACCGCCTCGGTGCTGGCGACCGCGCTGAACAACACCAAGCTGGCCGCCGCCGACCTGGCCGCGCTCGGCATCACCAACCAGCGCGAGACAGCCCTGGTCTGGGACCGCCGCACCGGCCGGCCGTTCTACAACGCGATCGTTTGGCAGGACACCCGCACCGACCGGATCGCCGCGGCGCTGGACCGCGACGGCCGCGGCGACGTGATCCGTCGCAAGGCCGGGCTGCCGCCGGCGACGTACTTTTCCGCGGGGAAGGTGCAGTGGATCCTGGAGAACGTCGACGGGGTGCGGGAGGCCGCCGAGCGCGGCGACGCGATCTTCGGCACGCCCGACACCTGGGTGCTGTGGAACCTGACCGGCGGTCCGCGCGGGGGCGTGCACCTGACCGACGTCACCAACGCCAGCCGCACCATGCTGATGGACCTCGAGACGCTGGACTGGGACGACGAGTTGTTGTCGTTCTTCGGCATCCCGCGCCAGATGCTGCCGGGCATCGCGTCGTCGTCGTCCCCGGAGCCGTACGGCGTCACCCAAGGCGCCGGCCCGCTGGCCGGGGAGATCCCGGTGACCGGCATTCTCGGTGATCAGCAGGCCGCGATGGTCGGGCAGGTGTGCCTGGCGGCCGGCGAGGCCAAGAACACCTACGGCACCGGTAACTTCCTGCTGCTCAACACCGGCGAGAAGATCGTGCGCTCCGACAACGGGCTGCTGACCACCGTCTGCTACCGCTTCGCGGACGCGAAACCCGTTTACGCGCTGGAGGGTTCGATCGCCGTCACCGGCTCGGCCATCCAGTGGCTGCGCGACCAGCTCGGCATCATCTCCGGGGCAGCGCAGAGTGAGGCGCTGGCGCGGCAGGTCGAGGACAACGGCGGGGTGTACTTCGTCCCGGCGTTCTCCGGGCTGTTCGCCCCGTACTGGCGCTCCGATGCCCGCGGCGCGATCGTCGGGCTGTCGCGGTTCAACACCAACGCGCATCTGGCCCGCGCCGCGCTGGAGGCGATCTGCTACCAGAGCCGCGACGTCGTGGACGCGATGGCCGCCGACTCGGGCGTGCATCTGGAGGTACTCAAGGTCGACGGCGGCATCACGGCCAACGACCTGTGCATGCAGATCCAGGCCGACGTGTTGGGCGTGGAGGTGGTCAAACCCGTTGTGGCCGAGACGACCGCGCTGGGTGCGGCGTATGCGGCCGGGCTGGGCGTGGGGTTCTGGTCGGACCCCGAAGAGCTACGGGCCAACTGGCACGAGGACAAGCGCTGGTCGCCGCACTGGACCGACGAGCAGCGCGCCACCGGGTACGCGGGCTGGCAGAAGGCCGTGCAGCGCACCCTGGACTGGGTCGACGTCGAGTGATTTCGGCGTGATCGTCCACGCTCACCATGGGAGATCACGCCGAAATCACGTGCGGCGGAAGGCGTACGCCACCGCGACGGCGGCGGCCGCCGTCAGGCCCGCCGCGATGGCCGCGGTGGGCGCGATCCCCGAATCGAACGCCAACCGTGCCGACTCGAGCAGCCGCTCGCCGAGTGCCGGGGGTAACTCCTCGGCCACGCTGACGGCCCCGCCGATGCTCTCGCCGGCGGCGTTGGCGTGCTCGGAGGAGAGCTTGGCCGGCACGTCGACGTTGGTGCGGTAGAACGCGGTGAAGATGGTGCCCAGTGTCGCGGTGCCGACGACGGCGCCCAGCTCGTAGGCGGTCTCCGAAACCGCCGAGGCCGCACCGGCTTTCGCGGCGGGCACCGAGCTGACGATGGTGTCGTTGGACACCGTCTGCGAGACCCCGACGCCCAGCTCGAGGACCACGAACGACGCGATGATCGCGACCACGTTCAGGTCGTGGCGGAACACCAGGATCAGCAGGAAGCCGACCGAGACCAGGACCAGCCCGGCGATGATCAGTGTCTGCGGGGCGAACCAGCGCGCCAGCCGCACCACGGCCAGGCCCCCGGCCATCGACATCACCGCGCCGGGCAGCGTGACCAGCCCGGCCATCAGCGGCGAGAGGCCCAGCACCAGTTGCAGGTGCTGGGAGATGAAGAACAGGAAGCCGATCAGGCCGACGATGGACAGGAAGTTGGCCAGGATCGACGAGCTGAACGGGCCGTAGGCGAACAGTTTCATGTCGAGCATCGGGGTCTGGCTGTGGTTCTGCCGTCGCACGAACAGCACGCCGGCGGCGATGCCGAGGGCGAACCCGGCGAGCGCGGCCGCCGACAGGCCGTCGTGCGCGGCGATCTTGATGGCCCAGACGAACGGCAGCATCGCGACGAACGCCAGCGTCACGCTGATCAGGTCCAGCGGTCCGGGGTTCGGATCGCGGGACTCGGGCACCACCCGCGGCGCGAAGATCAACAGCGGCAACAGGATCGGGATCGCGACCAGGAATACCGCGCCCCAGTGGAAGTGCTCGAGCAGCGCGCCGCCGACGATCGGACCCAGTGCCGAGCCGGCGGCGAAGCAGGACGCCCAGATGGCGATGGCCAACCGCCGCGCGGCGGCGTCGGTGAAGATGTTGCGGATCAGCGACAGCGTCTGCGGCAGCAGCATGGCGCCGAACACACCGAGCAGCGCGCGCGCCCCGACCAGGGCCTCCGCGGTGGGCGAGAACGCGGCCACCGCCGAGGCCACCGCGAAACCGGTGGCGCCGATCAGCAGCAGCCGGCGCCGACCGATGCGGTCGCCGAAGCTGCCCATCGGCACCAGCAGCGCGGCCAGTACCAGGGAGTACACGTCGACGATCCAGAGTTGCGTGGTCGCCGGCGGGCGGAAGTCCTCGGCGATCGCGGGCAACGCGAAGGCCAGCACGGTGTTGTCGATCGCCACCAACAGCACCGGCAGTATCAACACCGCCAGCGCGAACCAGGCGGTGCGCGGGGTGGATTCCGGTGATGCCGCGGAATCGGCGGCATCGAGTCGGGTGGACATGAGATGACTCCTGGAGAAGCTGGGCCGCGGGGGCTCAGCCGGGGTTGATGGCGCCCTCGGTGAGGGTGGTCATGATGGCGTCGACGATCTGATGGCGCGGGGTGCCATCCTGTTGCGCCGATTCGAAGCCGGCCTGCAGCAGCGCCCAGAACGCGCGTCGCACCCAGCCGGGCGGGGTGTTCGCGCGTTCGGCGCAGGCGCGCTCGAGCGCCTCGATGACGGCCTCGTCGCCGGTCTCGAGGTGCGCCAGCAGTTCCGGGTCGCCCAGGACCGCGGGGTCGACGTAGATGTAGGCGACGATGGGCCCCAGCTCCAGCTGGGATTCGACCACCCGGCGCAGTGCGGCCACCGGTGGTCCGCTCAGCGGGTCGGCCTCGGCGATCGCGGCGTTGCTGATCGCGTGGACGTGCAGCGCGAGTTCGCGGATCAGGTCGGCGCGCTCGGGGAAGTAGCGGTGCAGGGTGCTGCGGCCGACCTCGGCCGCGTCGGCGATGTCGGACAGCGAGGCCGCGGGGGTCGCGGACAGCACGCTCATCGCGGCGTCGAGGATGGCCTTCCTCGTCCGCCCGCGTACGCCAGTCTCGACACTCGTCACGACGTAGAAATGTACCAGGGTTGGGCCAAAATGGGACATTGGTGTCTCAGATCACCGCGGCGAGGGGCGTGGGGCGTGCGCCGGGCCTTGGGGTTGCGCCGAAATTGCTTCTAAGGCTGTGGCGCGGCGGGCGGCTACGACCCTGGTGGCAATCTTGGTGGGGGTCAGGCGGGCGGGACGAAGCCGCCGGGGGGAGGCGGCGGGGTGTGAGGCGGGGTCGGCGAAGGCGGGGCATAGGGGGCGGCCGGCGGGCCATGGGGCGACGCAGCCGCTGGGTAAGCGGGCGTTGGATAAGCGGGCGGGGGATATGCGGCCGGCGCGGGATAGGCCGGCGTGGGTGAAGGCGCGGGATAGCCCGTGGCCGACTGCTGCGGGCGCGCGGTGAGCCGGGCCAACTCGCGGCGGTGCCGCTCGGCCAGCACCGCGGCCAGCATGTGCTGCGGCGGCGTGCCCGGCGGAGGCGGCGGCGAGATTCGGGCGGCGACTTCCCCGGCGATCCGGGCGGCCATCTGATCGCGCAGCGGCGGATCCAGTTGGTTTGCCCGGGAGAGGAACTGGCGGGCCAGCTCGGCCTGCTCGGGACCCAGGCCGGATAGCTGCAGCGAGCTCGCCCACCAGGCCAGCGGCGGCGGCATGGCCGGTGGCGGCGCCAGCTTGGGCCCGCGCTCGCTGATCACCACGGTGCCGGCGAAGATGTCCCCGATGCGTTTTCCCTTGCGGGACAACAGGCTGCAGATCACCGCGGGGCCGCCGGTGAGCATCCAGATCTCGACGACGCCGGCGAGCGCGCGAAACAGCGCCTGGCGGAAGCGTTCCGGGCCGCCGTCGTCGGACACCACGCGCAGGCCCATGGCCATCTTACCCAGGGTCCGGCCGCGGGTGGTGGTCTCGAAGATCAGCGGATAGCCCACCAGCACCAGCACCGTGAAGATGATCAGCACCGCCGCCGACAGCGCCGGGTCGAACTGCAGCAGCGTGACCGCCCACAGCCCCACGCCCAGCAGGTAGCCGAGGATCATCACGGTGATGTCGATCAGCGAACTGATCGCGCGCACCGGCAACTGGGCGATCTGCACGTCGAGGACCACCGCGTCGCCGGTCACCACCGCATCTGTACGCGTGCCGGTCATGGCAGCGACGCTACTAGACTTCGCCGGGTGGACGTCGACGCATTCGTGGTGGCTCACCGCCCCACCTGGGATCGGCTCGAGGACCTGATCAAGCGTCGCAACAAGCTCTCCGGCGCCGAGGTCGACGAGCTGGTCGACCTGTACCAGCGGGTCTCGACGCACCTGTCGATGGTGCGCTCGGCGTCCACGGATTCGGCGCTGGTCGGACGGCTCTCCACGCTGGTGGCACGCGCCCGCTCGGCGGTGACGGGCGCGCACGCCCCGCTGTGGAGCGAGTTCCGTCGGTTCTGGACGGTGTCGTTCCCGGTAGTGGCCTACCGCTGCTGGCGCTGGTGGCTGGGCTCGGCGATCGGGTTCACGGTCGTCGCGGTCGCCATCGGGATCTGGGTGGCCAGTAACCCCGAGGTGCAGGCCACCATCGGAACCCCCAGCGACATCGAGCAATTGGTCAACCACGACTTCGAGTCCTATTACAGCGAGAACCCCGCCGGGTCGTTCGCGCTGCGGGTGTGGATCAACAACTCCTGGGTGGCCGCGCAGTGCATCGCCTTCGCGGTGCTGCTCGGTCTGCCGATCCCGTACATCCTGTTCCAGAACGCCGCCAACGTCGGCGTGGCCGGCGGGCTGATGTTCGACGCCGGCAAGGGCGGCCTGTTCCTCGGCCTGCTGACCCCGCACGGCCTGCTCGAGCTGACGGCGGTGTTCCTGGCCGCGGCCGCCGGCATGCGGCTGGGCTGGTCGGTGATCGTGGCCGGCGACCGGCCGCGCGCCCAGGTGCTCGCCGAACAGGGCCGCGCCGTGGTGGCGGTGGCCATCGGCCTGGTCGCGGTGCTGCTGCTGTCCGGGCTGATCGAGGCGCTGGTGACGCCGTCGCCGTTCCCGACGTGGGTGCGTATCGCCATCGGGGTGCTCGCCGAGGTCGCGTTCCTGGCCTACGTCGTGTACTTCGGCCGACGGGCGGTGGCGGCCGGGGAGAGCGGCGACGTCGCGGAGGCGCCCGACTTTGTTCCCACTCGCTGACCGCTATGTTCTACGTATTCGTAGTACATTGGTGGGATGGCTGAAGTTCCCGTTCGCGTGCTGAACCAGGAGACGTCGAAGGTCCTGGCCCGGGTCAAGGCGGGCGAGCACGTCACGCTCACCGAACGTGGTGTCGTCATCGCCCGGATCATCCCGGCAGCACCCGGACCGCTAGATGAGCTGATCGCCGCCGGTCGGGTGCAGCCGGCGGCGGCTCACGGGCGCGTCCCTCGGCCGACCGTCCCGGCGGGCTCCGGGCCCTCGGCCGGCGACCTCGTGCGGGAGATGCGCGACGACGAGCGGTACTGACCCGTGCTCTATCTTGACACCTCGGCGCTGGTGAAGCTGGTGCGCGTCGAACCCGACACCGACGCGCTGGCCGACTGGCTCGATGCGCGCACCGAAATGCCCTGGATCACCTCGACGTTGGCCGAGGTCGAGCTCGCGCGAGCCGTGGTTCGCGCCGGGCAGCCCGAGGCGTTGGCGGCGGTCCCCGCCGTGCTGGCCAGGCTGGCCCGGTTCGAGATCGATGCCGTGGTGCGGGCGACGGCGGCGGCATACGAGGATCCGGCGTTGCGGTCGCTGGACGCGATTCACCTGGCCACCGCTAGCGTGGCCGCCGCCGCGACCCCGCTCGTCGCGCTAGTCACCTACGACCACCGGTTGGCCGCTGCCGCCGGCGATCTGGGCATTCCGACGGCTGCGCCAGGTTGAGATCACGCGCTCAGAGCCGGCCGCTGGCCTTCATCGCCAGGTAGCGGTCGGCCAGCGCGGGCGCCAGCTCCTCGGGGGCGGCGTCGACCACCTCGACCCCGCTGTGCCGCAGCCGGGCCGCCAGCGCGCCGCGGTCGTTGCGGGACTTCTCCGCGGCCGCTGCGTCGTAGACCTGGGCGGCATCGGCGCGCCCGGCGGCCAGTTCGTCGACCCGCGGATCACTGACCGCGGCCACGATCACCTGATGTTTGGCCGACAGCTGCGGCAGCACCGGCAGTAGCCCCTCGTCCAGGGCCGAGGCGTTCAGATCGGTGAGCAAGACCACCAGCGCCCGTCGGCGCACCCGGCGCTGCACCGCCGAGACCGTTGCCGTGAAGTCGGATTCGACCAGGGCGGGTTCCAGCGGCGCCATGGCCTGCACCAACTGCGCCAACAGTTCGGTGCGCGAGGCCCCGACGACGGCCGCGCGACTGACCCGGTCGTGGGCCAGGAAGTCGACGTGATCGCCGGCGCGGGTGGCCAGCGCCGCCAGCAGCAGCGCGGCGTCCAGGGACCAGTCCAGCCGCGGCCAGCCGCCCGGGTCGGCGGCCGTGGGGTCCACCCCGACCCGGCCGGCCGAGGTGCGGCCGGTGTCGACGACGATCACCACGCGGCGGTCCCGCTCGGGTCGCCAAGTACGGACGACGACGTCGTTGCGCCGGGCGGTGGCCCGCCAGTCGATGGAGCGGACGTCGTCGCC
>JAEWRC010000225.1 GCA_023460175.1 Actinomycetes bacterium
GGCCGGCTGCTGCTGCGGCGGGGCCGTCGGCTGCTGCGGCGGCGGATACCAGCCGGGCTGCGCCTGGCCCGGGCCGCCGGGCGGCCAGCCGGGCGCATGCCAGCCGGCGGGTGCGCCGTAGTCCGGCTGCACCGCCCCGGTGTTGTCCGCCGGCGGCGCGCCGTTGGCCCCGTTGGCGCCGTTGGGGCCGTGGGAGGCATTGGTGCCGTTGGCATTTCGGATGGCGCTCTTGAACGCGGGCTCGGGCTCCGGCTTGGGCCACTCCTCGCCGCGCTCGATGGCAAGCTCGCCAGGAGTCTTGATGGGCGGCCTATCCGACGGGGTGCGGCCGCCGAAATCGTCGAAGGCGGTGATGCGCGGTCGCTTCTTCACGTCCGCGAACACTTCAGTGAGCTGGGCCTTGTGCAGGGTTTCTTTCTCCAGCAGTTCCCCGGCGAGGCGGTCCAACGCATCGCGATTCTCGCTGAGGATCTCCCACGCCTCGGTGTGCGCGGCCTCGATGAGTTTGCGCACCTCCTCGTCGATCTCGCGGGCCACCTCGTGGCTGTAGTCGGCCTGCGTGCCCATGGTGCGGCCCAGGAACGGGTCGCCGTGCTCGGTGCCGTAACGCACCGCGCCCAGCTTGGCGCTCATGCCGTACTCGGTGACCATGGCTCGGGCGATCTTGGTGGCCTGGTCGATGTCGGAGGACGCGCCCGTCGTCGGCTCGCGGAACACCAGCTCCTCGGCGGCGCGCCCGCCCATCGCAAACACCAACCGCGCGATCATCTCCGAGCGGGTCATCAGACCCTTGTCGTCCTCGGGCACCGCCATGGCGTGCCCGCCGGTGCGCCCGCGGGCCAGGATCGTGACCTTGTAGATGGGTTCGATGTCGGGCATCGCCCAACCCGCCAGCGCGTGTCCGCCCTCGTGATACGCGGTGATCTTCTTCTCGTGCTCGCTGATGATCCGGCCCTTGCGGCGCGGTCCGCCCACCACCCGGTCGACGGCCTCTTCCAGCGCCGCAGCCGTGATGACGGTGCCGTTCTCCCGCGCGGTCAGCAGGGCGGACTCGTTGATGACGTTGGCCAGGTCCGCACCGGACATCCCGACCGTCCGCTTGGCCAGCCCCTCGAGGTCGGCGTCCGGAGCGATCGGCTTGCCCTGCGAATGCACGGCCAGCACCGCGCGCCGGCCGGCCAGATCCGGCGCGGACACCGGGATCTGCCGGTCGAATCGGCCCGGCCGCAGCAGCGCCGGGTCCAGGATGTCGGGCCGGTTGGTGGCCGCGATCAGGATGACGCCCTGGCGGTCGCCGAAGCCGTCCATCTCGACCAGCAGCTGGTTCAGCGTCTGCTCGCGCTCGTCATGGCCGCCGCCCATACCCGCACCGCGCTGACGTCCGACGGCGTCGATCTCGTCGACGAAGATGATGCAGGGGTTGTTCTGCTTGGCCTGCTCGAACAGGTCGCGCACCCGGGAGGCACCGACGCCGACGAACATCTCGACGAAATCCGAACCGGAGATGGTGAAGAACGGAACCCCGGCCTCACCGGCGACGGCGCGCGCCAGCAGCGTCTTACCGGTGCCAGGCGGGCCGTAGAGCAGCACACCCTTGGGGATCTTGGCGCCCAGCGCCTGATACCGCGACGGGTTCTGCAGGAAGTCCTTGATCTCGTAGAGCTCCTCGACCGCCTCGTCCACGCCGGCGACGTCGGCGAAGGTGGTCTTGGGCATGTCCTTGGTGAGCTGCTTGGCCTTCGACTTGCCGAAGCCGAAGCCCATCCGCCCGCCGCTCTGCATCCGGGAGAACATCACGAACAAGCCGATGAGCAACAGCAGCGGCAGCATGTAGATCAGCAACGTGCCCAGCGCACTGCCCTGGTTGACCGTGGTGTTGATCGTCGCGTCCTTGCTCTGCAACGCGTCGAACAACGGCACCGCATAGCCGGTGGGGAACTTCGTGATGATCTTGTCGGAGTCCGCGGTGTCCCCGTTGGCTTCCTTGAGATCCAGCCGCAGCTGCTGCTCGCGGTCGTCGATCTGGGCGCTCGTCACGTTGTCGGCATGGATCTGTGCGATCGCGACCGAGGTGTCGACAGGCTTGTAGCCGCGGGTGTCGTCGTTGAAGTAGAAGAACGACCACACCAGCAGCAGCAGGACACCGATCGCCGTCAGCGTGCGGATTACGTTTTTTCGCTTCATTCGAGCATCGACCTTGGAGCGGTCACGTTCCTTCCCAGAAGATTCAGGTTCAGTCAGGCTACCGCTAGACCAACGAGCGACAGTTCCCGACGGTGTGCTTTGGTGAGATCATGCTCACATCGGGCCGGCGATTCATCGAACGCGACGGTGTCCGGCTCCGCGTCATCGACCAGGGTGATCGCGGGCGATCGGACCGGCCCGTCGTCGTCCTGGCGCACGGCTACCCGGAGCTCGCGTACTCCTGGCGGCACCAGATCCCGGCGCTGGTCGACGCCGGCTACCGGGTGCTGGCGCCCGACCAGCGCGGCTACGGCGGATCGGATCGGCCGGCGGCCGTCGAGGCCTACGACATCTTCGCGCTGACCTCGGACCTGGTGGGTCTGCTCGACGACATCGGCGCCGAACGGGCGGCCTTCATCGGCCACGACTGGGGCGCGATGGTGGTGTGGCACACCGCGCTGCTGCACCCGGATCGGGTGGCCGCCGTCGCGGGGCTGAGCGTGCCGCCGATCCCGCGGGCGCGGACCCGGCCCACCGAGCGCTGGTTGGAGAAGTTCGGCCCGGATTTCTACATGCTGCGCTACCAACAGCCCGGTCTGGCCGAGGCCGAGTTGGAGTCCGATGTCGCGGCCACGATGCGGGACATGTTCGCCGAGGGCCGCAGCGCCGGGCTGCCGGACTGGCTCCCGGCCGAGGAGTTCGACGTCTACGTCGAGGAGTTCAGTCGGACCGGATTCACCGGTGCGCTGAACTGGTACCGCAACTACGACCGCAACTGGGCGGGCACCGAGCACCTGGTCGACGCCCGGATCACCGCGCCGGCCCTGTTCGTCGGCGGCACCGACGATCCGGTGCGCGGCACCATGCGTCCCGAACGCGCGGCCGAGGTGGTCGCCGGACCGTACCGGGAACTGTGGTTGCCCGGCGCCGGTCACTGGCTGCAACAGGAGCGACCGACCGAGATCAACCGGATACTGCTGGAGTTCCTGGCCGAGCGGTAGCCGTCACAGGCGGTACATCTCGCGGCCCATCGTGGCCTGATCCAGCCAGGAGGACCGGTGATTCCGGGTGTGGGTTGTTTGGCTCACCGTCGCCGCCGACGCCAGCCGGCCGAACGCCCGCGAGAGGCTCGCGGTGATCGTCGCCCACGGCACCGATCTGGGCACGGGCAGCGTCAACGGCCGGACCAATGGATAGCTGCCGAAATGTGCTGAGCTGGTAGTCATCGTGATTCCCCCGTTCGGATATGCACGAAATCGTGGCCCGGGCGGGGTATCTGGGACACGCGTAATCGGCTACTCGACTGTGGGATCCGACGGCCCGCGCCGGTAGGGTGCCACCATGCCGACCGTCGGGAACCTCAGCACTGTGCGCCGCCTGTCCGCCACGCTCGTCGCCGGCCTGGCCATCTTCGGCCTCGCCGCCTGCGACGCGACCCCGGTCGCCGGGACCGGGAACGGCGACACCGGCCGGCAGGTCACCGTCGTCGGCTCCGGGCAGATCGACGGCACCCCCGACACCCTGACCACCAACGTCGGGATCAGCTTCACCGCGCCCGATGCCACCGCGGCGCTCAACCAGACCAACGAACGCCAGCAGCGCGTGATCGACGCGCTGCTGGGCGCCGGGGTGGACCGCGAGGACATCGCCACCAGCCAGGTGCGGCTGCAGCCCCAACTCGAGGCCGACGGCACGACCGCCGCCGGTTATCAGGCCACCAACGCCATCGACGTGACCATCCGCGACGTCAGCGCCGCGTCCCGCGCGCTGGCGCTGATCACCAGCATCGGCGGCGACGCCACCCGGATCAACTCGGTGGCCTTCTCCATCGAGGACGACTCGCAGCTGGTCACCGATGCGCGGGCACGCGCCTTCGAAGACGCCCGCAACCGCGCCGAGCAGTACGCCGAACTGTCCGGGCTGGAGTTGGGCGACGTCATCTCGATCTCGGAGACCGGCGAGCAGTCGACCCCGCCGTCGCCGACCCCGATGCCGCGCGCGATGGCCACCGACGTGCCGCTGTCGCCCGGCGAGCAGACGGTGAGCTTCTCGGTCACCGTCATCTGGGAGCTGCGCTGAACCGCTGGTTCAGCTGCTGCGTTCAGAGCCGATCCATCGCGCGGGACATCGCCGCGTTCTCCATGAAGGTGTAGCGACGCGGGTACACGTGCGGAACTCGCTCACCCCCGTCGTCCGCTGCCTTGTGGAGCACGAGCGGCAGGTGTAGCTGCGGCAGGTGCGCGTGCGGCAAATGTGCGTGCGGAATATGTACGTGCGGCAGGTGCATGGCAAGCGTCATGTCGACCCCCCTTTATCTAGACCCTGGTCTCAATCAACCAGGCCGCGGCGCGGCGCCGCCTCAGCCGAACGGGTGAAATCGGACTAAACT
>JAEWRC010000226.1 GCA_023460175.1 Actinomycetes bacterium
ACCCTGCCCTTGATCGGGTTGGCCCGGTTGACGGTGTCCTCGAACATCACGTACGGGTAGCCGGACTCGAACTGGATCTCGGCGAGGGTCTGGAAGAACTGCCGGGCGTTGATCTTGGACTTGCGGATCCGCGGGTCCTCGACCATCTCCTCGTAGTGCTCGGTGACGGACACGTCGGCGAAGGGCTTGCCGTAGATCCGCTCCACGTCGTACGGGCTGAACAGGTACATGTCGTCGTTGCGCTTGGCCAGCTCGAAGGTGATGTCCGGGATCACCACGCCCAGGCTCAGCGTCTTGATCCGGATCTTCTCGTCGGCGTTCTCCCGCTTGGTGTCCAGGAAGCGGTAGATGTCGGGATGGTGCGCGTGCAGGTACACCGCGCCGGCGCCCTGCCGGGCACCGAGCTGATTGGCGTAGGAGAACGAGTCCTCCAGCAGCTTCATGATGGGAATGACACCCGAGCTCTGGTTCTCGATGTTCTTGATGGGCGCGCCGTGCTCGCGAATGTTGGTCAGCAGCAACGCGACTCCACCGCCGCGCTTGGACAGCTGCAACGCGGAGTTGATGGAGCGACCGATGGACTCCATGTTGTCCTCGATGCGCAGCAGGAAGCAGCTCACCGGCTCACCGCGCTGCTTCTTGCCCGAGTTGAGGAACGTCGGGGTGGCCGGCTGGAACCGACCGTCGATGATCTCGTCGACCAACTTCTCGGCCAACGTGGTGTCGCCGGCGGCCAGCGTGAGCGCCACCATCACCACGCGGTCTTCGAAGCGTTCGAGGTAGCGCTTCCCGTCGAAGGTCTTCAGCGTGTAGGACGTGTAGTACTTGAACGCACCCAGGAACGTCGGGAACCGGAACTTCTTGCCGTAGGCGCGATCCAGCAGCGTCTTGACGAAGTTGCGCGAGTACTGGTCGAGCACCTCGCGCTCGTAGTACTCCTTCTCGATCAGGTAGTCGAGCTTCTCGTCCTGGCTGTGGAAGAAGACGGTGTTCTGGTTGACGTGCTGCAGGAAGAACTCCCGGGCCGCCAGCACGTCCTTGTCGAACTGAATCTTGCCGTCGGCGTCGTACAGATTCAGCATCGCGTTCAACGCGTGGTAGTCGAGTTCGCTCTGCGTCCCGGAAGGCGCAGTGTGCGCGCCCGAGGTGACTACAGGTTCTGCAGCTGTGACGGTAGGTGGCACGTCTGTTCCTTCCAGAATTGCTTCAGGCCCGCCCGGACGGCGAAGACGTCGTCCGTCGTTCCCATGAGTTCGAATCGGTAGAGATAGGGGACGCCGCACTTACGCGAGACGATCTCGCCCGCGTAGGCGAACTCGGCGCCGAAGTTGGTGTTGCCCGCGGCGATCACGCCGCGGATCAACGACCGGTTGTGTTCGTTGTTCAGAAAAGCGATGACCTGTTTGGGGACGTAACCCCCGGCGTCGGGGTCCGGGCCGTTGGCGCGTCCGCCGCCGTAGGTCGGCAGGATCAGCACGTACGGGGAATCGACCTCGATGCGGTCATGCAGTGGGATGCGCGTCACCGGCCCGGGCCAGTCGAGCTTGTCCACGAATCGGTGGGTGTACTCCGACACGCTGGAGAAGTAAACCAAGCTGCCCACCGGCTGCGCGTGTTCGGCGCGCTCGGTGTCAGTGCTCGGCACGGTCGACCCCTCCCTTTCCGGTCTCGATGGTGGCTGTGATTAAGCGATCTCCGCGGCCGCGCCGGCCAGCGCCTTGATCCGGTCCGGCCGGAAGCCCGACCAGTGCTCGTCGCCGGCGACGACGACGGGCGCCTGCAGGTAGCCCAGCGCCATGACGTAGTCACGCGCCTCGTTGTCCATGCTGATGTCGACGACCTCGTAGGCGACGCCCTGCTTGTCCAGCGCCTTGTAGGTGGCGTTGCACTGCACGCAGGCGGGCTTGGTGTACACGGTGACGCTCATCTTTTCCTACGTCTCCCTCACTCTGCTCAGCGAAGTCGATGGTTGATCGACTTGTACTTGACTTCGGACTTGTTCAACGGGTGGCACACATTGCTGTTCAGCGCGCCGGTCGGCCCCGAAATTCCATCTCTGCGGCACCGCCTCCGCCGGTGGCTCCCGGAGTTGATCCGGGTCGGTTTCTGCGGTCCGGCTGACCTTCTACATCTTGGGTCTGTCGGCCTGTCAGACACTACACCTAGTGGCCGACATTGCGAAGAGATACCAGATGTTCTGAACAACATTCGTGAAATTCCCAGGTCGTAAGCCCACCCAAGACCCGACGCTCGGCGTGTCGTAGGTCACAACAGGCCGAAAGCACCGCGCGCACCGGCGGACTGTGCGTAGCTCGCGGCTCATCTCTATCACCGACCACCGACAAGCCGGCGAGCATCGGGTTTCCCGGCGCGCCGGACCCGGCGCACACACGGGCTACAGCAAAGTCGCCGACGGGTCAAGACAGACCCGCCGGCGACTGCGGCCAAACTCTTCGTGGACTACTTGGCGACCAGCGCCGCGCCGACCTCGTCGGCCAGGCTCTGCACGGCCTCGCGAACCTGATTGACGAACTCGGCGTGCTCCCCCGGGTGCTTGCCGTCGAATTGCTTGGTCGACACCGACAGCGAGATGGCCTCCACCGGGGTGCCGCCGGCGATGCCGAACGACTTGCGCGCATCGTCGTGCGCCCAGGTGCCGCCGTAGCGACCGAGCGCGGCGCCGATGGCGGCGACGGGCTTGTCCTTGATCGGACTGCTGCCGTACGGCCGCGACAGCCAGTCGATCGCGTTCTTCAACACGGCCGGGACCGTGCCGTTGTTCTCCGGGGTCACGGCCAGCACGGCGTCGGCGGCCAGGGCAGCGTCCCGCAGCGCACCCGCCGCCGCGGGCACCGGCTCGACGTCGACGTCCTCGTTGTAGAACGGCACCTGGTCCAGACCCTCGTGGATCGTCAGCGTCACGCCATCGGGCGCATTCGCCACGGCCACGTCGGCGATCTGCCGGTTCACCGATTCGGCCCGCAGGCTGCCCAGCAGAACCAGTACGTTCACATCCGTCGCCGTCTTACCCGTCTCAGCCATGCCCATCCCTTCATCCGTGTGTGCTGACATCCTTGCATCGTTCAACCGGACCACGGTCCGTTTAATTCCGGCTGAGCTAAAGTGGCGGATGTGAATTCCGTCGGTGCAGCCTATGAGCTACCTCTGACCGACGCCATGCCCACCGAGCGCGGCGACGCGGCCCGCAACCGCCTCCGACTGCTCGACGCGGCCCGCCGCCTGATCGCCGAACACGGCGCCGACGCCGTCACCATGGACGACATCGCCGCCGCCGCCGGAGTCGGCAAGGGCACACTGTTTCGCCGGTTCGGCAGCCGCGCCGGCCTGATGATGGTCCTGCTCGACGAGGACGAGCGCGCCAGCCAGCAGTCCTTCTTGTTCGGCCCACCGCCGCTGGGCCCCGGCGCCCCGCCGCTGGAACGGCTGGTCGCCTTCGGCCGCGAGCGGATTCGTTTCGCGCACTCCCATCACGCCCTGCTCTCGGCGGCCAGCCGCGACCCGCAGGTGCGTTCCACCGCGGTGGTACTGGTGCTGCGCCGCCACGTGCATGTCCTGCTGGAGGCGGCCGAGACCTCCGGCGACCTCGACGCCCAGACGGATGCCCTGTTGGCGCTGCTGGCCGCGGACTACGTGGAGCACCGGATCGGCACGGACGGCATGACCGTCGAGCAATTGGGCGACGCGTGGGAGAGTCTGGCCCGCAAGCTGTGCGGACGGTAGCCGAGGCGAACGAGGACGGCCCGGACCGCGGGCCGCCGCACTGGATTCTGCACGTCGACCTCGACCAGTTCCTCGCCGCGGTGGAGTTGCGCCGCCGGCCGGACCTGGTCGGCACGCCGGTGATCGTCGGCGGGAACGGCGACCCCACCGAGGCCCGCAAGGTGGTCACCTGCGCGTCGTACGAAGCGCGCGAATTCGGCGTGCACGCCGGCATGCCGTTACGCGCCGCGGCCCGGCGCTGTCCCGAGGCCACCTTCCTGCCCGCCGATCCCCCGGCCTACGACGCGGCCTCCGAGGTGGTGATGGGCCTGCTTCGCGATCTCGGGCACCCCTGCGAGGTCTGGGGCTGGGACGAGGCCTACCTCGGCGCCCACACCACGGACCCCGTCGCGCTGGCGCAGCAGGTCAGGTCGATCATCGCCGCGGAGACCGGGCTGTCCTGCTCGGTGGGGATCAGCGACAACAAGCAACGCGCCAAGGTGGCCACCGGCTTCGCCAAGCCCGACGGGATCTTCATCCTCACCGACGCCAACTGGATGGAGGTGATGGCCCAGCGCCCGGTGGACGCGCTGTGGGGCGTGGGCCCCAAGACCACCAAACGGCTTGCCGCCCTGGGTATCACCACCGTGCGCGAACTCGCCGTCGCCGACGCCGAGACGTTGACGGCCACCTTCGGTCCGTCGACCGGACTATGGATCCTGTTGTTGGCCAAGGGCGGCGGGGACGACGAGGTCAGTTCGCAACCCTGGGTGGCGCGCTCGCGCAGCCACGCGGTCACGTTCCCCACCGATCTCACCGATCGCGGTGAGATCGATTCGGCGGTCACCGATCTGGCGCGGCGCACCCTCGACGAGGTGGTCGTCGACGGCCGCGTGGTCACCCGGGTCGCGGTGACCGTGCGTAGCAGCACCTTCTACACCCGCACCAAGATCCGCAAGCTGGCCTCCCCCGGCACCGACGCGGCCGCGGTCGTCGAGACCGCGATGGCCGTGCTCGATCAGTTCGAGCTCGACCGGCCGGTGCGCCTCCTCGGAGTGCGGCTGGAGTTGCAGCCGCCCGACTAGGTGTCACCGGCACCGGCTACGGTCGGCCCCATGCTGTCGACCGTAGCCGTGCACGGTTACCGCTCCCTGCGCGACATCGTGCTCCCGTTGGGTCGATTGACGGTGCTCACCGGCGCCAACGGCACCGGCAAGTCCTCGGTGTATCGGGCGTTGCGGTTGCTCGCGGACTGCGGGCGCGGGGAGATTGTCGCCGCGCTGGCCCGTGAGGGCGGTCTGCAGTCCGCACTGTGGGCCGGGGCCGGCACCAAGAAGCGGACGGTGGAACTCAAACTGGGTTACGCCGCAGACGATTTCGGCTATCTCGTCGACCTCGGCCTACCCCAGATGGCCGGCGTCGACTCGAAATTCGACCGCGACCCCGAGATCAAGCGCGAAGTGGTGTTCGCCGGCCCGGTGCCCCGGGCGAACACCACCCTGGTGCGTCGCGCCGGCCCCCTGGCCCAGGCCTGTGACGACACCGGCCGCGGGTTCGACGACCTGACCCGCGCGCTGCCCACCTACCACAGCGTGCTGGCCGAGTTCGCCCACCCGGGACAGTCACCGGAGTTGGCCGCCGTGCGAGATCGGTTGCGCGGCTGGCGTTTCTACGACGGCTTTCGGGTCGATGTCGGAGCGCCCGCGCGCCGGGCCGGTGTCGGCACCCGCAGTCCGATCCTCGCCGACGACGGACACAACCTCGCCGCGGCCGTCCAGACCATCCTGGAGGCCGGCTTCGAGGACCTGCCCGCGGCGGTGGCGCAGGCGTTCGACGGGGCGACGATCGCCACCTCGGTCAGCGACGGGTACTTCGACGTCGAGTTGCGTCAACCCGGGGTGTTGCGAGCACTGCGCTCCGCCGAATTATCCGACGGCACATTGCGTTTCCTTTTGTGGGCCACCGCGCTGTGCAGTCCGCAACCGCCGTCGCTGATGGTGCTCAACGAGCCCGAGACCTCGCTGCACCCGGATTTGGCGCGACCGCTGGCCGGTCTCATTCGCGCCGCGGCCGAGCGGACGCAGGTCTTCGTGGTCACTCACTCGGCGCGGCTGCTCGAGTTCCTCGGCGAGGACGCCGCGGCGCTCAAGCTGGTCAAGGAGTCGGGTCAGACCCTGGTTGCCGGTCAGGGATTGCTGGACGCACCGGCGTGGCAGTGGGGTTCGCGCTGAGTCCGGCGACGCTCCAGTCGGACCGCGGCCGCAGCGCCCGGGTGAACAGCACGTTCACCCGTCGCATCGCGGCGCTGTAGGGCAACCAGGCCAACCGCTTGAACGCATAGAAGGCGCGGATGTCCCCCGAGGTGTAGATCAAATAACGTTGCTTGGACATCCCGGCCAGGATCTTGTCGGCGGCCTTCTCCGGTGACACGGCGTGCCCGCTGAACAGCTTGACCCACCGGCTCACCTTCGGGTCGTCCCGATCCACGCCGGCGATCTCGATCGTCTGGACCAGCCCGGTCTTCACCGCACCCGGCACCACCACCGACACGTTGATGTCGTGCCGGGCCAGGTCGAAGCGCAGCACCTCCGAAAGCCCGCGCAGGCCGTACTTGCTGGCGCTGTAGGCCGCGTGCCACGGCAGCGCGACCAGACCCGCGGCCGAGGACACGTTGACCAGTTGACCGCCGCGCCCGGCGGCCATCATCGGCGGGATGAAGCTCTCGATCACATGGATCGGGCCCATCAGGTTGATGTCGACCATGGAGCGCCACTGCCGGTGGCTGAGCTGGTCGACGGTCCCCCACGCCGACACACCGGCGACGTTGAGCAGGATGTCCATCGCGGGGTGCCGGGTGTGGATGTCCGCGGCGAAGTTGGCGACCGCGTCGTAGTCGGAGATGTCCAGCGCGCGATACTCGGGCACCTGCGCGCCCAGGGCTCGCGCGTCGTCGACGGTCTGCTGCAGACCTTCGCCGGCGCGGTCGGTCAGGTAGAGCTCGGCGCCGTCAGCGGCCAGCCGTAGCGCCAGCGCGCGTCCGATCCCGCTGGCAGCGCCGGTGATGAAACACCGCTTCCCCCCGAAAGTGTTCGCCATGGCCGAAACGATACCGACGGTATCGCTCACACCGCGGCGCCACCCCACAAGCTGGTGAGCCACAGTTGTTCGAGCACCCGCACGCCGCGCTCGATATCGCCGTCGGGGCTCAGGAACCGCGGGTCGCGCGAGAGCAGCATGACGGTGGTGGCGCCCAGCGTCCGGATCAGCGCGGGGATGTCGTCGCTGATCGGGGTCGCGGTGCCCGCCGCCATCTCGTTACGGACGATGCCGACGATCTGGTCGACCACACCGGCGAACTGGTCGTCCTGCACCTTGCGGATCTCGGCGTCGCTGCTGCGTGCGGCATTGCACGCCATCATCACCGGGTCGTTGCGGGCGAAGACGGCGGCCGCCGAACGCACCATCCGTCGGGCAAACGCCGCCGGCGTCTCGTCGGCGCCGCGAGGTGCGAAGTAGTGGGTGAGTTCCTCGAGTTCGTGGGTGGCCTCGGCCAGGATCTGGGCCAGGACCGCGTATTTGGAATCGAAGTAGAAGTAGAAGCCCGAACGCGCCACCCCCGCGCGGTCACTGATCGCGCTCACCGACAGGTCGGCGAACGGCTTCTCCTCCAACAACTCGCGCACCGCGTCGACGATCGCCTGCCGCTGCTTGTCGCCGCGGCGGCGCGAGGAGGGCTCCGCCGCAGCCGGGTGCTTCCCCCGCTGCTCAACACTCACCCGTCAACCATGCACCACGCCGCCGCCGTAACGAAACTTGACACGCGTCAAGTCAGCCGGTGAAATGGTGGGCAAGGTGGCATATGCCACACCTCGCCTTCCCTACTTGCGGCAAAGGAGCACCAAGTGGCCCCAGCGACCATCAGCACCCCGCATTACCTGCTCGACCAGGCAAAGCGCCGGCTGACCCCGACGCCCAACACCCTGCCCGGAATGGGCGCCATCGAAAAGCGCCTCAAGGAAAAGAAGTGGGATCAGTTCGTTTTCTCGCAGCCGCCGGCGGGTAGCGGCCTCAAGCCGATCATCGGTGACTCCGGTTTGCCCATCCTCGGCCACATGATCGAGATCTTCCGCGGCGGTCCGGATTTCATCCTGGACCTCTACCACCGCGAGGGTCCGGTCTACTTCGCCGACTCCCCCGCGCTGTCGGCTGTGATGGCGCTGGGCCCCGACGCCACCCAGGCCGTGTTCTCGAACCGCAACAAGGACTACTCACAGCGCGCCTGGGACCCGGTGATCGGCCCGTTCTTCGAGGGCGGGCTGATGCTGCTCGACTTCGACGAGCACATGTTCCACCGCCGGATCATGCAGGACGCCTTCACCCGCACCCGGCTCACCGGCTACATCCCGCACATCGACTCGGTGGCCTCGAAGGTCGTCGCCAACGACTGGGTCGCCGACGACCCGCGGTTCCTGATCTTCCCCGCCCTCAAGGAATTGACGCTCGACATCGCCTCGGAGGTGTTCATGGGGCACCCCGCGGGCACCGACAAGGAACTGGTCACCACCATCAACAACGCGTTCACCACGACGACGCGAGCGGGCAACGCCATCGTGCGCAAGCCGGTGCCGCCGTTGAAGTGGTGGCGCGGCATCCAGGCCCGCAAGACGCTGGAGGAGTACTTCAACAGCCGGATCGCCGAGAAGCGGCGCACCGAAAGCACCGACATGTTCAGCGTGCTGTGTCACTCGGCCGACGAGGACGGTCAGACCTTCACCGACGACCAGATCGTCAGCCACATGATCTTCCTGATGATGGCCGCCCACGACACGTCCACTTCGACCATGACGACGATGGCCTACCACCTGGCCGCCAACCCCGAGTGGCAGGAGCGACTGCGCGAGGAGTCCGAGCGCATCGGTGACGGACCGTTGGACATCGAGGCGCTCGAGAAGCTGGAAACCTACGACCTGGTGATCAACGAGGCACTGCGGATGATGACCCCGCTGCCGTTCAACTTCCGCCAGGCCGTGCGCGACACCGACCTGCTGGGGTACTTCATCCCGGCCGGCACCAACGTGGTGACCTGGCCTTCGATCAACCACCGGCTGCCGGAATTGTGGACCGAGCCGGAGAAGTTCGATCCGGAACGCTTCTCCGAGCCGCGTTCCGAACACAAGAAGCACCGCTACGCCTTCGCCCCGTTCGGCGGCGGCGCGCACAAGTGCATCGGCATGGTGTTCGGCCAGCTCGAGATCAAGACCGTGATGCACCGGTTGCTGCGCCAGTACCGGTTGGAGCTGGCCAGCCCGTCGTATAAGCCGCGCTACGACTACGGCGGCATGCCGGTGCCGATCGACGGCATGCCGATCGTGCTGCGCCCGCTGCACTGATTCAGGCGCACACCCGGTTGGCGCAGGCGACCACCGCTCGCAGCGCCGACTGGGTGGCGTCGGAGTCCCAGCCCACCGCCCACTCGTCGTGCAGACCGTTGCTGCCGTGCACGAAGGTGACGGTGTGCGTGCCGGTGTCGCGCTGGTGGAACTCGAGCATCTCGACGGGGAAGCCGTGCTCGTAGAGCATCTCGGTCAGCGCGGCCACCGGGCCGCCGGCGGCGACCGACGCAGTGCAGATGCGATCCCCAATTGCCAAGGTGGCCTGGAATTTTCGATGCCCCAGCCACGGGCGGCGGCCCTGGTGCCGGGATTCGCTGGACTTCCAGCCGCCCAGCCGCAGGGGTCCGACGGTGGGGCCGTGCGCGGCCAGAACCGCCTCCCAGGACATGCCCGCGGTGCGGTCGCGCAGGCCGCGCGGCAGAGCCGCGTCCACGAGTGTCGACGGTGGCGTGGTGGTGTTGGTGGGGAAAGGCATGTGCCGGTCTTCTCTGGTCGAACTGACGCGACCGACGGGCAATAGCTGACGACCCACAGCGGGGGGTCGGTCTGGATCAGACCCCGCTGCGGGGCGCTACTACGAGAAGACGCCGTTGCATGTCCGCCACCTTAGCCAATCGGAATCGGGTGCGGCAACGGCATTACGCGCTGAGGCTGTCCAGTGCGGTCTGCAGCCGTTGGCCGACCTCGTCGGCGATCTCGCCGAGCGCGGGTTCGTCGGTCACCTGCACCATCAGCCGCGGATTCATCGCGTCGATGATGACCGCGCCGTCCCGGGCCGGGTCGGCACGCACCACCACGTTGCACGGCAGCAGCACGCCGATTCGGGGGAACAGTCCGACGGCGCGGTGCGCAAACTGCGGATTGCACGCCCCCAGAATCAGATAGTCCCCCACCTCGTCGCCGGCGCCGTCACCCAGCTTGGTGTTCAGGGTCGCGCGGATGTCGATCTCGGTCAGAACGCCAAAACCCTGATCGCTCAGGGCTTGACGGGTGCGCGTCACCGCGTCCTCGAAAGAGGTGTGCAGCGTTGTGGTCAGAGCCACATCGGTGGTGGACATACTCGATCGTCCTCTCGTCTCGTCTCGTCTCGTCACGCCAGCGCCAGGAAAAGCTTTTCCAACTCGGCTTCGCTCATCGGTTCCTGTCCTTCGGCTGCCTCACCGGTCAGACATTCCCGCAAACCAGTGGCCACAATCTTGAAGCCCGCGCGGTCCAGCGCCCGCGAGACCGCGGCGAGTTGGGTCACGACCTCCTTGCAGTCGCGTCCCTCCTCGATCATCGAGATCACGCCGCCGAGTTGACCTTGAGCCCGGCGCAACCTGTTGAGCACCGCGGCAATGGCATCTTCGTCACCAACCATGGGTGTACCTCCTTGTTCGGACGTGTCCGGGTTATGGTCGACTTTACCCTCCGGGGTATGACGTCGCGGCCGCCAGATTTGTTCATCCACTGACCCACTAGACCCCGACGGCCTGCTTGCGCATCCGGCGTCCACCGGCCGCGCCGCCGAACACCCGACGCAGCCCCGAACAATCCGCCCGGCGAGTACAGACGTACACCGCGAGTGCCGCCAGCGCGGTCAACGCCGCGCCGGCGATGCCCACGGCCGGATGGATCTCCTGCCCCAGGACCACCGAGGACATCGTGAGCACGAACCAACCGAAGGCTCGACGCAGCACGTCGGGATCCACCTTGGACGTCAGCCGCGAACCCAGCAGGGCACCCACCACGGCCGCGCCGGTCACCGCCAGGGCCAGGTTCCAGTCGATACTGACGCTGGACAGGTAACCGCCCAGTCCGGCAAAGGATTTCATCGTGATCACGATCAGCGAGGTGCCGACCGCAGTCGGCATGGACAGCCCGCCCAGCAGGACCAGCGCCGGGACCACCAGGAAGCCGCCGCCCGCACCGACCAGTCCGGTGACCAGCCCCACCACCAGCCCGTCGACCAGGATCCGCACGACCGGCAGCCGGCGGGTGCCGGCCGCCGGGGCGTGGGTCCGGCCGCGCAGCATTGCCACGGCGGTGCCGATCATCATGACCGCGAAGCCGATCAGCAACACGGTGCCGGGAATGAAGCGGGCCAGCAGGCCGCCCGCGAAGGCGCCGACCATGCCGGCCGCGCCGAACAGCAGCCCGGTGCGCCATTGCACCCGGCCCGCCCGCGCGTGCGAGACGGCCGCGATTGCGCTGGTGACACCGACCACCAGCAGCGAGGTGGCGATGGCCTGTTTGGCATCCATCCCGCCGACGTAGGCCAACAGCGGCACCGTCAGGATCGAGCCGCCGCCGCCGAGCAGGCCCAGGGCGATGCCGACGAACACGGCCAGGGCGATTGTGAGCGCAATCATGGCGGTCAGCCCGCTTTCTTGGCCGTGGCGCCGGAATCCACCAGCTGGCACACAATGGTTTGGGCGTCACAACGAGCGCCGCGGTTGTAGGGCAGCTTGGACAGCAGCATTCCCATGGCGCAGGTGTTGGTCAGCGCCGCGAAAGTCAGACCCATGCCGACGGCGCCGGCGATCCACTTGGCCCACGGAAAGACGATGCTGGCCAGGATGCTGAGCGCCACGATCAGACCGGCGACCAAGCGGACCTGCCGTTCGAGGTCCCAGCGGCTGGCGCCGCGGTTGACCGCGAAGCCGCTGTCCGTCCAGGCGGTCATGCCGCCGTCGAGGATGTGGACGTTGGTCAGGCCGGCGTTGCGCAGTGTCTCCTCGGCCTGCACCGCTCGCTGGCCGGAGCGGCACACCAACACCACATCCTCATCGAGATGCTGCAGGATCTCGGAGCGGTGTTCGCGCAGCAGGTCCAGCGGCACGTTGTAGGCCCCGGCGATGTGCACCGTTTCGAATTCGCCGGGAGTGCGGACGTCGAGCATCCGCGGCGGTCGCGGCGACTCGAGCATGGCGTGGAGATCGTGCGCGGGGATGGTGGCGGGGACGGTCATCGGAGAGCTCCTTCCGGGTTGGGCAACTTGCTTGGCTATACCCCGAGGGGCATCGTCCTGCACATGATATACATACCCCATGGGGTACCCGCAACCGCGGAATACTTATACCCCCTAGGGTACTTGATATACCCGTAGGGGTATGACACCCTCGGGACACCGAGGCCCTACCGAGCACCGATTGGAAGTTCTCCCGAAAGGAATCCGAGATGAAGTTCATCCAGTACTACCTGGAGTGCCTGTCCCACGCGTCGTATCTGGTCGCCGACGAAAAGACCGGGCGCGCAGTCGTTGTCGATCCGCAGCGCGACGTGGGCCAGTACGTGGCCGACGCCGAGAAGTACGGCTTCAACATCGAACTCGTCATCGAAACCCACTTCCACGCCGACTTCTTGTCGGGCCATCTGGAGTTGGCGAAGGCCACCGGCGCCAAGATCGTCTACTCCTCGGTGGCCGAGACCGAGTTCGAATCCATGGGCGTGGCCGACGGCGAGCGCTACTCGCTGGGCGACGTGACGTTGGAGTTCCTGCACACCCCGGGGCACACACCCGAATCGCTGAGCATCGTCGTCTACGAGCACGCCGAGGACACGGTGCCCTACGGGGTGCTCACCGGGGACACGCTGTTCATCGGTGACGTCGGCCGCCCTGACCTGCTGGCCTCGATCGGCTTCACCCAGGAGGAGTTGGCCCACAAGCTGTACGACTCGCTGCACAACAAGCTGATGACGCTGCCCGACGCCACCCGGGTCTACCCGGCACACGGCGCCGGTTCGGCCTGCGGCAAGAACCTGTCGACCGACCTGTGGTCGACCATCGGCGATCAGAAGCTGTCGAACTACGCGTTGCGCGCCCCCACCCGGGAGCGGTTCATGGCCCTGGTCACCGAGGGACAGCCGCCGGCACCGAGCTACTTCGTCTACGACGCGATCCTCAACAGGAAGGACCGCGGGCTGTACGACGAGGCCGAGATGCCGGCCGCGATGACCTACGAACAGGTCCGCAAGGCCGTCGAAGCCGGCGCGGTGCTGGTCGACGGTCGTGGCCCCGAGGAGTTCGCGCAGGGCCACCTGCGCGGCGCGATCAACGTGGGGCTGGAAGGCCGCTACGCCGAGTACGCGGGGTCGGTGCTGGCGTCGGATGTCGACATCGTGCTGTTCACCGATCCGGGTTTCGAGCAGGAAGGCAAGACTCGGCTGGCGCGCATCGGCTTCGACCGGGTGATCGGCTACCTGGAGAATCCGTTCGACGCGATGATCAACCATCCCGGCGACGTGCAGGCGGCCTCCCGGTTGACCGCGTCGGCGTTCGACCAACGCACCGGCGAGCTGACCGACCTGCAGGTGGTCGACGTCCGCAACCCCGGTGAAGTCGAGGGCGGCAGTATCCCGAACGCGGTCGGCATCCCGGTGGGGCAGCTGCCCGCCCGGCACGATGAGCTGGATCCCACCAAGCCCACCGTGGTGTTCTGCGCCGGCGGCTATCGGTCGTCGGTGGCGGCAAGCCTGCTGCGGCACAAGGGATTCGCCGATGTGAGTGACATCCTGGGCGGTTACAACGCCTGGGCAGAAGCGCGCCAGGACGCCTAGGCATCGGCTCATCCACCAAGAAGGGAACTGCTCATCATGACCACCCGGTTTCGGATCCTGATCATCGGTGGCGGCACCGCCGGCATCTCGGTGGCCGCGCGATTGGCTCGGCAGGGCCATCGCGACCTCGCGGTCATCGAACCGTCCGCGGAGCATTACTACCAGCCGCTGTGGACGCTGGTCGGTGGCGGCCAGGCCGCCGCCGAGGCGACGAAGCGCCCCATGGCCTCGGTGATACCGAAGAACGCCACCTGGATCCGAAACTCGGTGGTCAGCGTGGACCCCGACCGCAATGCGGTCACCTGCGCGGACGGGACTGACTACGGGTACGAGGTGCTCGTGGTCAGTCCCGGCATCCAGCTGGACTGGGAGCGGATCGAGGGCCTGGAGGAGACTCTCGGCAAGGACGGCGTCTCGTCGAACTATCGCTACGACCTGGCACCGCGCACCTGGGACTTCATTCGGGAAACCCGTTCCGGCAGTGCGGTGTTCGCCATGCCGTCGGGGCCGATCAAGTGTGCGGGGGCGCCGCAGAAGATCGCCTACCTGGCCAGTGACTATTGGCGGCGCCAAGGTGTGCTCGACAAGATCGACGTGCACCTGGTGGTCCCCACGCCGCGCCTGTTCGGGATCCCCGCAATCGCGGACAGCCTCGACGCGGTGGCCGCCGACTACGGCATCACGGTGCACACCGAAGCCGAGGTCTCCGCGGTCGACGGCCCGTCACGCAAGGTCACCGTCAGCAGTCTCGACGGTTCCGGCGGCACCGACATGCTGTCCTACGACATGCTGCACGCGGTACCGCACCAGTCGGCGCCGGACTGGATCAAGTCCAGCCCGCTGAGCACCGGCGACGCCAACGGTTACGTGGAGGTCGACAAGCACACCATGCAACACGTGCGCTATCCCAACGTGTTTGCGCTCGGCGATGCCGGATCGACGCCGAACTCCAAGACCGGTGCCGCGATCCGCAAGCAGGCACCCGTCGTCGTCGCCAACATCGAGAACCACTTGGCCGGCCGACCCCTCAGCCAGGCCTACCACGGCTACGGGTCGTGTCCGATCGTGACGTCCTCGCACTCGATGCTGCTGGCCGAGTTCGACTACGACCTGGAACTCACGCCGTCGGTGCCGCTGCTGAACCCCACCACGCCGCATCGTGCGTACTGGTACCTGAAGAAGCACGGTCTGCCGTTCTTGTACTGGAACCTGATGCTCAAGGGTTTCGCGTAGCGACGGGCGCCCCACCACCGATTGCCGGCCCCACCAAGCATCCGTATAGTGGATTGATAATTCCGTCAATCCATAAAATGAAAGAATCGTGGATGCCGTTCGAGTCCGACAAGCCGCTCTACGAGATCAAGGCGAACCTGTTCAAAGCGCTGGCCCACCCGGCCCGCATACGAGTGCTCGAGATCCTCTCGGCGGCGGCCGAGCCCACCCCGGTCAGCGAGATCCTCGCCGAGACCGGGATGGAGGCCACGCTGCTCTCGCAACACCTGGCGGTGCTCAAGCGCCACCAGGTGGTCACGGCCGAACGCGTCGGCAACGCCGTCTTCTACCGGCTGGCGCACCCGAAGGTCGCCGCGTTGCTGTCGATCTCCCGGACCTTCCTCGCCGACTCCCTGTCGACGGCCGGTAAGCACCTGGAGGCCCTGCGGGCCCTGCCCCCCATCAAGGGCCCGCGGTGACGTCGGCCCTGGCCCGCTTACTGCCGCACCGCACCGACTACGCCGAACTCCCCCGCTCCTGGCGGCAGGACATCGTCGCCGGCATCACCGTGGGCGTGGTCGCTCTGCCGCTGGCGCTCGCGTTCGGCATCAGCTCCGGAGTCGGTGCCGCCGCCGGACTGGTCACCGCGGTCGTCGCCGGTCTGGTGGCCGCGGTCTTCGGCGGATCGCACGTGCAGGTCTCCGGCCCCACGGGCGCGATGGCCGTCGTCCTCGCCCCCATCGTCGCGGTCTATGGACTGGGCAGCATCGCCCTGGTCACGGTGCTCGCCGGAATCATCGTGCTGGCCGCCGGCATCACCCGACTGGGCCGCGCCGTCACCTTCATCCCGTGGCCCGTGATCGAAGGTTTCACCCTGGGCATCGCCACCATCATCTTCCTGCAGCAGGTCCCCGCCGCCGTCGGCCAGCCGACCCCCGGGGGCAAGACCGCCCTGTTCGCAGCCTGGGACGTCCTCACGGCGGCCGAATGGAGCACGGCGGCACCGCCTCTGGCGGTGGTCGCGTTCGCCGCGGCTTTGATGATCGGGCTGCCCCGGCTGCATCGTTCAATCCCGGAGTCGTTGAGCGCGGTCGTCGCCGCGACGCTTCTGGTCATCGCTCTCGACCTCGAGGTCGCTCGCATCGGCGAGCTGCCCAATCATCTCCCCGCGCCGATCCTGCCCCACGCCGACCTGGGCGCGCTGCGGGCCCTGCTGGGCGCGGCGCTGGCCATCGCCGCGCTCGCGGCCATCGAATCGCTGCTTTCGGCGCGCGTCGCGGCGGCCATGGCACCGACCGGACCGTATGACCCCGACCGTGAACTGGTCGGGCAGGGCCTCGCCTCGGTGGCCTCGGGGATGTTCGGCGGCATGCCGGCCACCGGCGCGATCGCCCGCACCGCGGTCAATGTGCGCTCCGGGGCCCGCACCCGCGTCGCGGCCATCGTGCACTCGTTGTTGTTGCTCGGGGTGGTGTACCTGGCCACCGGGCCGGTCTCGACCATCCCGTTGGCGGCGCTGTCGGCGGTCCTGATGGTCACGGCGTTCCGGATGATCTCGCGCGCCACGATCCTCACCATCCTGCGCTCGACACGCTCGGATGCCCTGACCTTCGTGCTGACGGCGGCGATCACGGTGTGCTTCGACCTCATCGAAGCCGTGCAGATCGGCATCCTGGTCGCCGCGTTCTTCGCGCTGCGCTCGGTGGCCCGGCGCAGCAGCGTGACCCGCGAGAGGCTACCCGGCCCCGCACAGCCCGGGGACGAGCGCATCGCGTTGCTGCGACTCGACGGCGCGATGTTCTTCGGTGCGGCCGAACGCATTTCGACCAGCATCACCGGTGCCGACCAACCCGAGGTCACGGTGGTCATCATCCGGATGTCGCAACTGGGCATGCTCGATGCCACCGGAGCGCACACCCTGGGCCGCATCGCCGAGGAACTGGAGTCGCGCGGCATCACCGTCATCATCAAGGGTGTGCAAGCCGAGCACCTGAAGCTGCTGACCAACGTCGGGGTCATCGATTCGCTGCGCCACGAGAACCACCTCATCGACTCCCTCGACGACGCGATCGCACACGCCCGCAGTCACGCCGCGTCGTCGGATTGACGTCGCGCTCCTCGTCGGTGAAACCCAGTACGAGCAAAGGGTTTCGGGCCGGGGCCTACTTGCTCAGTGGACCCCGGCCCGACCGCACCGATGGCAAGCACTTCGCCCACCATCGACCAAAGCCTGAGCGGCGCTCAACCGTCAATGGATACCGACGCGCGGATGGCCGGGGTGCGCCGACAGCCACCGCGCTTCGATGCGGCGAACCCGGCGCCGTTCGTAACCGATCCACAGCGCGCCAACGATCGTCGCCCCGACCGCGGTCGGGGCCATCAGGGCGAATCCAGTCGAATGGCCATAGGCCGCTGACGCGACCGCTCCGATCACCGCGGCCGCCCCCATAACCAGCAGGAACAACCCCGGCCAGAAGTACACGTCGATCATGTGCTCGCCCGCATGCTGATTCGTCGTGCGGAAGTGATCGGTCGGATCGTGATGTGTGTCGCCCATCATGCCTCCTCGAGGGTCAGTACGTGCCTGTCACAATGGCTCGATCCGCTCCGATTCCCATCCCCCATCAGGGGGATGGGAGGAGGCGAATCGCGGGCCGCGGACACCGCCGCGGCCAGCGCGAACGGATCAATCGGCCGCGAGAGCACCGCGTCGGCGCCCGACCAGCGGGCCAGCCAACCGTCACCGGGCCTGCCGGTGAGCACAATGAGCCACGGCAGCGTCGAGAACTCGTCCCGCAGCTGTTTCGCGAGACCGATCCCGCCCGCTGGGGTGGACTCCCCGTCCAGGATCGCCACCTCGAACACCGCGGCTTCGATGTGCGCCAGCAGCACGGCCTGCGTGCCGACTTCGAGACAATCGGTGTCGGCACGCAGCCCCTGCCGGATCTCGCGGCGGGTCGCAGCATCGCTGCTGTAGATGAGGACTCGCATGCCCGAGGATGCTAGGCCGGTCCGCTCGCACCGCACCAGCCATTGCGGGCACTATCCCCTGCCGAGCCACCCGCCGGGGTGATGGTCCATCGGATGCGGTGCCCCAGGCTGGAAACCATGCTCGCTAATCACACGACCCTGGTGCAGTTTCTCATCGAGGAACGTCGCCGACATCCCGGCGCCAGCGGTGACCTCAACGGGTTGATTCTCGATGTCGCGTTGGCGTGCAAGGCCATCGCCTACCGGCTCGGCCAGGGCGCCGTCGGCGGCGTACTGGGCAGCGCGAACGCGATCAACGTGCAAGGTGAAGTGCAGCACAAGCTCGACGTACTGGCCAACGACTACTTCCTGCGGGCCACCGAGTGGACCGGCCAGGTCGCCGGCATGGTGTCCGAGGAGCTCGATGAGCCCTACCTGCTGCCGACGCAGTATCCGCGCGGGAAGTACCTGTTGGTCTTCGACCCGCTGGACGGCTCCTCCAACATCGATGTCAACGTCTCTGTCGGAAGCATCTTCTCGATCCTGCGCGCACCATCACCCGGCGAGGATCCCACCGTCGAGGAGTTCCTCCAACCGGGTTGCGAGCAGGTCTGCGCCGGTTACGCGATCTACGGTCCGGCAACCGTGCTGGTGCTGACAGTGGGCACCGGTGTGCATGCCTTCACGTTGGACCGCGGCATGGGTGAGTTCGTGCTCACCAGTCCGTCCATCCAGATCCCGCGCACCACAACCGAATTCGCGATCAACACCTCAAATCGACGGTTCTGGGAGCCCGCGGTCCACCGCTACATCGACGAATGTCTGGCTGGGCGTACCGGTCCGCGGCACAAGGATTTCAACATGCGTTGGGTTGCTTCGCTGGTGGCCGAAACACACCGGATCATGACCCGCGGCGGGGTCTTCCTGTATCCGCGGGACTCCAAGGACCCCAGCAAGCCCGGCCGCCTGCGACTGCTCTACGAGGCGAACCCCATCTCGTTGCTCATCGAGCAGGCCGGCGGCATCGCCAGCACCGGGCGTTCCCGACTGCTCGACGTTGTACCCACGCAGATCCACCAGCGGGTGCCGCTGGTCTTCGGTGCCGCCGAAGAAGTGCTCAAGATCGAGGAATACCACAGAGAGAAGAACGACCTTCCACCCTCGTCGCCGCTGTACGGCGAGCGAGGACTGTTCCGCGCTGCCCTGCAATGACTTTTGGATCCGAGTCGAGGTAAACCATGTCACGTCTGCACCCCATCATCTCCATCACCGGATCCTCGGGAGCCGGAACCACCTCGGTGATGCGAACCTTCGAACAGATCTTCCGGCGCGAAGAAATCAACGTGGTGTACGTCGAGGGTGACAGCTTCCACCGCTACGATCGCGCCGGGATGAAGGCCGCGATTGCCCAAGCGGCCGAGCAAGGTAACAACGCGTTCAGTCATTTCGGCCCCGACGGTAACCTCTTCGAGGAACTCCAGGGACTGTTCCAGTCCTACGGTGACACCGGCAGCGGGAAGGTGCGCAAGTATCTGCACGACGAGGACGA
This sequence comes from Actinomycetes bacterium, assembly GCA_023460175.1. Taxonomy (GTDB): domain Bacteria; phylum Actinomycetota; class Actinomycetes; order Mycobacteriales; family Mycobacteriaceae; genus Mycobacterium. The sequence continues at coordinate 19,384 of JAEWRC010000226.1, forward strand.
GGCCGCAGCCTACGACCAGCCGCCCGGAACGTTCACCCCGTGGGAGGCCATCCCGGACGGCTCCGACATGCTGTTCTACGAGGGTTTGCACGGCGCGATCGTCACCGACGAGGTCGACGTGGCCCGCTACGCCGATCTGCGTATCGGGGTGGTTCCGGTGATCAACCTGGAGTGGATTCAGAAACTGCACCGCGACAGGGCTTCCCGCGGATACACCTCCGAGGCGGTCGCCGATACGATATTGCGCAGGATGCCCGATTACGTGAACTACATGTGCACCCAGTTCTCGCATACCGACGTCAACTTTCAGCGGGTTCCGGTAGTGGACACCTCAAACCCGTTCATCGCCAGGGCGATCCCCACCGCGGACGAGTCGATGCTGATCATCCGATTCCGCGATCCGCACGGCATCGACTTTCCCTATCTGCTGTCGATGCTGCACGGCTCGTTCATGTCTCGGCCCAATACCATTGTGTGCCCGGGCGGCAAGATGGATCTGGCCATGCAGCTGATCTTCACGCCGATGGTCCTCAGGCTGCTCGAGCGGCGTAAAGCTGCGCTGGCCGAGGGATAGATTCGAGGCCGGGGCTCAGCCGGCGAAAGCACCGGCTGAGCCCACCAGGCCCAGCAGCGGCTGCGGCAGTACACCCATCAGCACGGTCAGCGCCACCGCCGCCCCGACCGCGATCGACACCGGCGGGCTGCCCACGATGAACACCCGCGCGTCGGCCGGCGGTTCAGCGAAGAACATCACCCGGATCACCCGCAGGTAGACGAATGCCGCGATAGCACTCGCCAGCACTCCAACCACGACCAGTGCCATTGCGCCACTTTCCGCCGCCGCACTGAACACCGCCACCTTGCTGATGAATCCACTCGTCAGCGGAATCCCGGTGAAGGCCAGCAGGCACACCGTGAATGCCCACGCCAGCGCGGGGGATCGGCGTGCCAGCCCACTCCATCTCCGGATGTCGTTGTCCTCGACTCCGTCGAGATTGCGGACCAGTTCGACGAGCGCGAATGCGGCTATCGCGGCGATCCCGTAGACCAACAGGTAGAACATGACGGCTGCCACCCCCCTGTCGTTGGCCGCCACAATGCCCATCAACAAGAACCCGGCCTGCGCCACCGCCGAATAGCCCAGCAATCGCTTGACATCATTCTGTCCGATCGCCATCAACGCGCCACCCACCATGGTCAGCACCACGATCACCGACAATGCGGCCCGCCATTCGGCAAGCAGATCGGGTAACGCCACGTAGAACAACCGCAGCATGGCACCGAAGGCCGCCACCTTGGTGGCCGCGGCCATGAACCCGGTGATGGGCGTGGGCGCGCCCTGGTAGACGTCGGGGACCCAGGAGTGGAACGGCACGGCACCTACCTTGAACAGCAGGCCGACCGACACCAGCCCCATCCCGATCACCGCCAGCGTGCCATCACCGTTGTCCGCGATGGCTGTCGCGATCCCACGGAGTGTCAGGGTGCCGCTGTACCCGTACAGCAGCGCCACCCCGTAGAGGAACAGCGCCGACGAAAAGGCGCCCAACAGAAAATATTTCAACGCCGCCTCCTGCGACAGCACCCGGCGGTGACGGGCGAGGCCGCACAACACATACAGCGGGAGGGACAGTACCTCCAGGGCGATGAACATGGTCAGCAGGTCGGCTGCCGCGGGCATCAGCAACATGCCGCCGACGGCGAACATCAGCAGTGGGAACACCTCGGTCTGGATCGCGCCGACCCGGATCGCCGTTCGTTCCTCGGCACCGCCGGGCACCGAGGAAGCCTGGGCGGTGATCGTCATCGAACTCCGACTGCCCAGCACCACCATGGTGAACAGCGCCATGATCAAGATGGCGGCCTGCAGGAAGAGCGTGGGCCCGTCGATCGCGACGGCACCCATGACGGCAAGCTGGCTGGTGCCCGCCAGCGTGACGACGGCCAGCAATGCTGCGAGCAGTGCCGTGTACGCCAGTGCCAGCTGAGCACGGACCCGCCGAGCACGCGGTACGAACCCTTCTATCAGCACGCCCGCGACGGCTGCACCGAACACCACCAAAAGTGGTAGCACAGCCCGGTATTCGACCGAAGGCGTGGTAAGTGCGGCGAGTGTGGTCATGGCGCGGGTCCTCTCGCTGTGGCGGGCGCGGGGTCGCTGACCCCGATGGTGGTCAGGGTGTGTGCAACCGCCGGGTTGATCACGTCGAGCGCGGGTTTGGGATGCACCCCGAGCACCAACAGCAGGGCGATCAGCGGTGCCACCACCGCGAGTTCCCTGGGCAATAGATCGCGTAGCCGGTGGTTGCCGTCGGTGACCGGTCCGGTCATCATCCGCTGGTACAGCCATAGGATGTAGATCGCGGACAGCACCAGTGCCGCCGAGGCGATGACGGCGGCTACCGGGTACCGGGTAAAGCTGCCGATGAGCACCAGGATTTCGCTGATGAACGGAGCGAGGCCCGGTAGCGCGAGGGCGCTGAGGCCCGCGACCAGGAAGGTACCGGCCAGTAGCGGGGCGACCTGTTGTACGCCGCCGTAGTCGGCGATGAGCCGAGAACCCCTGCGCGATACCAGGAATCCGGCGATCAGGAACAGTGCTGCGGTCGATATGCCGTGGTTGACCATGTACAGTGTCGCGCCGGATTGGCCCTGGCTGGTCATCACGAAGATGCCCAGGATGATGAAGCCGAAGTGCGAGATGGAGGCATAGGCAATGAGTCGCATGACGTCGGTCTGCCCGACGGCCAGTATCGCCCCGTACACGATTCCGATCACCGCCAGCGTGATCACCGCCGGACTCAGCAGGACGGCCGAGTCGGGGAACAGTTGCAGGCAGTAGCGCAGCATGCCGAAGGTGCCGACCTTGTCGACGACCGCCATCATCAGCACAGCGGTAACCGGGGTGGCCTCGGTGGCTACACCGGGCAGCCAGGTGTGGAAGGGCCACAGCGGGGCCTTGACCGCGAAGGCGAACAGAAAGCTCAGGAACATCGCGTGCATGACGGCGGGGTTGAGGTTCAACTGGCCGGACGATACCGCGCCGACTATGGTGCGGAAATCGAAGGTCCCGGCTGTTACGTACACTCCGATCACGGCGACCAACATGACCACTCCGCCAAACAGGCTGTACAACAAGAACTTCAGTGCCGCCCGTCCCGCATCCGGTCCCCCGTAGCGACCGATGAGGAAGTACATCGGGATCAGCATCGCCTCGAATATCACGTAGAACAGCAGCACATCCAACGCGATGAAACTCAGCAACACCATCGATTCGACCACCAGCAGCAGTGCGAAGTAGGTTTTGGGGCGACGGGTGTCGTGCCACCCCGCCAGCAGGAGAAGCGGCGTCAGCACTGCGGTCAGCACAACGAGTACCATCGCGATGCCGTCCACGCCCAGTGTGTAACCGGCCCCGAAGAACGGAATCCACGGCAACTCCTCGACCAATTGGTACTGCCCGCCTGCGCGATCGAACCGAACCGCAACCGCGACTGCGAGCCCCAGCACCAGAAGTGCCGTCAGCACGGCGGTGCCCTTGATCCAGTCGGGCCTCTTCGACGGGAGGGCTACCACCACCAACGCCCCGACCAGGGGTGCCAACCACAGCACGCTCAACACGGGTAGCTGATTCATGACAGACCCATCGTCGCGAGGATCCCGAGTAGCAGCACGGCGCCGCCCAGCATCGACAATGCGTAGGACCGGGCGAAGCCCGTCTGGCTCCGGCGGATCGTGGACGATATCGCGCTGATCCCTCGAGCGAGGCCCTCGACCGCACCGTCGATCCCGCGCCGTTCCACCCCGACCAAGGTCTCGGATAGCCGCGCACCCGGTCGCATGAAGACGGCTTCGTTGAACGCATCACCATAGAGATCACTTCGGGCAGCTTCAGTTGTGCCGGTGACCCATTCGGAGGAGACGGGCGACACCGCCCGGGTGGAGTAGGCCCGGTAGGCGACGGCGATACCGATGAGCACCACCGACAGCGTGATCGCCGACATCACCCACACCGGCACCGCGTGGTGGGCGTGCGCGCCGTCGGGGTTGACGACGGGTTCGAGCCAATCGACCAGTCGGCCGCCGAGGGCCAGCAGGGCGCCGGCGCCGACGGAACCGACGGCCAGCACCACCATCGGCAGCGTCATGCTCGGCGGGGATTCGTGCGGGTGGGCCTCCGGCGCCCAGCGCCGCGGTCCGAAGAACGTCAGGATCATCACGCGGGTCATGTAGAACGCGGTGATGCCGGCGCCCAGCAGCGCGGCTCCGCCCAGCAGCCAGCCGCGTAGACCGCCTGCCGCAAAAGCGGTTTCGATGATGGCGTCCTTGGAGAAGAAGCCGGCGAACGGTGGCACACCGATGATGGCGAGGTACCCCAGCCCGAAGGTGACGAAGGTGATCGGCATCAGCGCGCGCAGGCCGCCGTAGCGCCGGATGTCGGTCTCGTCGTTCATGCCGTGCATCACCGATCCGGCCCCGAGGAACAGTCCGGCCTTGAAGAAACCGTGGGTCAGCAGGTGCATGATCGCGATCGCGTAGCCGACCGGTCCCAGGCCGGCGGCCAGCACCATGTACCCGATCTGGCTCATGGTCGACGCCGCGAGAGCCTTCTTGATGTCATCCTTGGCGCACCCGATGATGGCGCCGAACAGCAAGGTGACCGCGCCGACGGTCACCACCGCGGTCTGCGCGTCCGGCGCCAGGTTGAACACCGGCCCCGAGCGCACGATCAGGTACACCCCGGCGGTCACCATGGTGGCCGCGTGGATGAGCGCCGAGACCGGCGTGGGGCCCTCCATCGCGTCGCCGAGCCAGGACTGCAGCGGCACCTGGGCGCTCTTGCCGCACGCCGCGAGCAGCAGCAGCAGGCCGATCGCGGTCAGCGCCCCGGTGGACGCGCCCGGAGTCCCGGCGAAAACCCCGGCGTAGGACAGGGTTCCGAATTGGGCGAACATCACCATCATGGCGATCGCCAGCCCGATGTCGCCGACCCGGTTGACGACGAACGCCTTCTTGGCCGCCGTGGCCGCGCTCGGCTTGTGCGACCAGAACCCGATCAGCAGATACGACGCCAGGCCGACGCCCTCCCAGCCGACGTAGAGGCCCAGGTAGTTGTCGGCCAGCACCAGCAGCAGCATCGCGGCGACGAACAGGTTCAGGTAGGCGAAGAAGCGCCGCCGGCCCGGGTCGCCGGCCATGTAGCCGATCGAATAGATGTGGATGAGCGCGCCCACCCCGGTGATCAGCAACACGAAACACACACTCAGGGCATCGAGTTGCAGACCGAAGTCCACCCGCAGCCCGGCGACCGGGACCCAGGAGAACAGGCGCTCGCCGATGACCCGGCCCGCGGCGTCGCGGCCCAGCAGATCGGCGAAAAGCACCGCGGCCCAGGCGAACGAGGCCACCACCGTGGCGCACCCCAGCAGGTGGCCCCAGCCGTTGGTCCGTCGCCCACCGAGCAGCAACACCGCGGCCCCGGCCAGGGGCAGCGCGATCAACGGCCACAACATGGTCACTCCCGTAGCCACCTGATCAATGCCTCAGCAGGTGGGCGTCGTCGACGTTGGCGGACTTCCTGGTGCGGTAGATGGCCATGATGATCGCCAGGCCCACCACCACCTCACAGGCGGCGACCACCATGGTGAAAAATGCCACCACCTGACCGTCGAGTTGGCCGTGCATGCGGGAAAAGCTGACGAAGGCGAGATTGCAGGCGTTCAACATCAACTCCACACACATGAACAGAATTATCGCGTTGCGGCGCAACAACACTCCCGCAGCGCCGATGGTGAACAACAACGCCGACAGATGCAGATACTGGTCCGGATTCACCGGGCACCTCCCGCCCGCTTGGACGGCGATACGTCACCGTCACCGGCAACCAGAAGCGTCAGGACAAGTCCTCGCCGCTCGAGCGTGCGACTTACCGACAGCTCGCAGATACTGCCGTCCGGAAGCAGTGCGGGTGTGTCGACCGAGTTCTGTCGGGCGTACACGCCCGAGCACGGCAACGTCGACGGGTAGGACGATGCGGCACCGATGTTCGCGAACCGTTCCTGGGCGAGTTCGCGCTGACTCTTGCGGTGTTCGAAGCGTTCCCGGTACGCCAGCACCATGGCGCCCAGCGCGGCGGTGATCAACAAGGCGCTGGTCAGTTCGAAGACCCACAGGTACTTGGTGAAAATCAGCGCGGCCAGCCCTTGCACGTTACCTTCGGGAGCGAGGCTTGCCGAGCGACCACCGGACACAGCATCGACTCCGCCGATCGTGAACCCGGAGATCGACGCCGAACCGATGGCGGCGATCAGCAGCAGCCCGAACCCCACTCCGGCCACGATCGCGGCAACCCGCTGCCCCCGAATGGTTTCGGTGAGCGACTGCGAGGAATCCACACCGACCAGCATCAGCACGAACAGGAACAGCATCATCACCGCGCCGGTGTACACCACTACCTGCACCACACTCAGGAACAGCGCATCCTGACTCGCATAGACAATCGCCAGGCCGACCATGGTGCCGGCCAAGCAAAGTGCCGAGTACACCGCCTTCGGCGCGGCCACCACACCGAGGGCAAATACCACGATCAGCGGTGCAATCGCCCAGAAGACAATCGATTCGGGGCTCATCGGTGGGCTCCTCCTTCCGAGGAAATGTGTCCCAGGTAGTAGTCGTCGTCGGTGGCACCGTCGGCCATGGCGTGCGGTGGGGGCTGCATGCCGGGTTGCAGTGGTGCCAGGAGTTTGTCCTTGCCGTAGATCAGGTCCGACCGGTTGTCGTCGGCCATCTCGTAGTCGTTGGTCATGGTCAGCGCCCGGGTGGGGCACGCCTCGATGCACAGCCCGCAGCCGATGCACCGCAGGTAGTTGATCTGGTAGACCCGGCCGTAGCGTTCACCCGGTGAAAACCGCTCCGCGTCGGTGTTATCGGCGCCCTCGACGTAGATGGCATCGGCGGGGCAGGCCCACGCGCACAGTTCGCAACCGATGCACTTCTCCAACCCGTCGGCGTACCGGTTCAACTGGTGGCGGCCGTGATAGCGGGCCTGGGTGGGCTGCTTACCCTCCGGATACTGCTCGGTGATGGGCTTCTTGAACATCGTCGAGAAGGTCACACCGAAACCGGCCAGCGCGTCTCCGAATTTAGTCATCGCTGCTCCCCCGTTGGCTCAATACGTTGCTGTGAATCGATTTCCCATTCCGGGAAGGTTGAGCGAAATAGGTTCTGACACCGGGCTGTTCACGAGGTCCCGTCAGCGGCGGTACCGGATAGCCACCCGCAAGCTGGATGACCGGTTCGGAACCGGTGCCCAGCCGATGCGTGCCGCGTGCACGCGCACGGCGGTATACCCCGGCGACCAGCAGCAAGAAGAGCACTCCGACCCCGAGCGCAGGAAGCACATCATCTTGACCCAGCTCCCGCAGGACGGCGACGGTGATGATCCAGGCCAGTGAGGTGGGGATGAGGACTTTCCAGCCCAGGGCCATGAACTGGTCGTAGCGGAGCCGCGGCAGGGTGGCGCGTAGCCACATGTAGAAGAACAGGAAGGCCCAGACTTTGCCGGTGAACCAGATCAGGGGCCACCAGCCGGTGTTGGCGCCCTCGAAGAACAGGCCGATCGGCAGTGGCGCGTGCCAGCCGCCGAGGAACATGGTGGTGGCCAGGGCGGACACGGTGGTCATGTTGATGTATTCGGCGAGCATGAACATCGCGAATTTCAGCGACGAGTATTCGGTGTGGAAGCCGCCGACCAGTTCGCCTTCGGCTTCGGGCAGGTCGAAGGGGGCGCGGTTGGTTTCGCCGACCATGGCCACCAGGTAGACCGCGAACGACGGCAGCAGCAGAAAGATGAACCAGGTGTGCTGTTGGGCGGCAACGATCCCGGAGGTGGCCATGGTGCCCGCGTACAGGAACACCGCCACGAACGACAGGGCCATCGCGATTTCGTAGGACACCACCTGTGCGCTCGAGCGCAGCCCGCCCAGCAGGGGGTAGGTCGATCCGGAGGACCAGCCGGCCAGCACGATGCCGTACACGCCGATGGAGGTGACGGCCAGCACGTAGAGCACCGCGACGGGCAGGTCGGTCAGCTGCAGTGGGGTGTGGTGGCCGAAGATCGACACCACCGGACCCAGCGGGATCACGGCGAACGCCAGGATGGCCGGGATGACCGCGATCACCGGGGCCATCAGGTAGATCGGCTTGTCGGCCCCGGCCGGCGTCAGGCCTTCCTTGAGGGCGAGTTTGACGCCGTCGGCCAGCGATTGCAGCAGCCCGAATGGGCCGACCCGGTTGGGGCCGAATCGCATCTGCATGCGGCCCAGGATCTTGCGTTCCACCAGGATCGCCACCAAGACGGTCAACAACAGGAAGGCGAAGACCGCGACGGCCTTGACGATGATGAGCCACAGCGGGTCGTGGCCGAACGCTTCCAAACCGGGATAGCTCATGACGGGCTCCCCGCTGCGATATCGACGATGTCTCCGGAACTCGCGCCCAGTTGGGTGTGTACGTGGCTGCCGGGTGAGTTCGTCGGTAGCCACACCACCCGGTCGGGCATCTCGGTGATCAGCAGCGGCAGCGTGATCGACCCCCGGGTCGTGCGTACCGTGAGCGTGTCGTGGGCACCGATCTCGGCTGCGGTGGCCGCCGACAGCCGCGCCACCGGCGGGCGTGCCGTGCCGGCCAGATGCGGCTCGCCGTCCTGTAACCGACCCGCATCCAACAACATCTGCCAGCACGCCAGCACCGCCTCGCCGGCAGCCGGGTTCGGCGGCGCGGGTTCGGTGTTGGGCGCCGGCATCGGCGCGCCGTTCCAGGGGCCAAGCGCCGGCGAGGCCGGATCCAATGATCGACCGGAGATGGCCCGGGTAAGCTCGTTCAACACCCGCGCATCGGAATCGGAAGTGGTGGCAATGGCCCGATCGAACGGCCGCAGTCGTCCTTCCCAGTTCAGGTAGGAGCCGGCCTTTTCCGCCACCGGCGCCACCGGGAACACCACATCGGCCAGCGCGGTGACCGCGCTTTCCCGCAGTTCCAAACTCACCACGAACGGTGCGGCCTCGACGGCCGCCCATGCCGCCACGGGGTCGGGCAGATCATCAAGTTCCACACCACCCACCACCAATGCCTCCAGGTCTCCGCTGCGGGCGGCGGCGAGGATCGCGTCGGTGTCGCGCCCGGGCAGGGCGGGCAACTCCGCAACATTCCAGGCATTCATAACTTGCTCGCGGGCCCGCGGATGGTCAACGGGTCGGCCTCCGGGCAGCAGGTTGGGTAGGCAGCCGGCGTCCAGGGCGCCGCGCTCACCCGCTCGCCGCGGGATCCAGGCCAGCCGCGCCCCCGTCGCATCGGCCAACCGCGCCGCGGCCGACAATGCGCCGGGACTACCGGCCAGGCGTTCACCGACCAGAATCACCGAGCCTTCGGGCACGTCGCCGGCCACGGCGTCGAGTGCGGCCGCTTCACTGCCGGGCGCCGTCATCACCAACCGGCCCTCGAGTTTGGACAGCCCACGAGAGGCATACGGGGCGATACCGATCACCTGCAGGCCGGTGCGGCGCACGGCCTTGCGCAGCCGCAGGAACACGATCGGGGATTCCTCCTCGGGCTCGAAGCCGACCAGCAGTACCGCCGGCGCGGATTCGAGGTCGGCGTAGCTGACCGCCACGACACGGCCGGCGACCCGGGCCGCCAGGAACTCGGCTTCCTCGGCCGAATGTGCTCGCGCCCGCATATCAATATCGTTGGTGTTCAGCACCATTCGTGCGAACTTGCTATACGCCATGGCATCTTCGACCGTGACCCGACCACCCACCAGAACACCGGCCCGGCCGGCCGCGGCAGACAGGCCCATCGCGGCTACCCCGATCGCCTCCGACCATGACGCCGGCCGCAACCCGCGGTCGGTATCGCGCAGCAGCGGGGTGCGGATCCGATCGCCCTGGGTGGGATAGGTGAACGCCCAGCGGCCCTTATCGCAGTTCCATTCCTCATTGACCTCCGGGTCATCACCGGACAACCGGCGCAGCACCTTGCCGCGTCGGTGGTCGGTGCGCTGCGCGCAACCGGAGGCGCAGTGCTCGCACACACTCGGCGAGGACACCAGGTCGAACGGCCGGGCCCGAAACCGGTACGCCGTGCCGGTCAGCGCACCCACCGGGCAGATCTGGACGGTGTTGCCGGAAAAATATGAATCGAAGGACTCCCCCGAGGCAATGCCGACCTGCTGCAGCGCACCGCGTTCCAGCAGTTCGATGAACGGGTCACCCGCGATCTGGTTGGCGAACCGGGTGCAGCGCGCGCACAGCACACAGCGCTCCCGATCCAACAACACCTCGGCAGACAACGGAATTGGCTTTGGATACGTTCTCTTCACCTTGTCGAAGCGCGATTCCGGGCGCCCGTTGGACATTGCCTGGTTCTGTAGTGGGCATTCGCCGCCCTTGTCGCAGACCGGGCAGTCCAGCGGGTGATTGATCAGCAGCAGTTCCATCACACCGTGCTGCGCCTTGTCGGCGGCCTCGCTGGTGTGCTGGGTGCGCACCACCATGTCCGGGGCGACCGCAATGGTGCACGACGCCATCGGCTTGCGCTGGCCCTCGACCTCGACCAGACATTGCCGGCACGCCCCGACGGGATCGAGCAGTGGGTGGTCACAGAACCGGGGAATCTGCACCCCGATCAGCTCCGCCGCCCGAATCACCAACGTGCCCTTGGGGACCGAGATCTGTTGATCGTCGATGGTCAGCGTGACCAACTCGACCGGAGGCGCCTGTTGGTTGTGTTCGGCCAGTGTCATGCGCCCACCCCCTCCGGTGCGGCCAGCATGGCCGCGTACGGGTCGAACGGACACCCGCGGCCCAGGTGAGCCTCGTACTCGGCGCGGAAATACTTCAGCGAGCTGATAATCGGGCTGGCCGCGCCATCACCGAGCGCACAGAATGACTTACCGAGAAGCGCATCGGAAATATCCGATAACTTCTGTAGATCGTCACCGGACGCGGTCCCCTCCTCCAGCCCCTCGTAGATCTGGGCCAGCCAGTAGGTGCCTTCCCGGCACGGTGTGCATTTACCGCAGGATTCGTGCGCGTAAAACTGTGTCCAGCGGCGCACCGCCCGGACCACGCAGGTGGTTTCGTCGAAGATCTGCAACGCCTTGGTCCCCAGCATCGAGCCCACCGACACCATGCCCTCGTAATCCAAGGGCACATCGAGATGCTCGGCAGTCAGCATCGGCGTGGACGAGCCGCCGGGCGTCCAGAACTTGAGCTCATGCCCGGACCGGACGCCACCGGCGTAGGACAGCAACTCGCGCAAGGTGATTCCCAGCGGGGCCTCGTACTGGCCCGGCGCGCTGACATGCCCGGACAACGAGTACAGGGTGAAACCCGGTGACTTCTCCGTGCCCATCGAACGGAACCAATCCGACCCGTTCACCACGATGGGCGGCACCGAGGCGATGGACTCGACATTGTTCACCACCGTCGGGCAGGCATACAGACCCTCCTCCGCAGGGAAGGGTGGCCGCAGCCGGGGTTGGCCGCGGCGGCCCTCCAGCGAATCCAGCAGCGCGGTCTCCTCACCGCAGATATAGGCACCCGCACCCGCATGCACAATCAGATCCAGGTCGAACCCCGACCCACAGATATCGGTACCCAGATAGCCCGCGTCATAGGCTTCGTTCACGGCATCTCGCAGCCGGCGCAATACGGGCACCACCTCACCGCGCAGGTAGATGAATGCATGCCGAGCACCAATCGCATAGGCCGCAATAATCGCTCCCTCCACCAACGCATGCGGGGTGGCATACATCAGTGGAATGTCCTTGCAGGTACCGGGTTCCGACTCGTCAGCATTGATCACCAGATAGTGCGGCTTGGACCGATCCTGCGGTATGAACGACCACTTGGTCCCGGTGGCGAACCCGGCGCCGCCGCGGCCCCGTAGCCCGGACTCCTTCACCAGGTCAATGACCTCGCCAGGCGTCATGGTCAGCGTCTTGTCCAGCGCCTGATAACCCTCATGGCGCAAATAATTGGTGAGCGACCAGGATTCCGGTTTGCCCCAGGACCGTGTCAGAACGGAAACCAACGGCACGTCAGATCCCTCCAGACTCATCGGGGTGGGGTAGGCCGGCGAGGGTGCGTGAGGTGTGGGTGAAAGGGCAGATGACTCCGCCGCGGCTGGCGGTGACTTGTTCTCCGGCACGTAGTCGGTCCACCAGATCAACGGCAGTGCTGGGGGTTTGGTTGTCGAAGAATTCCCAGTTGACCATCATGACCGGCGCGTAATCGCAGGCGGCGTTGCATTCGAGGTGTTCGAGGGTGATCAGGTCGTCGTCGGTGGTGTCACCGGAGGTGACGCCGAGGTGGTGTTGGAGGGTGTCGAGAATCGCGTCGCCGCCCATGATCGCGCACAGCGTGTTGGTGCACACCCCGACGAGGTAGCGGCCGGTGGGGGCGCGGCGGTACATGGAGTAGAACGTGGCCACGGCGGTCACTTCGGCGTCGGTCAGTTCGAGTGTGCGGGCGCAGAACCCGATACCCGCGGCCGTGAGGTAGCCGTCTTCGGCTTGTACGAGATGCAGCAGCGGCAGCAGCGCCGAACGCGGCTGCGGGTAGCGGGCCATGATGGTCGCGGCATCGATCGCGAGCCGGTCTTCGATCTCGCGTGGGTAGGTCAGTGGGCCACCGATCGGTGGTCCGAGTTCGTCGGGGCGCGGCCCCAACGTCAGATCGATACTGGTCATAGCCATCCGTTCTTCGCGCGAGCGCTCATCATCGGTCGACTCCTCCCATTACCGGGTCGATCGAGGCGACCGCGGAGATGACGTCAGCCACCATGCCGCCTTCACACATCGCCGCCACGGCTTGCAGATTGGTGAACGACGGGTCGCGGTAATGCACCCGGTACGGCCGGGTGCCGCCATCGGAGACCATGTGCACACCGAGTTCACCGCGCGGCGACTCGACGGCGACATAGCATTGCCCGGCCGGCACCCGGATACCCTCGGTGACCAATTTGAAGTGATGGATCAGGCCTTCCATCGAGGTGCCCATGATCTTGGCGATATGCGCCGGGGAGTTCCCCAAACCGTCGGGGCCGAGCGCCAGGTCGGCGGGCCAGGCCAGCTTGCGGTCTTCGATCATCACCGGCCCGGGCTCCAAACGGTCCAGGCATTGCCGCACGATGCGCAAGGATTCGTTCATCTCTTCGACGCGTATGACGTAGCGGTCGTAGCAGTCACTGTGGGTGCCCGTGATCACGTCGAAGTCGTACGTCTCATACCCGCAATACGGTTGGGCCTTGCGCAGGTCGTGCGACAGTCCCGTGGAGCGCAGCACCGGGCCGGTGATCCCGAGCGCCATGCACCCGGTCAGATCGAGGTAGCCGATATCGACGGTACGGGCTTTCCAGATCGCGTTACCACGCAGCAGCGCTTCCAGTTCGGCCAGCCGGCCGGGCAACAACTCACACAGCGCGGCGATCTGGGCGGGGACATCCTCGGGGAGGTCGGCGGCCAGGCCACCGGGCCGGATGTAGGCGTGGTTCATCCGCAAACCGGTGATGGCCTCGAAAACCTTCAGGATTTCTTCGCGTTCACGGAACCCGAAGAACATCGCGCTCATCGCCCCCAACTCCATACCCCCGGTCGCCAACGCGACCAGATGCGACGAGATCCGGTTGAGTTCCATCAACAACACCCGGATCACGCTCGCCCGGGCGGGGATGTCGTCGGTGATCCCGAGCAGCTTCTCGACGGCCAGGCAGTACGCGGTCTCGTTGAAGAACGGGGACAGATAGTCCATCCGGGTCACGAACGTGACACCCTGGATCCAGTTGCGGTACTCCAGATTCTTCTCGATGCCGGTGTGCAAATACCCGATACCGCAGCGCGCCTCGGTGACCGTTTCCCCCTCGATCTCCAAGATCAGCCGCAACACCCCATGCGTCGACGGATGCTGCGGACCCATGTTCACCACGATCCGATCACGAGCATCGACATGCGCGGATTGCTGGGCCAGCGCGACGATGTCGTCCCAATCCTGCCCACCCAGGGTGATGGTGGACTCTGCTGCGTCCCGGATATCGGTCATCAGTGATACGTCCTACGCTCATCCGGTGGCGGGATCTGCGCGCCGTGATATTCCACCGGCACCCCGCCCAACGGGTAGTCCTTGCGCTGCGGATGCCCGACCCAATCGTCGGGCATCTCGATGCGGGTGAGCGCGGGATGGCCCTCGAAGATGACCCCGAAGAAGTCGTAGGTCTCCCGTTCGTGCCAGTCCACCGTCGGGTAGACCGAAAACAACGACGGCACACGTGGATCGGCCTCTGGGCAGGCCACCTCCACCTGGATCCGCCGGTCATGGGTGATCGACATCAACGGATAGAACACATGCAACTCCCGCCCGGCCTCGTCCGGATAGTGCACCCCCGAGGCCCCGGCGCAGAACTCGAACCGCAACCCCGGGTCATCACGCAACACCGTGGCCACCGACCGCAGGTGCGCACGGGCAACATCGACGGTGAGCTGCCCGGCATACACCACCACCTGCTCGATAGCGGCCTCGAAACCCTCTCCGAGCGCGGCCGCGAGCCGGTCGATCACCTCGTCGAAATACCCCCCATACGGGCGCGGACCACCACCGGGCAAACTGATCTCGGAGACCAGCCGCCCATAACCGGACGTATCACCGCTGCCCGCCGTGCCGAACATGCCCCGGCGCACCCCGATGACCTCACGACCACCGCTCACCGCAGCAACCCCCGAAACTCCAGCGTTGTCGGCGCCGACAACGCCGCCTCCTCCGCCGCAGCCACCACCTCATCGCGGTGCACACCCAACGGCATCTCGGCGATCTTGGCGTGCAACATCACAATCGCGTTCAACAACATCTCCGGCCGCGGCGGACAACCCGGCAGATAAATATCCACCGGCACCACATGATCGACACCCTGCACAATCGCGTAGTTGTTGAACATGCCGCCCGAGGAGGCACACACCCCCATCGCCAACACCCACTTCGGCTCGACCATCTGGTCATAAACCTGCCGCAACACCGGGGCCATCTTCTGGCTCACCCGGCCCGCCACGATCATCAGATCCGCCTGCCGCGGCGTCGCCGAAAACCGCTCCATCCCAAACCGGGCGATATCGAACCGCGGACCCGCCGTCGCCATCATCTCGATCGCACAACACGCCAACCCGAACGTCGCCGGCCACAACGAACCCTTGCGGACAAACCCGGCGACCTTCTCCACCGTGGACAGCAGGATGCCGCCGGGCAACTGCTCCTCTAAACCCATGGCACTAATCCCAAGCCAGCCCGCCGCGACGCCACACATACGCATACGCCGCGAACACCGCCCCCATGAACAACACCATCTCCACCAGTGCAAACACACCCAACTGGCCGAACGACACCGCCCACGGATACAAAAACACAATCTCGATGTCGAACACGATGAACAACATCGCCGTCAGATAGAACTTGATCGGAAACCGTCCGCCCGACACCGACTGCACCGCGGGCTCGATGCCGCACTCGTAGGCCTGCAACTTCGCCCGGTTGTACCGACGCGGACCCAGAACCAACGCCATGCCGACCGAGCCAAAAGCGAACGCGGCCGCAATCACACCCAGAACCGCAATGGGCAGGTACAAATCCATATCGCTTCCAATCGATGGGGTGACGGGATACGAATGCGTTGATCCCTGTTTATCGATTGGCCGAATCGGCCTGTACCCCACTACGGGGGATTCGCCAGGTGAAAGCCCGGGGTATGGCTAGCGGTACACCGATCCAAGCCCGACCAGGCCCGGATCAAATGTTGCGCGGGCCGAAACCGACGCCGCCGCCGCGGCAACCACCACGCCGGCGTCGGTTTCATGCCCTTTGGGAAAGACAATCTCGGCACTGTCCGGCCCGTCCCGGTGCGCCATCAGCCAGTCATACAGCAGCCAGTCGATCGCACAGCTGACCGCCAACGGATCGGCGTCGGGCGTCCCGGCAGAGTCGATCACCGCGTTGAGGGCATCCAGATGCTCTTTGCGTGCGGACTCCTTCTCCACCCCGGAGCTGTCGAACATCAACATCGACAGGGTGAGTGGAAGCCGTTGCCCTGATTCAGTTCTGACTATCCACCGGCCACCCATCCAGGGGCGATCGGGGTCGACTTGGCACATCTGTCCGTAGCCGCCGACCACGCCGATCGAGGGTTCGTCGAGTTCACCGTCGAACGGCACCGGCCCCAGCAGATCCAGCGGACCGCGGGCCCGAATCGAGAACAGGGCCGCGGTCCCGATGATCTTGCCGGCCCGCAGATCTGCTATCTGCCCGCAGCGCTGCAGCGCGGCGGCGAATTCGAAACACAACCGGTCCAGGGTGCGATGCAGATCCAGCAGCGCAGCACGCTCTTCCGCGTCGGCCGGGCGCCGTCCCCCACCCAGGATCTCAGCGAAGCGTTCGGCGGCAATGATGAGTGCATCGTCGAGCGCCGCCAGGTGTGTGGCGATCAACCGGTCGGGCTCGTCATCGGTCTCCACCAACGCCTGCAACGAAGTTGGCGCACCGGTCACGGTGGTCCAGTAGAACCCGATCTGCTCGTCGTCCTGGACGATTCGGGGTCTCATCCGGCGACCACCGCAAGCCGGCGGTTGGTGACCGAGAGCTGTCGGTCCGTGCTGTCGTCGAGATCGCGCACGTGGGTTGCGTCCAGTCGGCCGCACACTCGGCCCCAGTGCACGGCCACCGATTCTCCCGGTTGCACATCGGGTACCGCGCTGTACCCCTCGATGCGCACCTCAACGGTTTGCGTTGTCGGCACGGACAATTGCAGTGACGTGCCATCCCATTCCAGCCGCTGACAACGTATCTCCGCGTGATCACCGTGCCGGGCCAGCACCGTGGCGGGGGTGATTCGGCAACTATCGAGCACGTGCAACGGGTGTTCGTCCATGCCGCGGCCCAGGAATCGGGTCCACGGATACACCCCGAATACGTGGAAGCAGTGATTTCCGGCGGCCTCGCCGGCCAACTCGTCGTCGAGGTGCGACCAGTAATGACCGGCCTGTGGACCGATGACGGCCAGCAGCGCCGCGTAGAATTCATCGGCATCGAGTGCCGCGCCGACACCGCCGCCCAGCCAGTACGACTCCACCAGCCGGTAGTCCAGCGGATCGGAAATCCCGGTCAGAGCCGACAGCACCCGAAGATAGGGCCATGCGCCGGAGAACCGCCGGGCGGCGGCCCGGATGCGTTCGACCGAGCCGCCGGTCAACGCGTCGAGGTCCGGCGGCCCGCAGTAGCCAAGCTGGTTGGGCGCATAGGCGTAACGGGCGAACATCTCCGGTCCGCGAATGTCGACGTCGCCCACCGATGTCATCCCTGGCTGGCCGACCCGACCAGCTGCGCGGCATCCCGATGCATACGACCAAAGTTGTAATAGGCCGCGCACGCCCCCTCCGGGGACACCATGCAGGTGCCGATTGGCGTCTCGGGCGTGCAGGCGGTGCCGAATACCTTGCACTCCCAGGGCTTGAGCACACCCTTGAGCACCTCACCGCATTGACATGCCTTCGGGTCCGCGACCCGGACGCCGGGCATGTCGTAGCGCAGTTCGGCGTCGTAATCGGCGAAGTCGTCGTTGACCTTGAGCGCGCTCTGCGAGATGAAGCCGAGTCCACGCCACTCGAAGTGCGGCCGCAATGCGAACACCCGTCCCATCAGGGCCAGTGCCGCGGGATTACCTTCGGGGTGCACGATGCGGGAATACTGGTTCTCCACCTCGCATCGGCCCTCGCGGATCTGCCGCAACAGCATCGCCACCGACGCCAGGATGTCCAGCGGCTCGAATCCGGCGACCACCAACGGTTTCCCGTAGACATCGGGAACAAACCGGTACGGCCGGTTGCCGACCACGGTCGACACATGTCCGGGGCCGAGGAACCCCGACAGCCGCAGATCGGGCGACTCCAGGATCGCCTTGATCGGCGGGACGATGGTGACGTGGTTGCAGAACACGCTGAAGTTGGTCACGCCGAGTTCCCTCGCCCTGACCAGGGTTACGGCGGTGGAAGGCACCGTGGTCTCGAACCCGATCGCAAAGAACACCACTTGCTTGTCGGGGTTGTCCACCGCGATCTTCAGCGCGTCCAGCGGGGAGTACACGAATCGAACATCCGCGCCGCGGGCCTTGGCATCGAGGAGGCTGCCGTTGGAGCCGGGCACCCGCATCATGTCGCCGAAGCAGGTGAAGATCACGTCGGGCTGACCGGCCAGCCACATCGCATCGTCGATTCGGCCCATCGGGATGACGCATACCGGGCAACCCGGTCCGTGCACCAACTCCACGGTCGACGGCAACAAATGCTCAATGCCATGTCGGTAAATGGTGTGGGTATGCCCCCCACAGACTTCCATGAACTTGAAGGGTTCGCCGTCGTTGCCGCCGTCCGCAAGCACCTCGATGGCGCCCAGGAGTTTGCGCGCCGCTGCCGGATCACGAAATTCATCGATGAATCGCATGATGTTTCCTTTCAGATGATCGACGACGAGTCGAATGCTTCGAGTTCGGTGTCATAGGCATCGCCGAGTTTCTTGACCGCGGCCAGCGTGAGCAAGGCCTCGCGCTCATCGATCTTCGCCATCGCGAATCCGACGTGGACCAACACCCAATCGTCGGGTTCGGGCATGTCCTTCTCGAGCAGGCGCACACTGATGGTGCGCTTCACACCGCTCACGTCGACCTTCGCCATGAAGTTCGCGGGATCGGTGATCTCGACGATTCGGCCTGGAATTCCGAGACACATGAGCGTCGCCTCCCTTCCTCTTTACACACCGGCGGGCTGCGCCGGGGTGTGCTCGCAGGGCTGTCTCAACAAATTCGGGGTAATGGATCTCCTACCAGCATGTCGACGATCCGGGTACCCCCAAACGGGGTACGCAGTACCACGGTTGCCGCGGGCTGTTCGGTCACCTCGCCGACCTCGGCGGCCTCTGCGCCCAGCGGATGCGCATGCAGGGCAGCCAGCGCGGCCTCGGCCTCGTCAGGCGCCACCACCGCGAGAAACTTGCCCTCGTTGGCCACGTACAGCGGGTCGATGCCCAACATTTCGCATGCCCCGGCCACCATCGGTTGCACCACCAGGCGCTCCTCATCGAGCACGATGCCGACGTTGGCCGACCGGGCCAATTCGTTACACACCGTGCCGACGCCACCACGGGTCGGGTCGCGCAGCCACCTGGTCGCTGGCGCCGCCGCGAGTAGCACCTCGACCAACTCGCTGACCGCGGCGGTATCGGAGTGGATGTCGGCCTCGAGTTCGAGGTCACCGCGCGCGAGCATCACCGCCATACCGTGATCGCCGATCGATCCCGACAGCAGCACCTTGTCGCCGGGGCGAACCGACGCCGCAGAGAGCTCGCGGCCGACCGGAATGGCGCCAACCCCGGCCGTGGTGATGAACAGTCCGTCCGCGGCGCCCTTGGGCACCACTTTGGTGTCACCCGTGACGATCGCGACGCCGGCCCCGGCGGCCGCGTCCGCCATATCCGCCACGATCTCCTTGAGTTCATCGATCGGGAAGCCCTCTTCGAGCACGAAGGCGGCGCTGATCCAGGATGGGATGGCGCCTGTCATCGCGAGGTCATTGACCGTGCCATGGATCGCAAGGTGTCCGATGGAACCACCCGGAAACCGTAAGGGCTGCACCACAAATGAATCGGTGGACAGCGCCAACCGCTCACCACTCGGCAGTGCGACGACGGCACCGTCACCCAGCGATTCCAGCTGTGGGTTGCGAAACGCCTCCACGAACACCGCGTCCACCAGGGCGGCCGACGCCTTGCCACCCGCGCCGTGCGCCAACGTGACAATATCGTCGCGTAGCCGGGGCCTGCGCCGCCGGAACGCCTCGATACGTTCGATGACCTCACCTTCGGCAAAGCCGGGTCCAGCGTCCAAATAGTCGCCCACGGATCTGTTCATGCGACCACCGCCCCCTTCTCGTGTACCGACGACCACAGTTGATAGCCGAGCAGCGCCTGGGCCTCCTGGATACGGTGCACACTTTGCGATCTAACGATGAAGCAGGTGTCCACATCCGGGCTGGTGGCAAAAGCGCCGCCGTCGTATCCGGCGAACCCGATGGTGTACATGCCCCGACGTTTGGCTTCCCGCAACGCCACCGTCAGATCCGCCGAGCTGCCACTGGTCGACAAGGCGACGGCGATATCGCCCGCCTTGGCCCGGGCGATCAGCTGACGGGCGAACACCAACTCAAATCCGACGTCGTTGCCCAGCGCCGTCAGAATCGCCTGATCGGCGGTCAGGCACCAGGCCGGCAGTGGATCCCCGACCGGCGGCCTGGCGAACAGCGCAGCCAGCGTCGCGGAATCCGTTGAGCTACCGCCGTTGCCGAAGGTGAACAGCCGTCCCCCGGCCGCGAAGCGCCGCGCCAACTCCGCGCCCGCCGATTCCACGAGCTCGCCGCTCGCCGCCAGCGTGGATCGCCGCAAGGCGGTACTTTCGGCGGCCTTGGCCTGTGCCGATTGGGCAAGATCTACCAGCAGGGCCTGCGGGTCGTGTTCCTCGGAATCGATGAACGGATAGAGGAAGTTGGTGGCTTCCTCGGGCGTCTTGGCACCGGAATCCTGTGCGGTCATGACGAACTCACCTCTTCCTCGACCCGGCTGATTGCCATACCGGCATGCACCAGCAGCAGATCCCCCGCGTCGACGGGCCCCACCAACGAGGTCTCGATCGACTCCGAGCCCTCGGCTGTGCGGACCCGGGCCGAATGCTCACTGGACGCGGCAACCACTTCGGCGAGCCGCCCCTCGTCGCTGCACACCACACAGGTTTCCCCGGCACAGTCGTCGATATTGAGCAGACCCGGGTGCTCGAAGCAGACGTGGGTCAGCTCCCACAGCACGTGATACAGCAGTACGAAGCCGCCGGTCGCGGGTATCCGCGGGTCCGGATCGTCGAGCCACAGCACGTGATCGGCGGCGCCGGCAGCCGGGCGCACCCCGTTGCCAATCCAGATCGCGGTGGCACCCCAGGCCGAGGCGCGGCGCATGATCGACCGCACGTCGGCGTCGGCGGAGTCGGCCACCGCGATCACGATGTCACCCGGACGCACCGAAACCCGGACCACGTCAATCAAATCTGGACCGGTCAGTGCGACGGCGGGCAGCGCCCGCTTACCGACGATCACCGGATGCACGAACTCGACGGCGATGTGCTGCGCATGCGGCTGCCAGGCCGGCGATACACACCACATGGTGCCACCCGCGGAGAACCTTCTGGCCAGAGTCAACGCGGCAGCGGCAAGATCTGCCGCCAGATCGGCATCCACGGCATTCTCGACCACCGTGTCCATCACGACACCTCCTCACCGAAGACGCCGTATTCGGTCATCGTCGCGATGGTGACTCTCGCGGTGTCCTCATCGATCTTGGTCAGTGCAAAGCCGGCATGCAGGATGGTGTAGTCACCAACCTGCAGATCGGGAAGGTAGGCCAGACATGCCAGCTTCTCCTCCCCGGGAAAAGCCACCCGTGCCATCCGTGCCCCGGTGGCCTCGTCCCAGATTTCGGTGATCCGGCCGGGAATTCCCAAACACATTCGATCAGCCCTCCTCGATCATGGCCCGCTGCTCATCCCGAGCGGTGAGCACCGAGACCGCCGCCTGCCCCAGCGCCAGCCCACCGTCGTTGGGCGGGACGGTCCGGTGTACCAGTACTTCGAACCCCGACCCTTCCAACAGACTCCGGCAAGCGCGCAGCAGCAACACATTCTGGAACACTCCGCCAGTAAGTCCGACCAACTGTTCTGAAACACTGACCTGGGCAACAATGTCCGTGACAGCGACAGCGACGGCTCGGTGGAACGCGGCTGCCAGTTCGGCCGTACCGGCCCCGGCGCGCAACTGCGCCAGGATATCCCGGATCAGCGGGGCCGGATCAAGAATACCGTCGGCGGTCACCGGCAGTGCCAACGCCGGCACGGCGCCTGAAGCCGAAGCCGGTGCCGCAGTTTCCGCCAGATACTCGAGTTCGATCGCGGCCTGCCCCTCGTACTCGATCGTGTGCCGCACGCCGAGCAATGATGCGACGGCGTCGAACAGCCGCCCCATGCTGGTGCAGGACACGCATCCCACTCCGCTGCCGAACTGCGAGTTCAGCAGACGTAGTTCGGAGCTGGACAGCGCGCGCACCGACGCCAGGTCCGGAGTCCACTCGATCCCGGCCGACCACAGGTGCGACAACGCCATCCGGCACGGGTTGCGCACCGCCGCGTCCCCGCCGGGCATCGGTACCGCGGCCAGATGACCGACCCGAGTGAAACGCCGGCTGTCGGTGCCCAGCGCCAGAATCTCGCCACCCCATACCGCGCCATCGGTGCCAAACCCGGTGCCGTCGAAGGCAACTCCAACGATCGGCTCGCCCAGCCGCCCATGCTCGGCCAACAACGACACGACATGGGCGTGGTGATGCTGCACCAGATCCAGGGGCCGCGCCCCGGCATTACGTTCGGCCCAGCCGCGAGTCAGGTAGCTCGGGTGCAGGTCGGCGGCCAGCCGAGTCGGCGACCGACGCATGGTGGACATCTGACCGACCGACTGCTCGAACGCGCGCAGC
Source organism: Actinomycetes bacterium (assembly GCA_023460175.1). GTDB lineage: Bacteria > Actinomycetota > Actinomycetes > Mycobacteriales > Mycobacteriaceae > Mycobacterium. Next base: position 42,036 of record JAEWRC010000226.1, read on the forward strand.
GTCTCCAATGTGCCCATATCGCCGATATGCGCCGAACAATAGGCGCGCCGGCCGTCGGTCAGGCAGAAGGTGTTCTTCAGTTCCCCGCCCACGGCGAGCACGGCCGGCCCGTCGCGGCCGAGATCTACCGGCAGCGGGGCAAAGCCCCGGGACCGGCGGATCGGCAGTTCGCGCCCATCGACCACCCGAACCACCGAGTCGTCGCACGGCACATGGATCGGCCGGTCGTGGTCGAGCACCGCGTCGGACAGCTCCGGAAGTCGTTGTGCCGCATCTTGGGCGGAGTAGCAAATCGGCTCGTCGGAGCGGTTCGCGCTGGTCAGGACGATCGCCTCGAGAACCCGGTGCGCTGCCCCCGGAGCGGGTGCCAGCAGCAGATGGTGCACCGGCGTGTAGGGCAGCAGCACGCCGATCCACGGGTTACCCGGCGCCACCGCATCCGCTATGGGCGCATCCCGGCGGCGGCGCAACAGCACGATCGGTCGCTGCCGACTGGATAGAATTGCGGCCTCATGGTCGTCGATCTCCGCGTATCGTCGCGCAACGTCGAGATCTCGCACCAGGATGGCGAAAGGTTTGCCTCCACGGGCCTTCCGGCGGCGCAACGCAGTCACCGCTGCGTCGTCTCCGGCGGCGCAGCTCACGTGGTAGCCGCCGATCCCTTTGATTGCGACAATTCTACTCTCGGCGAGCGCCCGCTGCGCCGCCGTTACGGCCGCATCCGAGCCGTCCGTACGGTTGGGGCCGTCCTGGAACCACAGCGTCGGACCACAGTCCGGACAGGCGACCGGTTGCGCATGGAACCGCCGGTCGGTGACATCGTGGTACTCGGCGTCGCATCGTGCGCACATGCGGAACCCGGCCATCGTGGTGGCCGGGCGATCGTACGGTAGCTCCCGGATGATGGTGAACCGCGGACCGCAGTCCGTACAGGTGATGAACGGATGCCGGTACCGACGATCGGCCGGCTCGAACAGCTCCCGGACACAGGCGTCACACGTCGCGATATCCGGTGGAATCGCGGTCAGGGCGCCGGCCGCGGACTGGCTGGCGACGATGTAGAAGCAGCCGGACCCGTCACCGTCCTGCGCCGACAACTCGGCCGCGGACAGTTCGCTGATCGTGGCCAGCGGCGGGGCGTCGGCAACGAGGCGCTGCGCGAACTCGTCGACCGCGGCCACCGGACCCTGCACCTCGATGAATACCGCGGCCGAATCGTTGCCGACAAATCCGGTCAGGCCCAGCCCGGTGGCCACCCGATGCACGAACGGGCGAAACCCGACACCCTGCACCACACCGACGACGGTGAAACGGCGCCGGCAGATCCGGGCAGACGGCCCCGACACGATGGAGGTCCTCACGTCCGCCGCCAGACGGTGACGCGATTGTTTCCGGAGTCCGCGATGGCCAACCGGTCCCCCCGCAGCGACATGCCGTACGGCCAGCACAGCGTGTCACGCTGCACCGAGGTCCAGCGATTCTCGCCATTGGAGGCGAAGTCCGGCTGCGCCAGCACATGATCGGCAGCTCGCCCATCGCGGGGCACACCGTCCCACAACAGTATTCGGTTGTTCGCCGTATCGGCGACGGCGAAGCATTCGTCGCCGGCGCCGCTGTCCAGACAAACCGCGTACGGGAAACGGAACCGGTCACCAGTGTGCGGGCCGTAGGGCCATTCCGCGGCCGAGGCGAAATCGGGTTGCCCGATGAGGAGGTCCGCGGGTTTGTCGGATTCGGGGTGCGGGGTCCAGCCCAGCACCCGGTGATTGCCCGCATCGGCGATCAACAGCAGGTCATCTCGCCCGGCAATGGCGTGTGGCCAGCGGAAGCTGGCCGGCCCGGCCACGCCGCCGCGGTTCTCCTGGCGATCCGCGGCACTGGGTTGACCGAGAATGACATCGGCGGGTTGCCCCGGTTCGGGAACGCCGCGGCGCCACCCCAGCACCCGACGGTTACCGGTGTCGGCGACCCAGAACGACCCGCCGACGATCGCGATGCCAAACGGCCAGTACATCGACGACGCCGAGCACTCACCATCGGCGTTGGGCTGCACCGCGGATGAATCCGGCTGTCCCAGAATGTGATCCGGTGCGACGTCACTACGGTGTGGAACCTCATCCCATACCAGGATCCGGTGGTGCCACGCATCGGCGACGATCAATCGTCCGTCGTGCACCAATACGCCGGTCGGCAGGTGCATCCCCCGTTCGGGACCGCGCCCTCCCGCCGCCGGGCCCTCGGTCGATCCATCCGGTTGTCCCAGCACAACATCCGCCGGCTGCTCATCGGTGACCGGGATGCCCTGCCATACCAGGACGCGATGGTTGCCCGAGTCCGCGACCACCAGGTGGTCGGCCCCGAGGAACACACCGCGCGGCGAATACATCCAGGCCATGCTCGGGCTGGCCGGCGGCAGCGCAAGCCCGCCGGGTGCGGGCGCTCCCAGCCACACCTCGGCGGACCAGCCGCCGGCCAGTGTGCGGTCTACTACCTCCGCCGTTCGCGTCCGCAATCCGGTGATGTTGTGTCGGACGACCAGCCGACTCATTCCCGCACCCGGATCCAGACGGTTCCGTTGTCGATCCGCAGCGGCAACGGCTCGAGTTGCGCCTCGGGGGCACTCAGGCACTCCCCCGACGATGCGTCGTAGCAGAATCCATGCCACGGGCAGGTCAACGTTCCGTTGTTGACGTCCACGAGTGCGTTGTCCAACGGCAACCCTTCGTGCGCGCATTCGTTGCGGTAGGCCGAAAGTCGCCGTTCCAGGCTGACGATGACGACCTCGGCCTGTTCACCGGACTCGGCCACCAGGCTGCGGCCTATCAGGCCGCCGTCGGGCACATCGGTCACCGGACCCGCATCGGCCCAACCCTCGAGCGACGGGTTCGGCCCGATCCGTAGTGATTCGAGCGGAATCAGCGTGGGCGAGGGCTCATTGGGCAACACCTCGACCCCGGATACCGCCGGGACGCCCTCGACGAGCGCCTGCTCGACCAGGTTGCGCAGGGTTACCGACGACATCGAGCAGCCGTTGCAGGCACCCTCCAGTCGAACGAACGCGGTACCGTCTTCGATGCGCACCAACGTGACGTCACCGCCATGGCTTTGTAATTGTGGCCGCACCGCAACCAACACCCGATTCGCGTGTGTGACGGGGTCGGGGCGGACGATCTCGTGCAGCGATAGCAGCAGGTGCACCACCGGGTCATCGACCAGCTCGAAGAGCACGGCCCGCGCGGCATCGTCGGCGCGCATCCGTCGGACCATGGTCACCAGGCCCGCGCGGTGTACCGCCTCGAGGGCTGTCTTGAGTTCCTCGGCGACGGCACGCGCCGCGGGGTCGAGGTCGGCCAGCGCCGTGATCGCGTCGTCGACGCGTTTGGCCAGCTCCTCCAGAGTGGGTTCGAGAATCGTGGTCATTGTTCGGCCCCTCCGTCGGCCTCGGCCGCGGTCCGCAACAACGCGACCTGGCGGGCCACCTCGTCGAGCACTCCGCGCACCGTCCGCACCGATTCGTGGTCCTGCTGCTCTTCGAACAGAAACCGCGCCTCGTAGAGCTTGGCCTTGGCCTGATCGAACGCACCGAGGTGCGCCAGCGCATTGCCCTGATTGGTGAGCACCCGCGCGCGGCCCAGCGGGTCGCTGTCCCGATCACGCGCGGCCAGCACCGCCTCGTACAGTTCTACGGCCTCCACCAGGTTGTCGGCCTGATGTTTCGACGGCGTGTACACCAGCGAGTTCGCCAGATTGAGCTGGACGCTGGCCCACTGCTCCGGATAGTCCTCGGGCGTATAGACCTTGAGCGCCGAACGCAACGAGTTCGCGGCAACGCCGAGACGCAACTGATCCGAGGCCTGCACCATCGGCATGGTCAGATAGGCGGTGGCCAGGTTGGCGTGTGCGGACGCCCATACCAGCGGGGCCTCGTCGCGCAACACCAGTTGCAGAGCCGAGTGGTAGTGCGGTATCGCCTGGGCCAGCAGGCCCGGATTCTGCACTGCCCGGTGATGAAACAGCCCGGCCAAACTCAGATGTATTTCGGCGCGGCCGATGCGCAGGCCATCCGCCCCGTCCAGCAACCGCAACGCCCGCTCCAGGCGAGCCTGTGCGGCCGAGTCGGCGGCGTCGGCGGTGTCGGCGGTGTCGGCGCCGATCGCACCCGCGGATCCGATCAGCACACCCGCCAGGCGTGGCGAGTCCGCAGTCACGGCCTGCGCCGCGCGTTCCAGCACATTGGCCGCGCCGTCCGAATCACCCTGCGTCAAAAGATGACTGGCCTGCGCAGCCAGCACAACCGCGGTCAGCTCACCGTCGGTCCCCTCGTCCCGAGGCGGGTCATCGATGCGACCCAGCGTGAACAGCACCACATCCACCAGCACACCGAAGCGCCCAAGGTCACCGCGAAGCTGGTCGGTGTCAACACCTTCGGGATCCAGTACGAATCGGTTGTAGCGGGTGACGGGATCGTCGTCGACCAGCAACGCAACGGCCTGATCGACCTCACCGCGGTGCGCCAGTTCGTGCGCCCGCAACGAATCCGGCCAGGTCGCGGGCTCGTGGCCATCGAGCAATGCGGTGCGCGCCTCGTCGGCTCCCGGGCCGTTGGGAATGAGGAGGTAGCCCAGCGGCAGCGGGAACGTGCCGATGGGCTGCGGTCGGGGCAGCGTGGTGACCAACTCGGTGAAATCGGGGGCAGTGGTCATCAGCTCGAACCATTCAGTGGGCCACAGATATTACGTTCGGCGGTACGCCGAATGAGGTCGGCGGAGATCTCGGCGAGTCGTCGACTGGGATGGACACTGATCCGGTGCCGGACCACCCCGTCGGCGAACACCACCACGATGTCGACGGCCCACCGACGATGTTCCTCGACAATCACGGCGTCGACGCTGAGGGCATCGTCGGTCGAACGCTTCGACCGGGCCTCGGCGCGGGGGCGTTCCGGGGAATCTTCATCCGGCGATTGCCCTACCATCAGGATCACCTTCGCGACTCCGGCGGCACGCCGAGCGCAATACACAGTGCTTTCTGCTGGTCATCCCAGGATGCCGATCGCGGTCCCGCCACCGAACGGCCCTGCAGAACCTCGCGGACCAGAACCGACCGGTCACCCTTCGGGTTGCGCTGTTTGAGCAGCAGGCCACCGCTGCGTGGTCCTCGCAGCGGGATCAACCAGAGATCGTCGCCGCGCAGCACCGCGGCAACCGCGTCGGACGGGAAGCGACTGGCGGCCAACGCCGAGTCCAGACGCAGATCGCCGTCGGCGCTGAACTCGACGCTGACGTCATCGGCACCCGGAGGTCGCAGCGGCGCAAAGTAATCGGCCTCGATGCGTTCGATCACGGCATCCATTCCGGCCTGTACGGGTTCGGAGAGATCGGCACCGAAGTCGACGCACTGGGCCTCGATCAGGAAGACCGTGATGTCGGTCGGACAATCGTCGCCCAGCGCCCAGCGCGCGAATGCGATGGCGTGGTCCCATCGGAACGAGTGCGTGTGCAACCCCTGTAGTGGTGGCAGCTCGGCCAGTTCGGCACCGGGCACCTGGAAAACGGTGCCCGGTGCAGCGCCGGTGGCCGCCGCATCGACGATGACGACCTGGCCGGCACCGCGCATCTGGAACGCCACGTCCATGCCGGCGGTACCGCCGTCTACGAGACGCGCGCCTTCGGGAGCACCCCGCTCCCATAAGTGACGCACCAGAACGGGACCCACCCCGTCGTCACCTCGCAGCAGGTTCCCGCATCCGACGACGAGCACCGCGCACCCGGGGGCTTCGATGTCGACATGGCTCTGGCTTGACGGTGAATTCAAGGGCAGATCACACCATTCCGTTGATAACGAACTTGGACAGCTCCTTACCGGTCTTCCCATCGTAGGCGTGTACGGTGCACACCAGGCAGGAATCGAAACTTCTTGCCACATGGCCGAGTTCGACAGGGTCTTCGTGATCGACGATGGGCGATCCGACCAGCGCTCGCTCGATTGGCCCGAGGACCTGATCACCGTCACGCGGACCGATGTTCCACGCCGTGGGCGTGATCACCTGGTAGTTCTTGATCTTGCTGTCCTCGATGACAATCCAGTCGCAGAGAGCACCGCGTGCGGCCTCGGTGGCGCCGAACCCCATACCCTCGGCATGCTCGACCGGCTTGGTGTAGAAGCTCTCCCGCAGATCCAGCTGATCGAGCCACTCGCGGGTCCACTTGTAGTACTTGGGGGCCTCGTGCATACGTGCCAACTGACGCACCATCACGCTGGGGCCGATCTTGTTGTACATATCGACGAACAGCGGATCGTAGTCCTGATGCGCCGCGGCGTTGGGTGCGCCCGCGGCCATCCGCCGCGCCAGCGGCCCGGCCTCCAGCGGGATGTTCCCGTGCTCGCCCACCGCATAGCGGGGTGACTTCGCCCAGCTGTACTTGCCGTCCTTGCGGCCCTGTTCCGGATCGATCGGGATGGTCTCCCCCTCGAACGGATGCAGTGGCCGGTCACCGGCATAGAACGAGTGCGTGACGTCCTCGGTGACCTTGGCCTGATCGAACTCGTGCCAGTCACCGTTGACGTACACGCCGGAGCGGCCGATCAACGCATCGTTGCGGCCCTCGATGGTCGGGTTCTCGTAGCGGGATGGTTCGAAGTACGTGCCGGTGGCGATGTAGTTGCCAACGCCGGCGCCGTACTTGTCCAGACCCACGTCCAGGCAGTAGCGGATGAAGAACCCGCAGTCACTGTTGTACTGCGCCTCGTTCTCGTCGACCCAGGCCAGCACGTCTTCCCAGGTCTTGTTCTCCAGCCACCGGTCGATGGTGCAGCCCAGCCATTGCCCCTCGAGCCAGTTGTTGTTCCAGTGTTCGAGGATCGCGATGGACCGGGTGACATCCGACAGGGTCGGGGCACACATCACACCCCCGGGCACCATGAAGCTCGAATGCGGCCACTGGCCACCGTAGATCGCGTACACCTCGACGGGTTTGGCCGACAGCACCACGCCCTTCTGGTAGCTGGTGCCGACATAGGGGGCGAACCTGCGGACGGCCTCGGCGTACAGGCTGGACTTTGCATAGTTCTTGTTGGTGAGGTCGATCGCGAACAGCGCGTAGAAGTACCGCGGAATCGACTGCAACGTCTCACAGGCCTGGCAGATGTTGCGGACCAGCGTGGCGTTGGGCGGCATATGGGTCCGCCACGCGGTGTCCAGCGCGTAGGCGGATTTGTACAGGTGGCTGCCACCGCAGATGCCGCAGATGCGCGGACACACGATCAGGCCGGCCTGGGGATCCTTGCCCTGCAGGATGATCTCGAAGCCACGGAACATCGCGGCTTCGGTCCACGCGGAGGTAACCACCCCGGAATCGACGGTGACGCGCACGTCGAGATCGCCCTCCACACGTCCCAGCGGGCTGACCCAAAGATCGAGTTCGGTCATTTGTTCACAGGTCCTTTCGATTGACCACGTTGGCTATGTCGGGTGTGGGCGACGTCGGGTGTGGGCGGCGCGCCGCTACACCACGAACATGTCTTCCTTGGACCACTGCGGCGCAGCGATCCGCGCGGCCGCCGCATGCGCCATGTAGGTGAGGTGGTCGGAACCCTCGGGCACTTCCTTGGGGATCATCCCGCTGACCTTCTGCGTCTTGAACACCGTGCCGGGCGCCAGGTCGAAGTGTGGGAACTCCGGTTCGGTACAACCCAGGCACGGCATGCCCGCCCTGGTCTTGGAGGACTGCCGATTCCACAGAATGCGGTTGCACGGTGAATGGGTCATCGGCCCGCGGCAGCCGAATTCGTAGAAGAGGCAACCGGTGCGGGTGCCCTCACCGAACGACAAGGTGGACTGCTTGTACTCGAAGAACTGCACCCGCGTGCATCCGGTCTGTGTGAATGTCTTGAAAAATGTTTCCGGACGGTGCAATTCATCCAGCGTGATGTCCCCGGCGCGGCCGGTGGCCAACGCCACGATGATCTGGGTGATCCAGTCCGGGTGCGCGGGACAGCCCGGAATGTTGATGACCGGCAGTCCCATCTTCGAGCGGAAGTCAGGGCCCAGGAAGCCGCCCTTGTTCCGCTTGTGGAACTGCAGTCCGGTGGACGCCGAAGGGTTGGGTTCCATCGCCGGGATACCGCCGAAGCAGGCGCAGTCACCGATGGCCACCACCACCTGTGCCGCCCCGGCAAGGTCGGTGACCCAATCCTTCATGGCTCGATCGGCGAACATATCCATCCGCCCGGTCCCATCGGGTGCCTCGATGACGGTGCCCTCGAATACGAAGATGTCGAGTGGACGCTCACCGCGGGCGCAGTCCCAGAACACTTTCTGGGCATTCTTGCCGAGTTCCAACCCCAACGAAGGATGCCACAGCAACTCGAGTCCAAAGTCGACGATCAAATCGACGACATTGGGTTCCTCGGCGTTGAGAAAGGACATGGTGTTACCACTGCACGCACCACCTTGGAACCACAAAACGGATGCCATGATTCTCCTCTCGGAATGCGACCGGGAATCGGCCACATTTTCTGTTGGGCTGAACAGAAACTGTGTCGGCTATTTGGTTACGGTTGTCAGTCTGATTGATTCAGTCATGTGGGAGCTGTCGGCCGAATGCGCGGGCCACCTGAATGAGAAATCCCAAACCCCGGGAAATGTCCTTGTCCTTGGACACCCGCCAGAGCCCGAACAGCCCTTTGGGTCCACCCGGGTCGGCCTCAGCCGCGGCCTTCCCCTCGACCAGGGCGGTACCCATCCCGGCGAGCACCTCGGCAGCCTGCGGATCCATCAGCGGGGACTGCAGAATCTTGTTCATCGCCGGCATCGCGGCCACCAGGGCCGCGGCCAGTGAACTCACACTGTCCGCCAAACCCTGCCGGTCCACCGATTTCAGCTCGTCGAACCCGCTGAACCGGGCACTGAGGCTCCCGACAGGGCCGCGCAGTTCATCGACCGCCGACGACAACGACGCGCTGATCTGATCACCGCGGCGGACGAATCCGTCGAGTCCGTCGACCAGGACGGCCAACAGATCGGCATGATCGAGCAGCCTGTTCAACGATTCCGCGACTCCGGGATCCGCCAACCGCTCGCGGAGTTGCTGCTCCGGCGACACCGCAACAATCTGACCGTTTGCCACCACGTGGCCTCCTAAGTCGTGTACGGGCGGGCTGGCCCGTGGGCTGGACGACACTTGGACGAGGGATGTGGTTCCGATCACAATCTAACGAGCCGACGGGCGCTTGCCTATCGTTTTCACGCAATACCTGTCAAAATTACGCAAAGTTGAACGCGTTGACGCGCGCCCATCCCCTCCGAGGCTTGCATGATCAGCACCGACACTTTATTGAAAGCTTCATCATCGCGGCAGTTGAGCCGCACATTCTGGGTGGGGCGGCGGCCTTGTCCCGGCTGACCCGAATCGGGTTCATCGACGATCGGCGCACCAGCAACCCGGTGCGCCGGAAGGTGCGCTCCCGCGGCGTGCCGCCGGCCCTTGCCGACAAGGAGATCTTCTATACCGAGAGCACCGACGAGGCCACCCGACTGGTCGGCAAAGCCCTCGCTCCGTTGTCGCTGAACGTGGCCTACGACGCCGCGGCAGAGTTTGCTGCGGTGCTGCACGGCGTGCGCCTGCGCAATGTCAGCATGCTGTACCTCGACCTGCACACGCCGGCCTGCATCGACGTTCCCGCCCTTGGCGACTACTTCGCCGTGCACATGCCGATGAACGGTCGGGCACTGGTGGAGTACCGAGACACCGCCTTCGAAGCCAACACCCTGCGGGCGCTGGTGACCAGCCCTGGAGCGCCGCTACGGATGGGACTCGACTACGACTCCCCACAATTGCTGATCCGCATCGAACAGCAGCCGATGATCGCCCACCTGATCCGGCTGCTGGGCCGCAGCTTGACCAAGCCGCTCGAGTTCGAGCCCGAATTCGATCTGGCCACCGAGGCCGCCATGCGCTGGCACACCGCGGTCCAATTGATCCACACCGAGGTGTTCCATCCGGGCTCGCTGATCCAACGTGGTCAGGGCATCGGAGCGATCGAGGAACTGGTGATGAGCACGCTGCTGCAGCTGCAGCCATCGACATATCACCGCGAACTGCTGAAACCCGCGCAGCCGGATCAATCCCGCACCGTCGTGCGGGACGCGATGAACTACATCGACGACCACCTGGCCGAGCGCGTCACGATGAACGCCGTCGCCAAGAGCGTGCACATGAGTGTGCGGTCGATCCAGCAGGGTTTTCGAGACGAGCTGGGCATGTCACCGATGGCCTATCTGCGCAGTCGGCGCCTGGACCGGGTGCACGAGGAACTCACCGACGCGGTGCCGTCGGACGGGGTCACCGTCACCGCGGTCGCCGAACGCTGGGGCTTTCGCCACCTCGGCAGTTTCGCCGTCGAGTACCGGAAGCGTTGGGGTGAGACACCGTCGGAGACGCTACGGCGGTGACGGGTCAGGACGCCTGCTGCACCGACTTCGCCGGGCGCCAACCCAGCTCGGGATTGGCCATCAGGTGGTCGATCAACAGCTCGGTCGACATGGTCGGCGACAACTGACTGACGACGTGCCAAGGCCGGCTGATCGGCGTGCCATGCACGGCGATCTCGACCAGATCGCCGCCGTCGAGTTCGCGCAGCACCGCCTGCCGGGACACCAGCGTGACGCCCAGCCCGGCCACCGCGGCCGCGACCACCGCGCCGTGCGAACCCAACACCAGCTGCGGCGGCGTCACCTCCAGATCGTCGAGCAGCGCCATCAGGGTGGACCGGGTACCCGACCCGGTCTCGCGCAACAGCCAGGTTGCGGTGGCCGGGTCGATCCCCTTGGCGACCTCCGGGGCGCCGACAACGACCAGGGTGTTCGGGCTCACGGCCCGCATTAGCACCTTCCGGCGCAGATCCTCGGGCGGGCGGCCGGCGACTACCAGATCGACTTCATGTCGCGCCAGCATGGGCCAGACCAGGCTGCGGGAAGCGACCTCGAGGTGCAGTACGACTCCGGGATACCTGGTCCGGAAGGAAGCCAGCGCTGCCGGGATGAGCAGCTCGCCGGCCGACGTGACGGCCGCCAAGCGCACCGATCCGTGCTCCGGATCCGCCTCGCCGCGGGCGGCCAGGATCGCCTCGTCGTGCAGGCCGAGAATCCGGCGCGCGTACTCGACGTACCGCTCCCCGGCCGGGGTGAGCCGCACCCCACGGCCGTGCCGGTCCACCAGGGCTATCCCGATGTCGTTGCTCAGCGCGCGCAGCGCCGACGAGATCGAGGATTCGGTCACCACCAGGCGCTCCGCGGCGCCACGAACCGAGCCGGTCTCGGCGAGCTCGACCAGCGCACGCAGGCGCGCGTTGGTGGTCATCGGCGCCCTCCTGCCACGGCGTCGGCGGTATCGGTACCGAACACCCGGCTCGCCAGAATATCGGCCGGCTCGATGGTGGAGAGCCCGGCCAAACCGACATCGCCTCCGGTTGCGAGCAGACGTCGGGCGTGCCGAAGCCGGGCCCGCTCCAGTGCATTGCGCACGCTGCGCGCATTCGCAAACCAGGGCTGCTCGATCCGCAGCTCGAGATACCGGTGTAAGACCTCGCGGGCCTCATCGGAGAACCGATAGCCCAACTCGTCGGTCATCAACAGCGCGATGTCCTCCAGCTCGCCGACGGTGTAGTCGGGGAAGGTGATGTGGTGGGCGATCCGGCTCTGCATTCCGGGGTTGGCCGAGAAGAACTGATCCATCTTGTCCGCATAACCGGCCAGAATCACCACCAGGTCATCACGATGGTTCTCCATCACCTGAAGCAGAATCTCGATCGATTCCGACCCGTAGTCACGGTCATTCTCCACCTTGTACAGGTAGTAGGCCTCGTCGATGAACAGCACGCCGCCCATCGCCCGCTTGATGACATCCTTGGTCTTGGGAGCGGTATGCCCGACGTACTCCCCGACCAGATCATCGCGAGTCACGCTGACCAAGTGGCCACGCCGCAGGTACCCCAGCCGGTGCAGCAGATCGGCCATCCGCAGCGCCACGGTGGTCTTGCCGGTCCCGGGATTCCCGGTGAAGCACATGTGCAGCGTTGGCTGGGGCGCATTGACCCCGAACCGGGCCCGCATCCGGTCGACGAGCAGCAGCGCGGCGATTTCGGCGATCCGGGTTTTCACCGGCTCCAATCCCACCAGTTCGCGATTGAGTCCGGCCAGTACGTCATCGACGCCCGAATCCTTCCGCGCGGCGGCAATGTCGACGACCGCGCCCGGGGGCAGCAGGTCCTCCTCGGGCACGTCCGGCTCCCCGTCCAGTTGCGGACCGGGGGCCGGACGTGGCCGGTACCCGAATGAGCTGCGCGGGTTCTCGGCGGATTGCGGCTTCTTCGGCATTTGCAATGTCATCGGTCAGTCCGATCGGTACCGGTCCCCCTCGGGACGTTCGGTGGCATACGAATGCGTGGTGTACCCGATCTGGCGGTTGGCCCGCTCGGCGCGGTCGAGCCGGAAGCCGGGCTCCTCGGCGGGCCGATTGACGATGAACGACAGCGCCGTCGTCTGTCGGCCCAGGCTCGCGTCGTACGCGTTCAGCCGGATGTAGCTGTTCGGGTTCGCCGATCGACACGCGTTGACCTCCAGCAGCACGCCGGCCGGATCCTTGAGGTCGAACATCGGCAGACCCCACATCTCCCAGTAGGTGTTGCGTGGATGGGGGTCGTCGGTGAACTCGACCGACAGCGGCCACTCATTGGACAGTGCGTAATTGATCTGTGCGGTGATCTCCTCATCGGTGAAATCGGGCAGGTACGAGAAGGCGCCCTGGGTGATTCGCATGTGTGAGCTCCTTTCGTGTCAGACGGTCGTCGGCGTCGCGACGACGTCGGGGGTGTCGGTGGATTCGTAGTTGAAGGTGATATCGCCCCAGGTGGCCAGCGCGGTGTCCAGCGCGCGGTTCTTGGCCGCGGCCTTCTTGAGGATGTCCGGGCCTTCCTTGTAGTAGTCCCGGCCCTCGTTGCGGGCCTTGATCATGGCTTCCAGCGCGACCCGGTTGGCCTCGGCGCCCGCGGCGATACCCATCGGGTGTCCGATGGTGCCGCCGCCGAACTGCAGGATCACGTCCTCCCCCAGGTAGTGGATCAACTGGTGCATCTGGCCGGCGTGGATACCGCCGGAGGCGACCGGCATGACACCGGGCATCGATGCCCATTCCTGGTCGAAGTAGAGGCCCTTGACCGGATCGGCCTTGACACTGTCCAGTCGCAACGTGTCGTAGAAGCCTGCCGTGGTGTTCGGGTCACCCTCGAGCTTGCCAACGACGGTGCCCGCGTGGATATGGTCTACACCGGCCAGCCGCATCCATTTGGCGATCACCCGGAAGCTCACACCGTGTGACTTCTGCCGGGTGTAGGTGCCGTGCCCGGCGCGGTGCAGGTGGAGCAGCACGCTGTTGTCGCGAGCCCATTTGGCCATCGATTGGATGGCGGTATAGCCGATGGTCAGGTCGATCATCACCACCACCGAGCCCAGTTCGGCGGCGAAATCCGCCCGCTCGTACATCTCCTCCATGGTTCCCGCGGTGATGTTGAGGTAGTGGCCCTTGATCTCACCGGTTGCCGCCTGGGCACGGTTGACCGCTTCCATGCAGAACAGGAACCGGTCGCGCCACCGCATGAACGGCTGCGAGTTGATGTTCTCGTCGTCCTTGGTGAAGTCCAGGCCGCCGCGCAGGGCCTCGTAGACCACGCGGCCGTAGTTGCGAGCCGACAGGCCCAGCTTGGGTTTGGTGGTCGCGCCCAGCAGCGGTCGGCCGAACTTGCCCAGATACTCACGCTCCATGACGATGCCGTGCGCGGGCCCCTGAAACGTCTTGACGTAATGCGTGGGAATCCGCATATCCTCCAGCCGCAGCGCCTTGAGCGGCTTGAACCCGAACACGTTGCCGATGATCGAACTGGTGAGGTTGGCGATCGACCCCTCCTCGAACAGGTCGATGTCATAGGCGATCAGCGCGATCCACTGCCCGGGGGCATTGGGCACCGCCTCGACGCTGTAGCACTTCGCCTGGTAGTGCTCGAAGGTGGTCAGCCGGTCGGTCCACACCACGGTCCATGTCGCGGTACTGGATTCACCGGCGACGGCCGCACCGGCCTCCTCGGGCGGCACACCGTCCTGGGGGGTAATCCGGAAGGCGCACAGCACATCTGACTCCTTCGGGACGTAATCCGGCTGCCAATAGCCCATCTCAGCGTAGGGAATGACTCCCGCGTTCCATCTATCTGCCATGCGAATCATCGTGGCAGCCAATACTAAACCTGTCCATCGATAGAAATGGGTTAATACTGAAGTAAATGCTTAACTATCGAACTACCCCCGGGCATTCCTCCGATCGGGTGAGGTCGGTGTGTTTCGACGGACCTACGTTGTGCTCAATCGATCAAGGACAGGAGCTCCGATGAGTACGTGCAACGAGACCGCGGCCGCCATGACCATGCCCGGCAAGGGCATCCTCGCCGCCGACGAGAGCATCGGCACCATGTCGACGCGACTCGAGCAGGTGGGTGTGGTGCCGACCGCCGAGAGCCGCCGCGACTATCGCGAGCTGTTGGTGACCACGGCCGATCTGGCGGCGGGGGTATCGGGCGTCATCCTGTGCGAGGAGACCCTGGGACAGGTGTTCAGCGACGGCCGCCCCTTCCCCGAGGCGATCCGGACGTTCGGCATCCTGCCGGGCATCAAGGTCGATACCGGGGCCAAACCGTGCCCGGGCCTGCCGGGAGAAACCATCACCGAGGGGCTGGATGGGCTGCCTGCCCGACTGGCCGGCTACGCCGAGGCGGGTGCGGTATTCGCCAAATGGCGCGCGGTGTTCACGATCACCGAGGAAAGACCCAGCTGGGGCGCCATCGCGGCGAACGCCAGTGCGCTGGCCCGGTATGCCGCGGCGTGTCAGGAGGCCGACCTGGTTCCGATTGTCGAACCGGAAGTCCTGATGTCGGGTGAACACAGCCTCGAGCGCTGCGCCGAAGTCACGGCGAGCGTGCATGCCGCGGTACGCCAGCAACTCCGCGCGATGAACGTGGGCCTGGCCGGGATTGTGCTCAAGCCCAACATGGTGATCGAGGGCGAGGATCATCCGGTCCGGGCCACCCCGGAACAGGTGGCCGAGGCCACCGTCGCCGTGCTCCGGGCCTGGCCGGCCGAGCTGGCCGGGGTGGCGTTCCTCTCTGGCGGGCAGGAGCCCGAGCGGGCCACCGCCAACCTCGCGGCGATGCAGAGCCACAACACGCCGTGGCCGCTGACATTCTCGTTCGGCCGAGCGCTGGTGTCGCCGGCGCTGGCGGCCTGGCACGGTGACGAAGGTTTGGTCGAGGCCGGACAGCGGGCGCTGGCCAGTCATGTCGCGGCGAACGCCAACGCGCTACGGGGCCGCGAGAGGCTTCAACCGGCGTGATCGGCGGCCGCGTCGACCGGCACGGTCACCGTGACCGTGGTGCCCCAACCAGGGCGGGAACGGACCGATAGCTGGCCGCCGACCAGCTCGGCGCGCTCACTCATCGACAGCATGCCGTAGCTGGTCGGAGCGCGGTCCGGGGCTGGATCGAAACCGACGCCGTTATCGCTGACCTCTAGGCGCGCCGTGCCGCCATCGTCGACCTCGAACCACACCTTGGCCGTCATGGCCCGCGCATGCTTGACCACGTTCTGCAGACACTCTTGCGCAATGCGGTACAGCGCCACCTCGACGTGTTCGGGCAATCGCCGGTCGGCCAGCTCGAGGTCCAGATCGATTTCGGGTATCGACGAAGCCAGACTGGCCAGCCCGCCGACCAGACCGAGATCGTCCAGCACCGGCGGGCGCAGCCCACCGATCGCCGCGCGCGCCTCGGCCAGCGTCAGATCCACCAAATCACGGGCCTTCTCCAACTGGTCGGCGGCCTCGGGTCCGTCGGATGCGCCGACCGCCCGCGCCGCCGCATCGAGTCGGTACGTCAGGCTCACCAGCCGTTGCGAGATCCCGTCATGAATATCGCCTGCCAACCGGCGCCGCTCGGATTCCTGTGCGGCAATCACCTGTTCGGCGAAGTTCTCGTGAGCCCGCTCGCGGGCCGCGACCTGGCGGTGCATCCGGGCCTGGTCGAGCGCACCGGCAAGCAGCCTTCCGATCGCGAGCAACAACTCGATGTCCCGACCCGTGAAGTCATGCCGGGCAACGGTGTGCACGTTCAGCACACCAACCAACCCACCGAGTTCGGTCTGCATCGGTACCGAGGCCATCGAGGTGAAGTCCGAACCACGCAGCGACGCGATCGGCACATAGCGCGAATCCTCGTCCTTGTTGTCGGTGATCACCACGGGCGCACGATGACTGGCCACCCAGCCGGACACGCCCTCGCCCAGCGGCATGGTGATCAGACCCACCTGTTCGTCGAACGGGGGCGTCGCACCCGCAAGGGTGAGCGAGCGCCCGGAATCGTCCAGCACGTGCACGAAGCACACGTCGGAAGCGGTGACCGAAGTGATCAGCTCCGCGACGGCCGCAGCCAGTGACTCGACTCCCGGGCCGCTCGAGGTGGCCGCAACGATGCCAAGCAATAGCTCGACCTCGCGATCCTCATCGACCAACCCATGGACCAGGCCGGTCATTGGTAGATGCCTTCACGTAGCGCGGTGGCGACCGCGGCGGTGCGGTCACCGACGCCCAACTTTCGGTAGATGGAGCGCAGGTGGCTCTTGACCGTCTCGTCACCGATCACGAGTTTGCCTGCGATACCGCGATTCGACAGCCCGGCGACCACGAACGCGAGGATCTCGCTCTCCCGCTGGGTCAACCCGTGCCGCGCGCCCGGCCAGAACTCGTCCCGTTGCAGCCGCGCCGCGGTATCGGCCGCCCGGGCTGCCAGTCCGGCGTCGATGGCGGTCGAACCGGCCTGCACATACTCGAGCTGACGAACCAATTCGTCGCTGCTGATGCCTTTCAGCAGATACCCCGACGCACCCGCTCGCAGTGCCTGGAACAGGTACTGCTCATCTTCGTACACCGAGAGCAGAACCACTTTGCGGTCCGGGTCCCGTTCCCGAATCGTGCGGCACAGATCCAGACCGCTGGCCCCCTGCATGCGTACATCGCAGAGCACGATATCGGGCTGAAGGCTGGCGATGACGCCCAGCGCATTCTCCGCTCCGACGGCCTCACCGACGACACGGACACGATTCTTGAACGACGCCAACATCGCCTTGAGTCCCTCGATGATCATTTCGTGATCATCGACCAGTACCACCCGCACCGGAACTGCCGCCGTTGCCGCCGTCATGTGTTCACCATAAACGCGACAGCAAGGAACCGTACGAAGAATTCCTGGCAGGTCACCGACCGCACAATTGGGGAACAACCTTCGATTCCCCCACTCGGGGGAGTCGCCAACGGGCATACCGTCATAGCGTCGTGAGGCATCCAGCCCTCAGGAGGTTCTGCTCGTGACATCTCCCCCCGCGACCCTGGTCGCATCCGTACTGCCTGCGGATTTCGCCGAACTCGGCCGCGACGTCACCGCGATCGCGGATGCCGGAATCGACCGGATCCAATGGGATGTGATGGACGGTGTGTTCGTCCCGAACATGACCTTCGGACCCGATGTCATCGCCGCCTGCAGGGACCGGGTGGACATCGGCTTCGAAGCCCATCTGATGGTCGACGATCCCGATCCCATGTTGGCGCGCTGGGTCGAGGCCGGGTGCGAGATCGTCATTGTGCACGCCGAGACATGTCGGCATCTTCATCGAACCCTTTGCGCCATCGAGGATCTCGGCGCCAAGGCAGGAGTCGCGATCAACCCGGCAACCCCACTGTGCGCCGTGGCCGATGTACTCGACCGCACCGATCTGTTGCTCGTGATGACGGTGAATCCCGGCTTCGGCGGCCAACGGTACCTGGCCAGCATGGAATCCAAGATCGCCGCGGCCAGAACGGAAATCGATCGACGCGGGCTTCCCATCGAACTCGAGGTCGATGGCGGCATCGGCCCGGCGACCATCGGTCGTGCGGCGCGGGCCGGCGCCGACACATTCTGTGCCGGGTCGGCCCTGTTCAGCAACTCATCCACCATGTCCGAGCAGGCGGCCGCACTGCGCGCCGCGGCCGGCGAACAGACCGGAAGGCTCGTCGCAGGATGACCACCACCACGACGAACACCGTCACCGCGGCCAACGAACGCAAAACACCTTCCTACTCAGCGGAATTGGATGCGCTGGCGATCAACACCCTGCGCTTCCTGGCGGCCGATATGGTGGAGGCCGCCAACAGCGGCCACCCCGGGCTCCCGCTGGGGACCAGCACCATCGCCTGGACCCTGTGGTCGCGCTACCTGCGCCACGATCCGGCGGACCCGCAGTGGCCGGACCGGGACCGATTCGTGCTGTCCGCGGGCCACGGGTCGGCGCTGCTGTACGCGCTGCTGCACCTGTTCGGCTACGACCTGCCGATGTCCGAACTACGCAAGTTCCGCCAACTGGGCTCACGCACACCCGGACACCCCGAGTTCGGCCACACCCCCGGGGTGGAGACCACGACCGGGCCGCTGGGCCAAGGCATCGCCAACGGGGTCGGGATGGCTCTCGCCGAACGGATGCTGGCCGCGCGGTGCAACACCGCTGAACACACCGTGGTCGACCACCGAACCTGGGTGCTCGCCGGCGACGGCGATCTCATGGAGGGGCTCAGCCATGAGGCCGCGTCGCTGGCCGGTCGCCTCGGCCTGGACAAACTGACCGTCATCTTCGACGACAACGACATCACCATCGATGGCGCCGCGTCGAACTCGTGCGCCGATGACGCTGCTGCGCGATTCACCGCCTACGGCTGGCGAGTGGTCTCGGTGCCGGACGGTAACGATGCCGAAGCCCTGGGCCAGGCATTTCGTTCGGCAATGGAGTCCGATGGTCGGCCCACGTTCATCCAGGTCCAGACCACCATCGGCTTCGGCGCGCCGGGCGTGGAAGGTACCCCGAAAGCGCACGGCAGCCCGCTCGGCGCGGCCACGCTCGCCGCGATGCGCAAGCGATTCGATTGGCCCGACCAGTCGTTCCGGGTACCGGATGCGGTCGGCGCCAGCGCGGCTGCGCTCGCCGCCGCCGGGACCATCACACACGCCGAATGGACTCGCATCCACACCGCCTGGCAGTCGGCCAATCCCGAGCTGGCCGCCGATTTCGCACTGGACCGAATCGCGCTGCCCACCGATGCCGCAGATGCGCTCGGCCGCTGCGCCCGCGACGTGGCGGTCGCCGACAGGATGGCCACCAGAAAGGCATCGGGCAAAGCCCTCAACGCCCTGGCCGAAGTCTACCGGGGGCTCGTCGGAGGATCGGCGGACCTCGCCGGGTCGACCAATACCGCGATTCCCGGCGGCGATGTCAGCGCCGATGACTTCAGCGGCCGCACGATACATTTCGGCATCCGGGAACACGCGATGGCGGCCGTGATGAACGGAATGGCGCTGCATCGCGGCCTGCGTCCATTCGGGAGCACCTTTCTGGTGTTCTCCGACTATCTGCGGCCGGCGCTGCGCCTGTCGGCGTTGATGAAACTGCCCGTCGTCTACATCTTCACGCACGATTCGGTGCACGTCGGGGAGGACGGGCCCACACATCAGCCAATCGAGCAGATCGAGGCGTTGCGGCTCATTCCGGGGCTGACGGTGCTGCGCCCTGCGGACGCGGCGGAGACCGCGATGGCCTGGCAGCTGGCCGCGGAAAATACCAGTGGGCCAACGGCACTCATCCTCAGCCGGCAGGATCTGCCGACCCTGGGCGGCGACGGGCTCGACGATATCGGTACCCACGGCGCGCGGATCGTCCGGTCCGGCGGCAAGTCCGCCGACGTGGTTCTGGCCGCCAGTGGGTCCGAGGTTGGACTTGCCCTCGAGGCCGCCGAAATCCTCGGTGAACGCGGCGTGGCGACCACGGTCGCATCGGTGATGTGCCGGGAGCGCCTGGAGTGCACATCGCACGGCACGTGGGCCGGGTTCCCGGACGCGCCGGTCGTCTGGATCGAGGCAGGTGTCACCACCGGTTGGCGGGCGCTGTCGAGCCCCCGCGATCGAGTCGTCGGGATCGAACGCTTCGGAGAGAGCGGACCCGGCGCGGCGGTCGCCGCACACATGGGTTTGACGCCCGCCGTGGTCGCGGATGTCGCCGAGGATGCACTGTCGGGCCGAACCGGCTGAGCCTCGGGCGGATTCGTGGTTCGCGGCAAACTGGTCCGATTCCTCGACAATCACCGGGGATCTCGTCGGCGGCCGGTGATGCTCGCGATTGCCGGGGACAGCGCCTCGGGCAAGAGTACGGTCGCCGCGGGATTGGTCAACACGCTGGGGCCGCATCGGTGCCTGTCCATCTCGACCGACGATTACCACCGCTTCGATCGGCTCGAACGCTCGCTCAACGGGATGACTCCCCTGCACCCGGACTGCAATCACCTCGACATCCTCGGCCAGCACCTACAGTTGCTCGCCACCGGGCAGTCCGTCCTCAAACCGGTATACGACCACGCCAGCGGGCGGTTGCTGCGTCCTGTCGTGGTAGATCCCGCCGACTACATCATTGTCGAGGGCCTGCTGCCGTTGCACACCAATCTGTGCCGCGCGTGTTTCGACCTCGCCGTGTATCTCGATCCGGATGACAATGTCCGTCGGGACTGGAAGACCCAGCGCGACTGCGCGTCTCGCGGGTACACCCCGGATCAGGTGCTGACCGAACTTGCCGACCGGGAGTCCGACGCGCAGCAATTCGTATTGCCGCAGCGGGCATTCGCCGACCTGGTGGTGCGGTTCGCACCCATCGAGCAGCGCAACGACCCGCCGGATACGCCGCTGTCGGCGACCCTGCTGCTGCGACCCAACATTCCCCAACCCGATCTCACCTCGGTGCTGCGGCCCGAGATCACCGCCACCATGCACATGGGTCTGGCCAACGATCACGACGGGCGCCCGGTGGACAGCCTGCACGTGCACGGCTACGTCGATCCCGAGGAGTCCGCGCGGGCGGAGAAGCTGCTCTGGCGAGCGCTCACCGAGGACCGGCTCGAGATGACCGACGCGCTCGGTGCGATCGCCGGTGGTCACAGCACCCCGTTGGCGGTGACCCAGATGATGCTGCTGTTCCATCTGCTCAAGGCGACGCGATGACCCGAGTCGCGCTGAACTCCGGCATCCTCGACGTCGGCGCGCGTTCAGACGAGCTGGCCGTGCAAGATTCGGCTGTCGGTTTACCAGCGCCACCGCTGCTCGCCGTCCAATGCCGCGCCATCCACCAACATTGCTGGTCGAAAGCTCGGCGACTACGTCCTCCTCAAGGCAACATGGGGTAATGCACGAACTATCGCTGTGTCACGCCATCGCCGGGGTGGTCAAATCGCATACCGCCGGTCGGCAGGTCGATGTCGTGCGGGTCCAAGTCGGCGCCCTGCGCCAGGTGGTGCCCGAATCGCTGGAGTTCTGCTGGACGTTGGTACGAAGCCATGAGGACATGCCCGAAGCCGAACTCGAACTCGAACTGGTCCCCGCCGAAGTGCGCTGCGGCCAATGCGGACACCGCGGGGGGCTCGAATCACGCTGGGCGGTGTGCTGTTCTCGATGTCGGAGCGGCGAAGTCGAGGTACTGCGCGGCAATGAGTTTCTGGTGACGTCACTCGACGTCACGTGACGAAAGGTCTCACTATGGGTCGATTCCACCGCCACGATGACGGTACGGTGCACGATCACGAACATCACGGGCACGACGGGCACGACGGGCACGACGGGCACGACCACGGCGACCATAGCGGATACGGAACCGGCGCCCAACGCGTGGAGGTGCTCGAATCGATCTTCGCCGAGAACGACATCCGCGCCGGCATCAACCGCGATCTCCTCGAGGCGAACGGGATCCGCGCCCTGAATCTGATGAGCTCCCCGGGTTCCGGGAAGACCACCGTGCTGGCGTCCACGCTGGACACCCTGGCCGCCGAGATGGGTATCGGCGTGATCGAGGGCGATATCGCGACCGACCTCGACGCCGCCAAACTGAGTGGTCGCGGCGCACAGGTATCGTTGCTCAACACCAACAACGGCTTCGGCGGCGAATGCCACCTGGACGCCCCGATGGTAAACCGCGCGCTGGCGGGACTCCGGCTGTCCGAGCTGGACCTGCTGGTCATCGAGAATGTCGGAAACTTGGTCTGCCCCGCCGAGTTCGACGTTGGCGAACACGCCAAGGCCATGGTCTACTCGGTCACCGAGGGTGACGACAAGCCCTTGAAGTACCCGGTGATGTTCCGCGCCGTCGACTTGGTGCTGCTCAACAAGACCGACCTGGTGCCGCACATCGACATCGATGTCGGCGATTACATCGCGAGTATTCGCGCGGTCAACCCCGCGGCGACCATCCTGCCGGTCAGCGCCCGGACCGGCGATGGAATGTCAGCGTGGTACGACTGGGTGCGCAGTTTTGTCGCCGGATAGCACTCAGGAGAAGCGCAGCTGGCGCCCACCGCGCTCGGCGGCACGTTTGATCAAGCTCGCGGCAATCTCGGCGCGACTCCGAGTACGGTGCGAGGCGATGCGCTTGCGCACCACGCCGTCGGCGAAAATTACGACGATGTCCACCGCCCATTGACCGCACTCCTCGACCACGAAGGTTTCGACTCCATGGGCTTCATCGGCGCAGCTCTCAGGACGCACCGCCGTTGGCCGAGCCTTCCACTCTGCCACCCCTTCGCAGGCGCACTCGCGGATTGACTGGGACATCTGAAATCCACTGCTCATCGGCAAAGCATGTCGAAGGAACCGCCATAAGTGAGGGCTACCTATTCGAAACTGGCCGCTCCTGACCTCGCCTCGGCCAAACTTGTGATTGACATCACATGCTTGCCGGGTAGACCCTGGACTAACGCCGCGCAAGTGGGCCGACGGTCGACTCCGGCGGCGCAGGGGCTCCAGCCCAGCCCCGGGAAGCTGCAGCATGCCCACGGAAGCAGCAGTCAAAGCAGAAGAAGCACTGATCCATGTTCTGTGGATCAATGCAGGCCTGAGTTGTGACGGCGATTCGGTGGCGCTGACTGCCGCTACCCAGCCCACAATCGAGGAGATCGCGCTCGGGGCGCTGCCCGGTCTGCCCCAGGTCGCCATGCACTGGCCCTTGATCGACTTCGAGTGCGGCCCCGCCGGCGGGGCCGACGACTTCCTCGGTTGGTTCTTCAAGGCCGACCGCGGCGAACTCGATCCGTTCGTGCTCGTCGTCGAGGGCTCGATCCCCAATGAGCAACTCCACGCCGAGGGCTACTGGTGCGGGTTCGGCAACGACCCGGCCACCGGCCAGCCGATGACCACCAGCGAGTGGCTGGACCGGCTCGCGCCGAAGGCCACCGCGATCGTGGCCGCGGGGACGTGCGCCACCTACGGCGGCATCCACGCCATGGCCGGCAACCCGACCGGCGCGATGGGCGTACCCGACTATCTGGGTTGGGACTGGAAGAGCAAGGCCGGCATCCCGATCGTCTGCGTGCCAGGATGTCCCACCCAGCCGGATAACCTGTCGGAAACGCTGACCTATCTGCTGTACATGGCCACTGGTCAGGCGCCCATGATTCCGCTCGACGACGCCCTGCGACCACAGTGGCTGTTCGGCGCCACCGTGCACGAGGGCTGCGACCGGGCGGGTTACTACGAACAGGGCGACTTCGCCAAGGAGTACGGGTCACCCAAGTGCATCGTCAAGCTGGGCTGCTGGGGGCCAGTCGTGAAATGCAATGTGCCGAAGCGAGGTTGGATCAACGGAATCGGTGGCTGTCCCAATGTCGGCGGCATCTGCATCGGCTGCACCATGCCGGGATTCCCCGACAAGTTCATGCCGTTCATGGATGAACCGCCCGGCGGCAAACTTTCGACCGCCGCGTCGGGGATCTACGGATCGGTGGTGCGTAGCCTGCGCCACGTCACCCAGTACACCGTGGACAAGGAACCCAAGTGGCGGCACCGCGGTAAAGAACTCGTCACCGGGGCGCGACGCACCTGGTAGGTGCCGCGTCGACCAACTGCCCGATGGACAACTCGAATAGAAGGCACCAAGATGACAACCATCATCCCCGAGCCGTCACAGATGAAGAACGTGCCGGGCCAACTCGTCGAGATGGCCTGGGATCCGATCACCCGGATCGTCGGCAGCCTCGGCATCTATACCAAGATCGACTTCGAGAGCCGCCAAGTCGTCGAATGCCACAGCACCTCGTCGATCTTCCGCGGCTACTCGATCTTCATGAAGGGCAAGGACCCTCGCGACGCGCATTTCATCACGAGCCGCATCTGCGGTATCTGCGGCGACAATCACGCCACCTGCTCCTGCTACGCGCAGAACATGGCCTACGGCGTCAAGCCGCCGCATCTGGGCGAGTGGCTGATCAACCTTGGCGAGGCCGCCGAGTACATGTTCGACCACAATATCTTCCAGGAGAATCTGGTCGGGGTCGACTACTGCGAGAGGATGGTCTCGGAGACGAACCCCAGCGTGCTCAAGAAGGCCGAGAACACTGCGGCGCCCCACGCAGATGCCCACGGTCACAAGACAATCGCCGATATCATGCGAGCCCTCAACCCGTTCTCCGGCGAGTTCTACCGAGAGGCGCTGCAGGTCAGCCGCTATACCCGGGAAATGTTCTGCCTGATGGAGGGCCGGCACGTCCACCCGTCCACCCTCTATCCCGGCGGCATCGGAACCACCGCCACCATCCAGTTGATGACCGATTACATGACCCGGCTGATGCGCTACGTCGAGTTCATGAAGAAGGTCGTGCCCATGCACGACGATCTGTTCGACTTCTTCTACGACGCGGTTCCCGGCTACGAGCAGGTCGGCCTGCGGCGCACGCTGCTCGGATGCTGGGGCAGCTTCCAGGACCCCGAGGTATGCAACTTCGACTACAAGGACATGGAGCGCTGGGGCAGGGCGATGTTCGTGACACCGGGCGTGGTGGTGGACGACAAGCTGGTGACGACCTCGCTGGTCGACATCAACCTGGGCATCCGGATCCTGTTGGGCAGTTCGTATTACGACGACTGGACCGATCAGGAGATGTTCGTGCAACGCGATCCGTTGGGCAACCCGGTGGACCGCCGGCATCCATGGAACCAACACACCAATCCGCGGCCACAAAAGCGCGATATGGAAGACAAATACAGCTGGGTGATGTCCCCTCGCTGGTTCGACGGCAAGGATCACCTCGCCCTCGACACCGGCGGTGGACCGCTTGCGAGGCTGTGGACAACGGCGCTTGCCGGGCTGGTCGACATCGGCTACGTGCAGTCGACGGGTCACAGCGTGAAGATCAACCTGCCCAAGACCGCGCTGAAGGGACCCGTCGAGCTGGAGTGGAACATTCCCGAGCACGGCAGCAACACGCTCGAGCGCAACCGGGCCCGGACCTACTTCCAGGCCTATGCCGCTGCGGCCGCACTGCATTTCGCGGAGAAGGCGCTCGTGGAGATCCGCGCCGGGCGTACCAAGACCTGGGAGAAGTTCGAGGTGCCCGAGGCGGGCATCGGCTGTGGCTTCACCGAGGCCGTCCGCGGCGTGCTGAGTCACCACATGGTGATCCGGGACGGCAAGATCGCCAACTACCACCCCTATCCACCCACGCCGTGGAACGCCAACCCGCGGGACAGTTACGGAACGGCTGGGCCCTACGAAGATGCCGTCGCCGGCAGTCCCATCTTCGAAGAGAACGACCGCGAGCACTTTAAGGGCATCGACATCATGCGTACCGTGCGCAGTTTCGATCCGTGTCTGCCGTGCGGTGTGCACATGTACCTCGGGGAGGGCAAAACCCTGCAGAGACTGCATTCACCGACGCAGACGGCCACCGGGGAGTAGGACATGACCGGCCGCGCCAGTCCCCCGGGTGATGACGGCCGGTGGCGTACGGCCGGTGACCGCATCGAGACCCTGCTCGATGCCGCCGGCACCGGGACGGGCGGCCCCCGGGGGCGGGAGCGTGCCGAACAACTCGTCCGCGAGGTCGTCGAACTCTACGGTGAAGCGCTGCAGCGCATCGTGACGATGGCCGAGGATCACCACCTGGAGCAGCTGGCCGAGGACGATCTGGTCGCCAGCCTGCTCCTGGTGCACGGCCTACACCCGCACGACCTGAGGCGTCGGGTCTCGGATGCATTGGACCGGGTCCGCCCGTACCTCGGGTCACACGGCGGGGATGTGGATCTCCTCGAGATCACCTCGGGACCCGAGGGTGCCACCGTGCGGCTCCGCTTCACCGGCAGCTGCAAGAGCTGTCCATCCTCGGCGATCACCCTCGAGTTGGCCGTCGAGGATGCCGTCCGGGCCGCCGCCCCCGAGGTGACCGCCATCGAAGTGGTTGCCGCGCCGGACAGTCCCTCCGAGCCCGCCGCGGCGGTGATTCCCGCCGAATCCCTGCTGGGCCGGGTGCGCGCACATCCGACCCGGACGTCCTGGCACCCCGTTCCCGACATCGCGGATCTGGCCCCCGGCGAGGTCGGCGGATTCGACGTGGGTCCTTACGTCGTGCTGGCCTGCCTTATCGGAGACAACCTCTACGCCTACCGGGACCACTGCCCATCCTGTGATGACTCCATGGCCGGGGCGGTCCTGCACCGCGTCCTGGGATCACGCGACCCGGTGCTGCGCTGTCCGCACTGCGGCGCCCATTACGACGTCGTGCATGCCGGAGCGGGCCTGGCGGAAACAACCGGGCACCTCGAGCCGCTGCCGCTGCTGGTTCGTGACGGGGTGCTATCGCTGGCCATGGCCGTCGCGCCCACCGGGGTCTCAGCATGAGTGGACCGTATGACGTGTTGTCGCGCATCACTTCCCGCCGTCCTCAACCGGTAGCCGGCGAGCGTTGCGAGATGTGCGCCGAAGATATCGGCGACCACCATCAACACGTGGTCGATGTCGTTGGCCGCCAACTGATGTGCGTATGCCGCGGATGCTATCTGCTGTTCACCGACAGCCGGGCGGACCTGCGCTACCGGGCCGTACCGGACCGGTTTCTGTCGTTCCCGGAGTTCACCGTGGACCGCCATGCCTGGAGCGCACTGCAAATCCCTGTCGAGGTCGCCTTCTTCTTCCGCAACTCGGCATTGGACCGGGTTGTCGCGTTCTATCCGGGCGCGGCCGGGGCATGTGAATCCGAGTTGGAACTCGACCTGTGGGATGCGGTCACGGCCGGGGACGACCGGAGCGCATTGCTCGCCGACGATGTCGAAGCGCTGCTGATCCGGATGCCCGAAATCGGGACACCGCAATGCTTTCTGCTCCCGATCGACACCTGTTACGAATTCGTCGGCGGGCTGCGTTCGTTATGGCGCGGCTTCGACGGCGGCACCGACGTCCACGCATTCATCGACGGGTTCTTCGGCACGATCGGCGAGCGGGCCAAGGATGTTCCACCGTGAGCGATCTGACGTTCACCGTGGTCAACGTCGAGCCGGAACCCTATGCGGCGACGCCGGTGCTGGCGGCGCACATCGCAGTGTCGGCGCGCACCGAGGACCCCGTCCACGCGATCGCATTGCGCTGCCAGGTGCGTATCGAACCGCTGCGGCGCGGATACTCCGACGCCGAGGCCGCGGGACTGCTCGATCTGTTCGGCCCACGATCGCGCTGGGCCCGAACCCAGCAGACCTTCCTGTGGCAGCAGGCCGCCACGATGGTGCCCGGATTCACCGGCACGGCCACCGTCGACCTACCGTTGGAGTGCACCTACGACTTCGAGGTCTCTGCGTCGAAGTATCTGCACGCGCTGCGGGACGGATCGCTGCCGCTGCAGTTCCTGTTCAGCGGAACTGTTTTTCGCAAGGGTGCCAACGGATTATGGGTGCAGCAGGTGCCCTGGGACCGCGACGCCCGCTACGATCTGCCGGTATCGGTGTGGCGCGAGCTGATCGACACGCACTATCCGAGCCTGGGTTGGGTGCGGCTGAGCCACGACACCATCGCCGCCCTGGCCGCGTACAGGTCGCGACGCGGTCTACTGGGCCTCGACGACGCGCTGGCCAGCTTGTTGCCGTTGCCGGAGGACGTGCCGTGAGCGTCGACAGCACCGTGATGGACCGGGCCCGCGCAGTAGCCGACGCGGTGCTCTACGAGGGCTACCTGCTCTATCCATACCGCGCCACGTCGAGCAAGAACCAGGCGCGTTGGCAGTTCGGTGTGCTCGGCCCGCCCGGCGCTGAGCGCGCGGGTCTCGGCGAGAACTCCTCGATGTCGGCGCAATTGCTCGTCCGCGACGCCACCGGGCTCCGACTGATGGTGCGGTTCCTGCATCTGCAGCACCGCCGTGCCGAACGCGCACTGGAGTCGGGCGGATACCGACTGGTCGACGAACTCAGCACACCGACGGGCTCCTGGATGACCTGGGATGAAGCCGTCGAAACGGAGCTTCACTACGGCCCCTGGGATTTCAGTGATCCCCAACGTCGCTTTCCGGTCTCCGCGCCCGCGGCCACCAATATCGAGGAGCTGACCGGCGGCCGACTGGTGCGGGAGCGGCGCTGCGTCCACGGACTGCTGGACGTCACCGTCGAAGCCGCGGGAGCCGTCGACCGGGTCACCGTGACCGTCCACAACACCGGTGCCCCCGCAGTCGACCGCCACGACGCGATCGCCCGGTCGATGATCGGCACCCATGTCATCCTCGAAACCGTGTCGGGCGGCTTCGTGTCGCTACTCGACCCCTCCGCTGACGCCCTGGTGGCGGCGCGCGGCTGCGAGCGCCACCGCTGTTTCCCGGTGCTGGCCGGACCACCCGGCTGCGATGAGCTGGCGCTGATCTCACCGATCATCCTCTACGACCACCCCGAGATTGCCGAGGCGAGTCGAGGCGAACTCTTCGACGCAACGGAGATCGACGAGATCCTGACGCTGCGGGTGATGACGATGACCGACGAAGAGAAGAACCAAGCTCGGGCCACCGATCCACGTGCCGCTCGCATCATCGATCAGTGTGACGGCATGTCCGCCGAGGCGATGTTGGACCTTCACGGCATCTTGCGCAATCCGCACGCCGACCCACTTTGTCGGCCGGCCGGACTGATCCCGGAGATACCCGACGGTGTGCAGTGGTGGGACCCGTTGGCCGACAACGCCGTTGCCCCGGAGACAGACGGCGTCCTGATCAGCGGCATGCGGGTGGCACGCGGCAGCAGAGTCCGGCTGCGACCGGTCCGACGCGCGGATGCCCAGGACATGTTCGTCGCCGGAAAAACGGCCCGGGTCACCTCGGTGCACGAAGACGTCGACGGCGAGAAGCATGTCGGCGTGGTCGTCGAGGACGATCCGGGCGCGACCCTTCGTGAAAGTTACGGTCGCCACCTGTATTTCTCCCCCGACGAGATCGAACCCTTGCCGGAGACCGAACCCTAGATCCCGAAAGGAGCTTCTCATGGACGTAGTTGGGTGGACCGCCACCGCGGTGGTCGTATTGGTACTACTGGCGGCTGCGGCGGTCGGAGTGCGGTCGATTCCAGATATCCGGCGTTACCTGAAGATGCGACAGATGTAGATCGGTGGCGGTACGCATCCTCGTTGCCGGGATCGGCAACATCTTTCTCGGCGACGACGGCTTCGGCCCCGAGGTGATTCAACACGTCGTCGTCGACAATCCCGATGTGTGCGTCGTCGATTACGGTATCCGCGGCATGCACCTGGCCTACGACCTGCTGTACGGCTGCGGCATCCTGGTGCTCGTCGATGCGCTCCCGGACCGGGGTGCCCCCGGACAGGTGCGGGTCTTCGAGGTCGATCGCGAATCGCCTGAGACGGTGCCGATGCTGGACGCCCACGGGATGGATCCCGCCGCGGTGTTCGCCAGCCTCCGAGCACTCGGCGGCAGCCCGCCACGCACCATCGTGGTCGGCTGCCAGGTACAGGCCGTCGCCGAGGGGATCGGTCTGTCCGATCCGGTCCGCGGCGCGGTTCCCGGTGCGGTGCAGGCAGTCGAGACCACCGTGGCGTCGTTGCTGGTATCCGACGGCGCGCTGTCGGGGAGCGCGGACTGATGTGCCTTGGCATTCCCGGCCAGGTGGTTCGGCTACTCGACGGGTATTCCGGTCAGCTCGCACTCGTCGATGTCGCCGGTGAGCATCGCAAGGTGAACATCGGCATGCTGCCCGACCAATCGTTGGCCCCGGGTGACTGGGTCATCATCCACATGGGCTTCGTCATGGAGCGGACCGACGCCGCCGGTGCCGCCCAAGCGATGGCAGGACTGGAAATCATCGGACGCGGCGAAGCCCCACCGTAACCGGAGTCAATAGGCCGCGGCGCGGCGCGCAACGACCACCAGGTACTCCCACTCCATCCCCGACTCCTCGGCCAGCGCGTAGTCGCCGAGTTCGGCCAGCGCCGCGTCCAACTCTGCCACCTGGTCGGGTGATCCGCGATGCCGCGGTAGGCGACGATCGTCGGCCCGTAGTTGGCCTTGAAATAGTCACGGAACGCGGCGCCGTCGGCGAACCGGTCCACGGCCAGCGCGTGCCGCTCGGTGATCAGGTCGTCGACGTCGCCGTCGAGCAGGGCCACGACGTGGCCCTCACTGCCCCACAGCGGCGGCGGCGAGACGCCGGCCGGTGGCGCGGGCACGTACGGCCGCATCGCCGCGAACATCCGGCCGACGAATCCCTCCGGGGTCCAGCTGAGCACCGCGATGGTGCCTCCGGGCCTGCACACCCGGGCCAGTTCGGCGGCCGCCCGCTGGTGGTGCGGTGCGAACATCACCCCGATGCAGGACATCACAATGTCGAACTCACCGTCGGCGAACGGCAACGCCTCGGCGTTGGCGGCCTTCCAGGTCAGCTCCAAACCCTGTGCCGCCGCGCGCTGTTCGCCACTCTCGAGCAGCTCCGGCACCAGGTCGGTGGCCGTGACGTCGGCGCCGGCCGCCGCAGCGGCGAGCGCCGCGTTGCCGGTGCCGGCGGCCACGTCGAGCACCCGCATGCCCGGTCCGATCCGGGCCGCGGAGACCAACGCCTGGCCCAGCGGCGCCACCACTTCGGCCGCGATGGTCGGGTAGTCCCCCAGCCCCCACAGCCGACGATGCTTGTCTTCCAGTTCGCGGTCCGGGACCGCGGATCTCGGTGCGTTCACACCACCGTTGCCTTTTGGTGAGCGATCGTGAGTGCGCTTGTTCATCAGGCAGCCTCGCCTTGCGGTGAGGCGGTCCCCGTCTGATCCACCCGGTGGTGGTGCGGGGTTGACGCTTCATCGCCCACTGCCTCGCCCGCTGGCGCGGGTTCGGTCTCACGCATGGCTCCACGTCCTGCCACCGGGCCACTCCCGGCGAGACTCTGATCACCCAACTGTGTGGGTGCGCCGAGTCGGGCGAGGTTGATCGCAGCCCCCAGATCACGATCGATCCGATGGCCGCAGTCGTCACATTCGAAGACCCGATCGGCCAGGGTGAGGTTTGACTTTCGCCTCCCACAAACCGTGCACATCTTCGACGACGGGAAAACCCGGTCGGCCTCCATCAACCGGCTGCCATACCACCGCGTTTTGTAGCCCAGCAGGCGCCGCACCTCAGCCAGCGCGGCATCAGCCAGCGCCCGGTTGAGGCCCGTTTGTAAGCCCCTCCCTTGGCGCGCATGCCTGCGGCGTTGAGTGTTTCGACCACCACGACGTCGTGCTGCTGGGCCAACGCGATGGTCGCCTTGTGCAGCACGTCACGGCGCACCGCGGCGGCATGAGCATGGGTACGCCCGATGCGGGCCTGAGTTTTTCGCCACCGCTTCGACGGTGCCTGCTCGGTCTTGGTGCCCGGATCGTAGTGGCCGTGCTGGCGGGCAGCGCGTCGCTGCAGCGCCCGCAACCGGCCCTGCGCGGCTGTCAGCGACTTCGGCGCGCCGATCCGGTCGACTTCCACACCGTCGGGGCTGGCCACCACGAGCAGGGCGTCGGCTTTGACCCCGACGTCGACCCCGACCACCGGATGCGTCGACCGGCCTGCGTGCGCGGGTCGCCCCTTGCCCGCGACGATGGTGTGCAACGAGCAGTGCCACCGTCCGGCGCTGTCTTGGCGCACGGTGGCCGACAAGATCCGCGCCGTCCCGGCCTCGATTCGGCGGGCCAACTTACGGGTCGACTCGTGGGTCCGGACCGCACCGAGGCGCGGCAGGCTGATGTGGCGGCGATCAGCCTCGCACCGGATGACACCGGTGGTGAACCGCACCGAACGCGGGGCGCGGGCCGACTTGAACCGCGGGAAACCGACCGTCCTGCCGGCCCGCTCACCTTTTCGGGATTTCGACCAGGCATCGAGACCGCGGGCCAGCCCGTCCAGGCCGGTGTTGTAGGCCTCCTTGGAGTTCTCCGCCCACCACGGCGCGCACGAGTCCTTGCGCTGATTCCACACCTTGCGCAACGCCGGCAACGACCACCCCAACACCGGAGTCAGCTCGGCCCCGTCGATGCCGTAGCTGCACTCGGCAGCCCGCTGATCCATCACCGCTTTCACCAACGCCAACATGTGATTGTGCGCGAACCGTGCCGCACCAGCATGAGACGCCAACGCCCGCAACTGTGTTGGTGTCGGATCCAGTGCGTACCGGTAGGCCTGCGCCGTCCAACCCTCGGGTATCTCGAACCTAACCACCGGCAACAACCTCTACCTGTCTGGTGGCCGTCACCGCCCACGTCGCACGGTTGCGCGCCCCGCGGCGGCCATACAGGCGCGCGGACATCGAGGTCAGCACCTCGATCATGTCGCGCACCAAATAATCGGCGGTCTCGCCCTGATCGGTGACGACAACCTTGCGACCATGGGCAGACAACGCGGCTTCGAGATACTCAACCCCGAAGCGCGCGAGCCGGTCACGATGTTCCACGACCACCACCGAAGCACACGGGTCCGACAATGCGTTGACACCCGCGCGTACACGACTGTGCCACCAGCCTCACCGTTGGCCGCGGCGTCGACCCAGATCGTCCCCGACTCCCACCGGTGAGCAGGCAGCGGCGTCCGATCCTCACGGAACCACCGATACGCCGTCTGCGGATGCACACCACCCGCACGCGCCCACCCAGCCAACATCACACACTCAGCGAAACACACATTTGATCATGTTTGCTCACATATCACCCAACAGTTCGGTACCCCCTGCCTGGCCGGCTACTTGCGGATGGCGCACCCCGCGGCCACGTTGCGGCAATGCGACGAGCCTCTGCACTTCTCGCAGCCGCATCGGCAGCCGTCGTTGGAGAAGGGCCTTGGTCCTTCACGATCGCGATCTCGGCGTGTCATGACCAACTCCTTTGTTCGGCTGGTCTTCAGATTAGTCCTCGACGCCGCGTTACCTGCGGGAATCGCGGTTCTTGACCGCGGCGCGGGCGAACCGCCACAGATAGCGCGGGGTCCCCGTCAGCGACGGGCGAGTGGGCCAGTCGTCGGCGCGGAAGTAGGCATCCGATCCACCGTCGACGAAGATCACGCTGCCACAGAGAAAATCCGCGGCGTCCGACAGCATGAACACCATCCAGTCCGCCAGCTGATCCGGCGCCCCGAAGCCACCCACCGGCACCGGGAACGCCCGGATGTTCTTCGCCTCCTTGGGCGTGGCCAACTGCTTCTCCAGCAGCGGGGTCAGGATCGCACCCGGCGCCAGCGCGTTGAGCCGGATGCCCTCGCCCGCCCACGGGGGCGTCACGGCCTGGCGACGCACCCACCGCGACACCGCGATCTTCGAGGCGCCGTAGGCGATCGACGGCGCATTGGCCCCGAACAGGCGCACCGCACGCGCGGCGCGCTCGACGTCCCCGCCCAGCAGGGCGCGCACCGCCCGCCGCGGCACCAGCGGGATGGTGGTCGTCGAGTTGCTCGAGATCACCACCACCTTGGCCGACGGACCCGCGGCGGCACCGCGCGCCAGCGCCGGTCGCCACGCCTCGAGCAGCTCGGCGACCCCGAAGTAGTTGACCTCGAAGATGATCCGGGCCCGCCCCGGCCCCGGAGTGGGCCCCACACCGGCGGCCAGCACCGCGCCGTCGAGGCGGCCACCGGCGGCGGCCAGCAC
>JAEWRC010000227.1 GCA_023460175.1 Actinomycetes bacterium
TGCAACCTCGCGCCCGGCCAGGAGCGGCCCGGCGCGCCCAACACCCACCGCCTGGTGCCGCCCGGCGGTTCGGTGCCCGGCGGCGTCGCCGGCAGCAACCCGTCGATGCCCGCCGACCAGGGCCAGCAGGGCGGGGCGCAGCGTCCCACGCCCGGCGCGGGCACGGTGACCGTCACGCCGCGGCCGGTCGGCTGACTCAGCCGCCGACCATGCCGTGCAGCTCGGACAGCGTCCACGGCGCCGTGTCGTGATGATCGCGATAGCCGAGCAGCGTCGGGGTGGGCCGGTCGAAACGCCCGACGAAGCCGCCCGCGCCGATCAGGATCTGCCCGCTCACCGCTGAGGCGAGGTCGCTGACCAGGTAGGCGTACAGCGGTGCGACGTATTCCGGCGGCGCCACGTCGCGGGCGCCGTGCGTCGAGGCGTCGTCGAGCAGGCCCCGCCGATTGAGCTCGGTGATCTGCTGTTCGTAGTCGGGTCCGGTCGACAATCGGGTCTTGGCGCCCGGGCACACCACGTTGGCCCGCACGCCGTGCTCGGCGAGCTCGGCCGCGATCGCCATCGTCAGGCCGTTGACCGCGCCCTTGCCGGCCGGATAGCCGGTGCCGCCGTAGTCGCCGAGGAAGGCGAACGAGCTGGTGTTGACGATGGCCCCGGCGCCGCGGGCGACCATTCGCGGCGCGACGGCCCGGCAGGTGTGGAAGACGGTGCCGAGGTGGGCGTCGATGAGCTCCTGGAACTGCGCGCCGGTGACGGTCAGGATCGACGAGCCCACGGGTTCGGCGATGCCGGCGCAGTTGACCAGGATGTCGGGTTCGCCGTGGGCGACCGCGGCGGCGTCCACCAGCGCCGCGGCGGTGCCTTCGTCCGACGGGGAGCCGGTGAAACCGGCGGCGGTATGCCCGCGCTCGCGGATGGCGGCCACGCTCTGCTGCACCGCGGTCTCGTCGCGCCCGTTGACCATGACCGCCGCGCCGAGGGCGGCCAGCAGCTCGCCGACCGCCCGCCCGATGCCGCGGGTGCCGCCGACGACGACGGCCGACCGGCCGTCCAGTCGCGGTTCGCTCATTCGGGTATCCAGTCGAAGGTGTTCGGATCGGGACCCAGCCGGCCCGGGACGCCCTTGTCCAGCCCGCTGATGTCGGCCATGGTCTGCCCGTCGAGGGCGAAGTCGAACAGGCCGGTGTTCTCCTTCATCCGTTGCGGCGAGACCGATTTCGGGAAGACGATGTCGCCGCGCTGAACGTGCCAGCGCAGCACCACCTGGGCCGGCGTCTTGCCGAGGCGCTCGGCGATGGCGGTGATCGTCGGGTCGCCCAGCACCCGCCCCTTGGCGATCGGCGCCCAAGCCTCCGTGGCGATTTCGTGTTCCAGGCCGTAGGCGCGCACCTCGTCGTTGGGGTAGTACGGGTGAACTTCGATCTGGTTGACCGCGGGGACGGTCGCCGAACCCTTGGCCAACACGTCCAGGTGCGCGGGCAGGAAGTTCGAGACGCCGATGCTGCGCGCGCGGCCGCTGGCGGCGAACTCCTCGAGCACCTTCCAGGTGGACAAGAAATCTCCGCCGTAGCGGGTGGGCAGCGGCCAGTGGATCAGAAACAGGTCGACGTACTCGCTGCCCAGGGCGGCCAGCGTGGCGTCGAAAGACCTTCGGGCGGTGTCGGGTTCGTGATTCGAGTTGTTCAACTTGCTGGTCACGAAGACCTCGCTGCGGTCCAGCCCGGCGTCGCGGATCCCCTGCCCCACCCCGGCCTCGTTGCCGTACATCTGGGCGGTGTCGATGTGGCGGTAGCCGATCTCGAGGGCCTGGCGCACCGCGGTCGCGGTGTCCGCCGGCGGGATCTCGTACACCCCGAAGCCGAGCTGCGGGATCTGCGACCCGTCGTTGAGGGTGACGGTTCCAACGGTGCTCATCGTGCCTCCAGGTCTCAGGTGTCCACCCGCAACCCTATGCGGGAATACCTCGGGTGCTCACCTGGTTGCACCCAGCGACGGTGGCGGATCTACCCCGGGCCCCATCAGAAACCGTCGCCACGAGCGACCACTCGCCGAGAGGCGTGAACCGACACCGTCCCGGCCGCCGAGCCTCGCGCTCGGCGGCTTTTTCGTGGCCATTCCGGCACCCGGACGTGGGTGACATAGTCGACAATCTCTGTAAAACTGTCGCAGTAACCACGTTTCCGAGTGCTTGTGAGGGTGTCGACGATGACGAGTGTGCAGAACGAGACCGGTGTGTTGGCGGGCGAGCCGCGCATGCTGATCGACGGAGAGCTGACCGAGACCGCCGGCGGCGCCACGTTCGACGTGATCCACCCGGCCAGCGAGCAGGTCGCCGGCACCGCGACCGACGGCACCGTCGAGGACATGGCGCGCGCGGTCGGCGCGGCGCGGCGCGCGTTCGACGAGACCGACTGGTCGCGGGACAAGGACTTCCGCTTCAACTGCCTGATGCAGTTGCACGCGGCGCTGGAGAAGAACCAGGAGCGGCTGCGGCGCATCCTGATCACCGAGGTCGGTTGTCCGGTCACGGTCAGCGGCAGCCAGATCGAAAGCCCCATCGCCGAGGTCAAGCACTGGGCCGAGCACGGTCGGGACTTCGACTACCTCGTCGACAACGGCGTGCACCAGACTCCCCTGGGCCCGGCCCGGCGCAAGCTGCACTACGAGCCCGTCGGCGTGGTGGGGGCGATCACCCCGTGGAACGTGCCGTTCTACCTCAACATCGCCGAGACCATCCCGGCGCTGATGGCCGGCAACACCGTCGTCCTCAAGCCCGCCCAGCTGACCCCGTGGTCGGGCAGCGAACTCGGCCGCATCGTCGCCGAGGAAACCGACATCCCCGCCGGCGTCTTCAACGTCGTGACCTCCAACGCCAACGAGGTCGGCGCCGCCCTGAGCGCCGACCCGCGGGTCGACATGATCACCTTCACCGGCTCCACGGCCACCGGCCGCGCCATCCTCGCCGCCGGCGCACCCACGGTGAAGAAGACCCTGCTGGAACTCGGCGGCAAGTCCGCCCACATCGTGCTCGATGACGCCGACTTCAATTCCTCACTGCCGCTGGCGGCGATGATGGCCTGCGTCATGTCCGGGCAGAGCTGCATCCTGCCCAGCCGCATCCTGCTGCCGCGCTCGCGCTACGAGGAGGGCATCGAGATCCTCAAGACCAGCATGGCCAACTTCCCGGTCGGCGATCCCTGGACGGCGGGCAACATGCAGGGCCCGCAGATCAGCGAGACGCAGCGGCAGAAGGTGCTCGGGCTCATCAAGTCCGGCATCGACTCCGGGGCGCGGCTGGTCACCGGCGGCGGCATTCCCGAGGCGCTGCCGGTCGGCTACTACACCGAGGCCACCCTGCTGGTCGACGTCGACCCGGACTCCCAGATCGCCCAGGAGGAGATCTTCGGTCCCGTCCTGACCGTCACGCCGTATGACACCGACGACGACGCGGTCGCCATCGCCAACAACACCATCTACGGGCTGTCCGGCGAGGTCTCGAGCGCCGACGTCGACCGCGCGTTCTCGGTGGCCACCCGGATGCGCACCGGCAACGTCACGATCAACGGCAAGAGCCACTTCGGCATCGACTCGCCCTTCGGCGGCACCAAGCAGTCCGGACTCGGCTACCGCAACGGCAACCACGGCTATGAGGAGTACCTCGCGATCAAGACCATCGGCATGCCCGAGTGAGCGAGATCGCCGAGATCACCGCGCTGCTCAACCGCTACGCCCGCGCGGTCGACGGCAAGGACTGGGAGCTGTACCGCTCGGTGTTCACCGAGGATGCGCACATCGACTACAGCTCCGCCGGTGCCGTCGTGGGGAATCGCGAGGAGGTGGTGCAGTGGTTCGCGGCCAATTTCGGTGTGCTGCCGTGGAGCATGCACTACATCACCAACGTCGAGGTGCTCGACTCCGACGGCGACACCGCCCGGGTGCGGGCCATGTTCTACAACCCCATGCAGTTGCCGGGGATGGCCGACACCAGCGCGTGCGGGGGCTACTACCACCACGAACTGGTGCGCACCCCGGACGGTTGGCGCAGCCGCAACCTGCGCGAAGAGAACGTCTGGTTCACCAACCGCCCGGGTGGCTGAGACAGTCCTGTACTCGCTGAAACCCAGCTAGTACGCTGCTGCTGAGCGAGTGCTTAGCAGCGCAGCCCGCTGCGTGACGAAATGGGGACGATTGCCGATGGCTGAAACTGCTCTCGAGACCGACTCCCGGCCGGCCAGCCGGTATGCCGGCAGACGAGTGCCGCGCGTGGAGGACAACCGCCTGCTCACCGGGCACGGCACCTTCGTCGACGACGTCACGCGGCCGGGCATGCTGCACGCCTGCTTCGTCCGCAGCCCGTTCGCCCGCGCCAAGGTCAGCAAGATCGACGCCGCCGCCGCGCTGGCGCACCCGGGAGTCATCGCGGTGCTCACCGCCAAGGACATCAACCCCGACGTGCTCGAGGCCTGGCATGCGGTGGCGGGCAAGGACGTTCCCGACACCCCGCGCCCGCCGCTGGCCGAGGACGAGGTGAAGTTCGTCGGCGACCCGGTGGCCATCGTGATCGCCGAGGACCGCTACATCGCCGAGGATGCGCTGGAACTGGTCGACGTCGACTACGAGCCCATGCCGGCCGTCGCCGACTTCACCAAGGCCGTCGAGGTGGCCGCCGAGCACGGCCACATCGTGCACGAGCAGTACCCGGACAACCAGGCCGGCGGGATGGCCGGCATGCCGCCGGACGAGGAGGTGTTCGCCGCCGCGGCCCACGTCGCCCAGGCGCACATCTATCAGCAGAGCTACGTGCCGGTGCCGATGGAGACCCGCGGGTTGGTGGTCGAATGGCAGGCCGCCCCGGGCGAACTGACGGTGTGGGCCTCGACCCAGGCCCCGCACGAGTTGCGCGCGTTCACCGCCCGCCTGCTGGGCCTGCCGGCCCAGAACGTGCGGGTGATCATGCGCGACACCGGCGGTGGCTTCGGCCAGAAGGTCGTCCCGATGCGCGAGGACATGTGCATCCTGCTGGCCGCGCGCAAGGTGACCGGCCCGCTGAAGTGGATCGAGGATCGTCGCGAGAACCTGATGACGGCCGGCCAGGCCCGGCACGTCGACGGCAAGGTGCGGATGGCCTTCGACGCCGAGGGCGCGATCGTCGCGGGCGACATCGATTTCGTGCAGGACATCGGCGCCTACCCGACGCCGTACCCGGTGCTGACCACCGCGGCCATCGGCATGTTCTTCCCCGGCCCGTACCGGGTGCCCAAGTGCAGCTTCAACTATCAGACGGTGTTCTCCAACACTGCCGGGCTGGCGGCCTACCGCGGCCCGTGGCAGTACGAGACGTTGTCGCGGGAGATCCTGCTCGACATCGCCGCCCGGCAGATGGACATGGACCCGGTGGAACTGCGGCGTCGCAACATCCTGCGCGGCGACGAGATGCCGTACTTCAACCCCAACGGCATGCCGTACGACCACGTCGCACCGGCCGACACCTTCGAGCAGGCCGTGAAGATCCTCGACCACGAGGGCTTCCGCAAGGAGCAGCGCGAGGCGCTCGAGCAGGGTCGCTACATCGGCCTCGGCTTCTCGGCGTACATCGAGCCCACCGGCGCGGCCACCGGCCACCTCGGCACCGAGGGCGCGACCAT
The DNA here is from genome assembly GCA_023460175.1 of Actinomycetes bacterium. GTDB lineage: Bacteria > Actinomycetota > Actinomycetes > Mycobacteriales > Mycobacteriaceae > Mycobacterium. Next base: position 5,646 of record JAEWRC010000227.1, read on the forward strand.
CCGAATGGAGTCCACCGGCAAGATCAACGTCTACGTCAACGGCGGCTCGACCGGCAACAGCATCGAGACCACCGTCGTGCAGCTGACCGCCGACGCGCTGGGCGCCGACATCGAGGACGTGTCGAGCATCCAGGGCGACACCGCGGTGACCCCGTACGGGGCGGGCACCCAGGGCAGCCGCAGCGGTCCCATGACCGCCGGCGCCGTAGAGGAGGCCGGCACCATCCTGCGTCGGCAGGTGACGGCGATCGCCGCGGCGATGCTGGGCGTCGAGGCCGGCGAGATCGAGCTGGCGAACTCGAAGGCCGGCGTCATCGGTGACGACAGCAAGAGCGTGAGCTTCGCCGACATCGCCTATCGCGCCTACTACGACACGGCCCAGCTGCCCCCGGGCACCTCGGCGCTGCTGGAGGCCACGGCGCGGTTCGTCTCGCCGCCGACGGCAATGATCCACTGGGCCAACGCGACTCACGCCTGCACCTGCGAGGTCGACATCGTCACCGGCCACGTGACGCTGAACCGCTACATCGTCAGCGAGGACGTCGGGCCGATGATCAACCCGAACGTCGTCGAGGGACAGGTCGCGGGCGGAACGGTGCAGGGCATCGGTGGCGCGCTGCTCGAGCATCAGGCCTACGACGCCGACGGCAACCCGCTGTCGTCGACGTTCGTCGACTACCTGCTGCCGACCACCACCGAGGTGCCCAACATCGAGTTCGGCCACGTCGAGATCCCCGGCCCCGGCGTCGGTGGCTACAAGGGCTGCGGCGAGGGCGGGGCCATCGGTTCCCCGCCGGCGGTCATCAACGCCATCAACGACGCGTTGGCCCCGCTGGGCGTCACCATCACGAAGATGCCCGCCACCCCGGCCACGATCGTCGCGGCGATCGAAGAGGCCGCCCAGAAGACCCAGAGCAAAGGACAGTAAAAAGTGGAGTTGGTCAACGAGTTTCGCGTCCCCGTTCCGATCGACCAGGCCTGGGAAGTGCTGACCGATGTCGAGCGCATCGCGCCGTGCATCCCCGGCGCCCAGCTGCTGTCGGTCGACGGCGACGCCTTCACCGGCGCGGTGAAGGTGAAGGTCGGCCCCATCACCGTGCAGTACCAGGGCAACGCGGCGTTCAAGGAGAAAGACGAGCAGGCCCACCGCGCCGTGATCAAGGCCAGCGGCAAGGAGACCCGCGGCCAGGGCAACGCCGCCGCGCTGGTCACCGCCGAACTCAAGGACGAGGGCGACTCCTGCACGTGCGTGCTGACCACCGATCTGACCATCTCGGGCAAGGCCGCGCAGTTCGGCCGCGGGGTGCTCGCCGATGTGGCCGGCAAGCTCATCGACCAGTTCGCCGCGCGCTTGGAGGCCGATCTGTCCGGCACCTCCCCCGCGCAGACCGCATCGCTGTCGTCGGCGCCCGCCGGTGCGACGGCCGCTGCGGCGCAACCGAATACCCATGACGACGACGCCGCCTCGCTGGATCTGCTCTCGGTGATCGCGGCGCCGATGGCCAAGCGTGCGCTGCCGGTGGCCGCCGGCCTGGTGGCGGGACTGGCGCTCGGGCTGCTGTTCGGCGGCCGGCGCTCGCGCCAGCCCCTGGTCGTGGTGCTGCCGCCGGGGGCCCAGCTCGGCTGACCCCCACGGAACCGGAAGTGCACGAGGGCGGAGATTCTGCAGAATCTCCGCCCTCGTTGCGTTTGGATCACCGCCGTGTGGCCCACCGCGCCATGCGGCCGCCGTGGCGTCAGACGCGCTGCGCGTCGCCCGCCTCGACCACCTGGTGGACCGCGTTGACGATGCCCTGATAGCCCGTGCAGCGGCAGAAGTTGCCGGACAGGCCCTCGCGGATCTCCTCGTCGGAGGGGTTCGGATTGTCCCGGAGCAGCGCGGTGATCGACATGACGAAGCCCGGCGTGCAGAACCCGCACTGCAGCCCGTGGCAGTCGCGCATGGCGGCCTGCACCGGCGACAGTTCGCCGTCGGCGGCGGCCACCCCCTCGACGGTGGACACCTCCTTGCCGTCGGCCTGCACGGCGAACACCAGGCAACCGCGCACCGCGACGCCGTCGAGCAGCACGGTGCACGCACCGCAGGAGCCGTGCTCGCAACCCAGGTGCGTCCCGGTCAGGCCGCAGCGCTCACGGACGAAGTCCGCCAACGTCATTCGCGGCTCGACCACGGACTCCACGTCGCGGCCGTTGACGGTCATCTCGACGATGTGCTCATGCATATGCGTTCTCCCTGCTGGCCTCGGTGACGGCATCGGTGATGGCCCGCGACACCATCGCGGCGCCCACGCGGGTGCGGTAGGACACCGACCCCTGCTGATCGGCGGGGATGTCATCGAGCCCGCGCATCGCCAATTGGCCCAGCTCCTCGGCGGCCCCGGGCGTCTGCAGATCGGACAGCGCGCGACCGATCACGGCCTGCTCGGCCTCACGGGCGCGCCGCGGGGTGGAACCCAGTCCCAGCAGTCCGATGTTGCAGCGCCGCACCCGGCCGTCGTCGTCGATCTCGGTGGCGACGGTGGCGCCGGCGATCGCGAAATCGCCGTGGCGGCGCGCGAATTCATGGACCGCGAAGCCGCTGCGGCCGCCCCACACCGGGAAGCCGACGGCGGTGAGCACCTCGCCCGGCGCCAGGGTGGTCTCCCACAGTCCGGTGAAGAAGTCGGCGGCGGGGATCTCGCGCCGCCCGGCCGAGGACGTCGCCTCGATCACCGCGTCCAGCGTCAACGCCGTCGTCGGGTACTCGCCGGCCGGGTCGGCGTGGGCCACCGCCCCGCCGAGCGTGCCCCGGTTGCGGATCTGGAAATGACCGATCAGCGGGGTCACCCGGTTGAGCAGCGGGACGTCGTCGCGGACCACCTCGTCGACGCCGACGGTGGCGTGGGTGGTTCCCGCGCCCACCCAGACGGTGTCGCCGCGGCGTTCGATGCCTTGGAGTTCGGCGAGGCGGGAGATATCCACCAAGTTTTCGAAGAACGTCAGGCGCAACGCCAGCATCGGCGTCAGGCTCTGCCCGCCGGCGAGGATCTTGGCGTCCTCACCCAGCTCGTCGAGCAGGGCGAGCACGTCTTCGAGATCGTGCGGGCGGTGGTAGGCGAACGGGGCTGGTTTCATGAATGCCCTCCTGAAACCCGGGGGCGTACAGGGCTGCTGTGCACTCGCTCAGTTTAGAGCACGCCCTGGTGATCGACGTCACCGGCCGACCCGTCAGCAAAATGTAGCAGCGCAACGGTTATCCTGCGCTATGCTCGCCTGGAATCCCGAAGACGTAGCGATGATGTAGCAGGAGGGCGTGGCGACGATGGACTCCGCGGCGACCGGAGCAGCAAATCCCGACCCCGCGAGCCCACCGAGGCTGACCGTGCGCTGCGGCGGGCTGACCCGGTCCGCCGATCCCGCCGACGGCGAGATCACCATCGGCCGCGACCCCGACTCGAGCATCCATTTCGACTTCGGCTGGATGTCGCGGACCCACGTCCGGCTACGTCCGGAGGGCGGCGGCTGGGTCGCCGTCGACAGCAGCCGCAACGGCATGTTCGTCGACGGGGTCCGGCACGATGCACTGCCCGTCACCGACCGGATGACGCTCAAGCTCGGCGACGCCGACGGCTTCGCGGTCCAGTTGTACCTCGGTGACGACACCCGGTCCGAGGAGACCACGGTCGAGGAACCCGTCGACCCCAGCATCGCCCGGGCTGGCGCGGCGGTCGCGGCCCGCCGGCGCGAACTCGAGCTCACCCAGCGCGGCCTAGCGCGCGACAAGATCATCAACGCCGGGGCGTTGATCTCCTTCGAGAAGGGCCGCAGCTGGCCGCACGAGAGCACTCGCGCCAAGCTCGAACAGATCCTGCAGTGGCCGCCGGGCGCCATCTCCGGGATCCGGCAGGGTGCGCCGTCCCCCGATGCGGAAGCCACGCAGGTGATCTCGACCTCGGTGGCCTCGCCGCTGATCGCCCAGACCATCCAACTGGCGCTCAAGAGTGTCGACACCGCCATCGGCGCGCTGCCGGACCCGAACGCACCCGAATACCACTCCGCGGCCACCGCCATCCTGTCGGATCTGCGTAACCTCCGCGCCGTCGCCGGCGAGGCGGCGCGCAATGCGCCCGGCGCGCCCGCGCTGGTCATCGCGCTCGGCGGGGTTCGCCGCCGCTACGACGAGCTCATGCTCAGGGTCGCCGCCACGCCGAAAGCCTCGGTGGGGCAACGCCTGTTCGCCGCGCGGCACCGGACCAGCCTCACCGCCGACGACGCCGCGCTGGCGGCCGGGCTGTCGGTGAACCTCATCGAGGCCGCCGAGGCAGACCAGCCGCTTCCGGCGCCGGCCGAATCGGCGATCGCCGCCCTGCTCACCGAACTGGAGGCCTCATGACCGCGCCGGGTGGCGAAGCCGAACTGGTGCCGGTGCTGCCGGCCCATCGCCTCGACGAGGCCGCGCTGGCCCGGTATCTGCGCGAGCACCTCCCGGGCTTCGACGGCGACGTGCAGATCCGCCAATTCCAGGGCGGCCAGAGCAATCCGACGTATCACCTGGCCACCGCGGACGGTCAGTACGTGCTGCGCAAGAAGCCGCCGGGCAAGCTGCTCCCCCGCGCCCACGCCGTCGAACGCGAATACCGCGTGATCTCCGCGCTCGCCGGCAGCGATGTGCCGGTACCGCCGGCCCGGCTGCTGTGCACCGATGAAAGCGTCATCGGCACCGCGTTTTTCGTGATGGACCACGTGCCCGGCCGGGTCTTCCCGGACCGGGTGCTGCGCGACGGCACCCCCGGGGAGCGCGCCGCGACCTACCTGGATCTGGCCCGGGTGCTCGCCGCGCTGCACCGGGTCGACTGGCGCGCGGCCGGACTGGCGGACTTCGGCCGGCCCGACGGCTACCTGGAACGGCAGGTCGCGCTGTGGACCCGGCAGTGGGAGGCGGCCCGCTGCGAGGAGATGCCGCAGATGGATCTGCTCGCCGACTGGCTGCCGCGACATCTTCCACCCGACACCGAACCCGCGTGCATCGCCCACGGCGACTACCGCCTGGGCAACGTCCTGCTCGATCCCGCCGAACCCCGCATCGTCGCGGTCCTGGACTGGGAACTCGCCACCATCGGTCATCCACTCGCCGATCTGGCCTACACCTGCCTGACCTATCACTTCGACGCCGGGCCCACCGGACTGGAGGGTGTCGCGGGAGAGGACTTGAGCGGCACCGGGATTCCGAGCCAGGACGAGTTCGTCGCGGCCTACTGCGAACACGCCGGCCGACCGATTCCCGAGTCGCTGGACGTGTTCCTGGTCTTCTCGATGTTCCGGCTGGCCTCGATCGTGGCCGGGGTGTGGCGGCGCGGACTGGACGGCAACGCCGCCGATGCGCGCGCCGGCACCGACGTGTTCCGTAATCGCTACCGCGCCATGGCCGAACGCGCGTGGGAGCTCGCGCAGCGGGTGTGAACAGCGCCCCTGCGGCGGAACGCACCCGGAGGTCAAGTCCGGTGCCACCGCGGCCACGATGCTTTAATGCCTAACGGAACTTCCGATCGTCACGACCCGATTTGATCCCCGATAGCTAAGGAGCCGCTATGTCTTCCATCGCCCGCCGTCTCGCCGTGGGGCTCATCGGCACCGGTGCCGCCGCGGCGATCCTGGCCGTCGCTCCGACCGTGTCCGCCGATCCCCTGCCGCCCAACTGCACCGCCGCCGACCTGGCCGGCATCGCGTCCGGGGTGGCCGCCTCGACCTCGGCGTACCTGTTCACCCACCCGGAGGTCAACGCCTTCTACACCGATCTCGAGGGCTCCGACAAGGCGGCCATCACCGCGGCTCAGGACGAGTACTTCGAGGCCAACCCGCAGGTCGCCGCCGAGCTGGCCGGTATCCGGGCCCCCTTGGTCGACGCCCAGAACCGCTGCGGCACCTCGGACACCTTCGACGAGCTGCCCTGATCCTCGGCGTTCGCTGACCGCACAACCGAACAAATTCGTGTAGCCGATCCCCGGCGGATGCCCCTCTCGAGGGTGCGTCCACCGGGGATCGGTCGTCTGAGGGTCGAGTTCGCGCGGCGCACCCCGTGATCCCGGCCACGTTCCGAGGTGAACAACCGGTAGATTTGCTTGCGGCCGATGATGCGACGGCAGGAACGAGGGGGGCGGCGGATGGGTCGGAGCGCGCTACGCGCCGTCGCGGCTGCCGCAGTGCTGCTGCTGCTCGGTGGCTGCGCAACGGTGCACAGCGGCACCGCCATTCGCGATCCGCGGGCGGACCCCCGCACGGTGAACACCGCCCTGCTCGACCCGGGCGACCTGCTCACCACGCCGCGACCGGCGCTGGGCACCGCCGGCGACCGGGCGGCCGGCGCGTTGCTGGAGGCCCGCCGGATGGCCGAGTTCGTGGTGCTGCCCTTCGAGGTGGACGCGACGCTGAACGGCGTACCACCGGTTCCCAACGGACCCGTGGTCAGTCCCGAGTCGTTGGGGATGACCTTCCTGAACTCGTTGATCCCGCCCGCGGTGCGCCCGCACGACTTCGTCACGGGCTTCCAGAGTTCGGCGGGCACCCGACCGGCCTCGTTGACCCGCGTCACCAACGTGGTGCTGCGTTTCGCCGGCCCCGACAACGCCGCCGCGGCGGCCCGGGACATGGGCGAGGCCACCCTGCAGAACCCGATCGTGGTCAATCCGAGCCCGGAGAAGCAGTGGCGTGCCGTCCCCCGCGAGGACCGACCGGAGCTGCTGCTGTACCAGTCCGACAGCGACGGCTGGACCTCGGTGCGCGCCTTCACCGCCCACGGCCCCTATGTCTTGGCGCAGCTGACTCAGCACAAATCCGCCGAGGACGCAATCACTTTGGCGTTGTCGACGGTGGACAAGCAGCGGCCCGCACTGGACCGCTTCGTTCCCACGGCCGTGGATCAGCTCGCTGCGCTGCCGGCGGACCCCACCGGGCTGATCGCCCGGTCGCCGGTGATCCCCGAGGGCCCGCGCGCCCATGCCTCGGGGGTGTACGGACCGCACGCCGCCCTGAACTTCATGGACGACCCGGTCCGCGACCAACCGCTGTTCGACGAGGTCGGTCTGCAGTGGATGCTGCTGTCGATGGCCAACGTCTACCAGACGCGAGACGCCACCGGCGCCGGCCAATTGGCCGACGGCTTCGTCGCCCAAGTCTCCGATCGGAAGTTCACCCGGGCCCAGCCGATCGCCGGGATGCCCACGGCCCGCTGCCTGACCTCGCCCAAGGACGACCCGACGATCCTCAATGGTCCGCTCACCTACTGCGTGGCACCGGTCGAGGAGTACCTGATCGAGGTGACCTCGCCCCAGCCCGCCGACGCGCATCAATTGGTGGCCGCGCAGTACCTGATGTTGGTCGCGCCGTGACCATGCCGGCCGGCACGGTGATCGCCGGATACACCGTCGAGCGCAAACTCGGCGCCGGCGGCATGGGGACGGTGTACCTGGCGCGGCACCCGTCGCTGCCGCGCAGCGACGCCCTGAAGGTGCTCTCCGCGGAGTTCTCCGCCGACCCACAGTTCCGCGCCCGGTTTCGTCGAGAGGCGGATCTCGCTGCGGGACTGGATCATCCGAACGTCGTCCGGGTGTATACCCGCGGCGAGACCGAGGACGGCCGGCTGTGGATGGCCATGCAGTACGTCGAGGGCACGGATGCCGGTGCGGTCCTGGACTCCGAGCCGATGGACCCGGCCCGCGCGGTGCACATCGTCGCCGAGGTCGCCAAGGCGCTGGACTACGCCCATTCCCGCAAGCTGCTGCACCGCGACATCAAACCCGCCAACTTCCTGCTGTCCGGGCCCGTCGGCCCCGCGGAGCGGGTCCTGCTCGCCGACTTCGGCATTGCCCGCGCCGCCGACGACGCCACCCGGCTCACCGCCACCGGATCGATGGTCGCCACGGTGGCCTACGCCTCCCCCGAGGCCGTGGAGGGCCGGCCGCTGGACCACCGCTCCGATCTGTATTCGCTGGGGTGCGCGCTGTTCCGGATGCTCACCGACCGCACCCCGTTCCAGGGCGTCGGGCCGATGTCGGCGGTGATGATGGCGCACGTCATGCGCCCGCCGCCGCGGGCCACCGAGGTGGCGCCCTGGCTGCCGCCGGGCCTCGACGCGGTGATCGCGACCGCGATGGCCAAGGATCCCGCGGCCCGCTACCAGAGCGCCCGCGAGTTGGCCGTCGCCGCGCAGACGGCGTTGGGCGGCGGTCAACCCCGGCAACCGCAGCCCGGCGCGCCGGCACCGGCCTACGGCGAACCCACCCCGAACTGGATGACCGACGCCACCCAGACCTATCCGAGCGGGTACTACAGCGGTCCGCACACCCGCCAGGGCCCGCCGGGCGGCCGTCCTCGCAGCCGTCGTCGCGGACTGTGGCTGACCGCTGGGGCGCTGGCACTGGTCGCGGTGGTCGTCGGCGCGATGCTGCTGGTCCCGCGCGGCGAGGACCGCACCCCGTATCCGGCGCAGATGTTCGCCCACACCTTCGGGGCCACCCGACTCGACCAGCGACCCACGGCCGTCGCGGCGCTGGGTCCCGGCGACGCCGACACGGCACTGTCGCTGGGGGTCCAGCCGGTGGCGCTGCTGGCCCCCGGCGGCACGGTCCCCAGCTGGCTGCGCAAACTCTTCGACGGCGAACCGACGATCCTCGAGGCGGCCGACCCCGCGGCGATCGCCGCGGCCCGCGCCGACCTGATCGTCGACACCGGCGTCGACCTCGACCGTCGGCTCTACGAACGGCTCGCGGCAGTCGCACCGACCATCACCCGGCCCAACACCAGCGGGGCACCGTTCACCCCGCAGCTGCAATTGTCCTGGCTCGGCGGCATTCTCGGGGAGGGCACCCGCGCCGCCGAGGTGGCCCGCGACGTCGGCGCCGAACAGTCCGCACTGCGCGCCGAGAACCCGGGGTTCGCCGACCGGAGCGTCACCGTCTTCAATTTCACCGCCTCGGGACTGTCGGCCGCGCTGGCCGAGTCGCCGGCCGGCACCTACCTGACCAGCCTGGGCTTCACCTATAACTCGAAGCTGCCCGGTCGGCCCGACGGCGCCCCGGAAATTCCGCTGCACCCCGACGCGCTGTTCGACTACCCCAGCGATGTCGCGGTGATCGTGCGCACCGACCCCGCCGCCGGCAACGGCGCCTTCGGCGGGCTGCCCGACCCGTTCAGCGCCTACGGCGGCGCTCAACTCATCGTCGACGACCCCGACGCCGTGGCCGCGCTGGCCGGTGCGGGTCCGGCGGCCACGCGCTACCTCAACGACACCCTGGTGCCCCAACTTCGAGACCGACTGCGTTGAGGGCGGCCGTAGACTCTGCCGAATCGGACGCCGGAAGGGGGTCACCGCGGTGACGGTGCGAAAGCTGCGCTCGGCAGCGCTGGGGCTGACGGCGGCGCTACTGCTCGGCGGGTGCGCGAGCACCGTGGGCGGTACCGCGTTGCGCCACCCGGATTTCGACCCGCTGGCCGCCAATCCCGCCCTGCTGCAACCCGGCAACTACCCCACCACGCCGCGGCCTGCGCTGGGCCCCGCGGGCGCCTCCGGTCACCTCGTCGAAGCCCGCCGGATGGCCGACTACACCGTGCTGCCCTTCCAAGTCGACCCGGCCCTGGTCAAGAGCAGCAGCATGGGCGTCCGCCGCATCAAGGACCCCCACGCCCGGGGGTAGGCGTTCCCCGCCCCGCTCC